>DARI01000017.1 GCA_002503285.1 Euryarchaeota archaeon UBA557
GCATATGGAATTGTAATAAATATTGGAGATCTGATGGATACTCGATAAGGCATCTTGCCTCTTCCTTCTCCTCCGCCTGCTAAGTAAAACATTGATTCACCTCTGCTATCTTCAAAATGGTGAGATCCAGAGGTTCCTTCTGGAGCACGTGAGGGTGCCTTTGCTAGAATTTTAGGATCACCAGGTTCGTGATAAGTTTCAGCCCCTCCAGGCATTTTATCAAGGGCTTGTAATACTAAATTAGCACTCTGCCTCATCTCTTCCACCCTTATACGATAACGGTCATAACAGTCGGCCCCTTTAATTGAAGAGCGTTCAACTGCAGGAGCCCAATCTAGCTCTGAATATACTGAATATGGATGAGAAGTCCTAATATCGTGATTTACTCCTCCTGCCCTCAAATTAGGGCCAGATACTCCATGGTTGATCATCTCTTCTGGTTTTGCATATCCGACACCTTGGCTGCGTATTAGGAATATCGTACTTTCATCAAAGAGTGCTTCGTATTCCTGGATACGATCTAAAAATAGTCGTAATTTATGACGTGCCCTCATTGCAAAACCATGTGGTAAATCGCGTTTTACTCCTCCAACTCTTGGAAAATTGTAATGCATTCTTGAACCACCGAGCTCTTGGAGTAGATCC
Source organism: Euryarchaeota archaeon UBA557 (assembly GCA_002503285.1). Classification (GTDB taxonomy): domain Archaea; phylum Thermoplasmatota; class Poseidoniia; order Poseidoniales; family Thalassarchaeaceae; genus MGIIb-O3. The sequence continues at coordinate 646 of DARI01000017.1, forward strand.
ATCATCATCTCTCTTTCACGTAGGCACCACACCATGACGGTTAGATTACCAATATCAGGGCCATATGCTCCTAACCACATGAGATGGCTTGCTATTCTCTGTAATTCAACTGCTACAAGACGGATGTATTCTGCCCTTTCTGGTACTTCGACTCCAAGTAAATCTTCAGCCGCATAAATGTAAGCATGAGACCATGTATTGGCGCTGGCATAGCATAATCTGTCACAATAAGTTGTTATCTGAGTAAAATTCCTTGCTTCGCATATTTTTTCAACACCTCTGTGAATATATCCTAGATCAGGTTCAGTATCGACTACAGTTTCTCCATCAACTTTCACCTTTAACGTCCATAGACCATGGGTCATAGGATGTTGTGGGCCCATTGAAATCCACATTTCTGCCATCTTTTCACCTCATTTAACTTTCTCTGAATCTGCTGGTTTTCTTTTGAAACCTTGAACATCATCATACATTTCTTCAAAGTTATGGTACCTTAATTTATGCTGTTTTTGTAATGGATGATATCCTTTAGGAGTTTCGTGTGGTTGTAGTACTCGACGCATACCTTGATGACCTTCGAAATCAATACCAACTAAATCCCATGTTTCCTTTTCATTCCAATCAGCACCAACCCATATATCTTGAATACTAGCGACTTTGGGATTTCTAGTTTCTTGTAATGGTATACTTATCTGAATTTCCAATGGTACGTCCGATCCTTGTAATTGTGAAGAATCAGTTATTATTGGCTCAACTACACCATCTACAATAGGAGGATTTTTGACTCCCGTTCTGAGAAAGTGGTATATTACTTCCCATTGTTTATCTGATGATTCAGGCCAATGTATGCCAGTAATCATTGAACAGTAATCTATCCCATGATCTGAAAACATAGATTCTGCAACTTTACGCCAATTTTCAGGAGGGACTGTGAGATTAACAATTGGCCTGACTTGAGTTCCACTAGTTCTCTTATCTACAAAAGCAGAAACTCCTTCCATTGTGCCTATTTCATTTACTAAATCTTCTGCGGCAGAAATCTGCGATTCTTCAGATACTCCATTCATAAGAATCTCCTCACTCATCTCCGATTATTATAGGTGCAACGCCATCAGTCCTAGCGTGGCTTGGAACAGCACCAATGCGGATAATTTTTTCTCGTAGTTTTCCAAAGCCATCAATTAATGCCTCTGGCCGAGGAGGGCATCCAGGAATATAAATATCAACAGGTATTACTGTATCTACGCCTTCTAGTACATTGTATGATTGAAAGTACGGGCCGCCTGAAATTGCACATTCACCCATTGCAATACACCACTTTGGCTCTGGCATTTGTTCCCATAATCGAACAATAGGATCTGCAAACTTTTTGGTAATAGGGCCATTTACTAGCAATACATCACATTGCCGCGGACTAGAGCGGAAGAAAACACCAAATCTTTCTGCATCAAAACGACTAGCCCCTGCAGCAGCCATTTCAAGAGCACAACATTTTATTCCTAAATGTAATGGAAAAAGTGATTTCCTTTGTCCCCAATTGAATATTCTCCCAGCAAGAACTCCAATTACCTCCCTGAGGCCACTAGCCTCCAATGCGGCATCAGTAGTATCTCCAACAGTATCAACCAACATGCGGCTACTAAACATTGTATAATTTTGACCATCTTCTGACATTATATTCCCTCAAATGTAGATTCTGCCTCTTTTCCTGAAAACATGCCAAACACCAAGGCTCATTAACGTCATGAAAATAACAAGTGTGAATAAAGCGCTGTAAACTTCTGAATCGGACAAAAGTATCCCTCCTTTTTGGATTGTTATGACGCCACCGAATGCTAAAAACATGAATGCTATATCAAAAACTAAAAATATTATCGCATACCAATAATATTGGAAATGAAAATTGATATGTGCATCTCCAACTGGTTCAGAACCACATTCGTATGTACTATGACGCCTAACATATAGAGTCTGATCTGTTTCATAACCAGGTAATAACCATGATCTTAGCTGAGTTTTATCATTAGGATTTGGAGTTGGCCTGAGTAATCTAGAAGCGATGAAACTGCCTACAGGAAAACCTATTCCAACCAGTGCCATAACTGCAACAGCGATATAATCTTCAGGTACGGACATAGGGACACCACGTCGCCCAGCAGAGGGCAACATCCTGCCCACCTGAAAACTAAACATAAGTGTATCCGGCAAGGAATCTGAACTAGAGTCAATCTTGCTGGTTAGAAAGTAGTGTTTCAGAGATTATTTTATTCTCCTTTCTTGACCTTAAAAACAAAGTGAGGACTAAAATAGACCCAAATATAATTGAGCTGTAAACAAGAATTTTACCTATTAATCCATTTGCTAAATTTATCGAGGATGTTTCGGCATTTACAATCAATTCTATTGGTTGTCCTGCGACAGGAGTATCTTCAGGTTGTATAATTATTGTGAATTTATAGGTATCATCTTGGTTTAAACCGACTGGAGGAGTAACTCTAATCTCTAGTTGTTTTGTTTGTCCCGGATTAAGATTGAAGTCATCAGGAACTACGTCTACGGACCATTCCCTCAGAGGTGCTGGAGTAATTATTTCCACATTTTCAATAGCATTTCCATTATTAGTAACGTAGATAATAAAGCTGGCTCTTTCTGGATATTTTACAGTTAACTCCTCTGGAGATGAATCCATAGTATACTGTAAATCATGAATTACAATAACATCAATGTTGAATGTTATCGAAGAAATTTTGGCAGTATTTTTCTTTGAAGAAACGCTGACAGTAATAGTTCCTGAGTTTCCACTTTCAACACCTTCGATAACCTCAAGTTCTATTTCAATCAAAACTCTAGAATTAGCAGGAATAGATATTTCACCATTTGTAATTACTCCATCCAGTTTTATTGACTTAAGTACTGAAGACTCCATGCCATTTATTGAAATTATAGCTTCATCAACTCCACCATCACCTGTATTATTAATCCAAAAAGAAGTACTATGTGACCCCCCTGGAGGAAGGGAAAGTTCAGATGAGCTTGGGCTATCTCCAGGATTTTCAAAAGAAATTGCCATGCTATAATTATAATTTGAGACAGTTACTTTTACAAGTTCAGTAGATTGAAAACTGGAGCCAATAATGCCAACTCTAATCTCGAAATATTCTTCACTATTGTCAAATGGATCTTCTACTTGAACATCAACAAATATATTCCCAATCTCCTCTGGATCTAAGTTTAAGCTAGATATTGTATTTCCTTGTTGGTTTGAGAAAGAGGCATTCCATGCAGGTGCTGAGCATGAGCTATTTATGTTTGGATTGCAAACATCTAACACCAATGTATCTCGGATATTACCAGTATTCTTTATACTTAACGGGAATTGAACAATTTGAGTAAATTTACCAGTTTGTGAGTCTGAAGGAAGTGTAGTTATTACAGAATGAACTGCTGCCACAGTAACATCAAGAGATATAGAATCATGTTGATTACCTCCAGAATTAATATAAAATGTGAAGCTATATTGGACATTTGCTAATGCATCATTAGGCACTTGAATATCTGCATCCAGACTCTGTTTATTACAATTATTTGGGCCGCAGTGCTTACCATCTATTGTCACACTACTTTGAGACAAAGAGACTTGCCAGCCTGATGGGAGATTATTAGTTCCTAATGCAAATGTATCTTGACCATTGCCCGTATTTACCGCAAAAACTTGGATTCTTTCTGTAGAACCTGGTTCGACATTGGATACTTTATTTGTACTCAATGATAAAGAAGCATCTTTATTTTGACCTACAGTAACATACAATATTTCTTCACAACCAACTGATGTTCCTGCTCGTCCTTGAATATATACTGGAATAGTGCCAGGTTCTACAGAATCATCTGGAGTTATTGTGAAACTAAATGTATGGGAGTCTTGAGTGCCTCCGGGTTCACTCAGTAATTTACTAAGTGGTGCATCAAAATCAACCCAATCTTGAACATCATAATCATCAGAAGTTGCGGCAGCAGTGACAGTCCATTCCGTATTACCAATATTTGTCAAAGAGATAGAATTTGTTGCTGATTCTAATGGCTCTAGACTATGTGCAGTTTTCTGTAAGGATGCGTCGCATTCTTTTAATTGTGGAATTTTTACGGTTAGAGTAATATTATCTTCTGCCCTATCGGCAGCATTAGGATCCTGAGCAGCAGTGGCTTTTATTATGAAACAATGAGAATCTGCTTCAGTGGCTCCTTCGTCGGGTATATCTACCGTTATCTCCACCTCTTCAGTATCTCCTTCTCCTAAGCTTTGAGTTGTTTGTTTGTCTGAAGTGGCACTAAGTCCATCCGAGTCACAATCACTATCCGATGTTACTTCTATTTGCATGGCTGAAGATTGTTCACCAGTATTTTCAATAATAAGTTCCCACTTTACTTGATCGCCATCTTCTTCGCTATCATAATTAATTAATTGAGGATCGTTGTCCTTTACAGTTATTTTAACTGAATATTGCCCTCCTCCATCTTCATTAGAGGTTTCGACAGTTATGTCAGCAGTATCGGTATCTGTCGGCGCTTGCCCTACTGCAGACGCAGTTACAGTTGTTTCACAACTATCTCCTGCACTTTCACCCAGGGAAACTGTAAGTGTAGTAGATTCTGAAGATCCTGAACTAACGGAAACAACTTGATCTTCAAGAGTTGAAGTATAACCATTGCAATCAGCGGCTTGAGATGTTGATAGCGACACAGTAGCATCATCATCTCCAGAATTTTGAATTGTTATGGTGTATTCTGCAGCATCATCTGAAGTTGCAGATTGACTAGTTGGGCTAGCAGATAAACTGACACTAACGGAAGCAGATACTAATGGAAGAGAGACGGAAATTAGCATCAAAGTGATAAAAACCGTGACCGCTGAATTGTTCCTCATCATATGTCGGAATCAATCTTTACTCAAAGGACTTTTGAATAAATGCGTATCAAAATTATTATTTTATATTAGTTAAAATTTAGAATAAAACTGTAATACGGAGATTTATGATACATCAGCGTGCTCGGGATCTGGAATCCATGTCTCTTTTTCAGAATCCCATAACCAACCGGGATATTCATCATATTTTTCTAAATTATTTGAAGTCTCATTAGTCGGAGAAAATTCTACATTAACTTCTTCTTCGGAAGCAAAAGTAAGTTCTGGTTCAACTTTTTTCTTTGGCGTATTAACATTTTTAAATATACTCTTTATATCTTTATCATTTTTTTGATATAAATATACTGATCCACCCAATAATGTAAATAATATTAACGAAAATAATCCTATTATAAAGAATGGTGGTGAGTTGTCTGAATCTATACCCTTGACAACTACGGGTATATTCTTACTATTGTCGGAGTTAGGAGCTGAATCGCCCAAAGTCAAAATTAATGAGCCATCTGTGCCGCTATCTGGTGTAAATTCTATTTGTACAGATTTAATTTGATCTGGTTGTAAATTTACCATAATTCCATCTAAAATTCTAACATCCCATCCACTAGGTCCAAATGCATATATTCTGTCTGAAATTACAGTGTTACCCGTATTTTGTAATTCAAAATACATAGTGTTTGAAGAATCTTCATAAACATCACTTTGTTGAATTAAAGTCCAACTTACTTGCATTATTTCTTCTACTAGGAGTGATATTTGATTACGTATTTCCACTCCTCCATCTTCCATAACTAATGTTATTTCTGGTTCAGAATTAGCCTCGGCAGAAATAGGTATGATTAATGTACACCATACTCTAGATGATTCTCCTGGATACACTTTTTGTGGAGATATGGAACATGAAGAACTCCAATCTGAATTAGGTAATTCGATTATTGCATTGGGTTGCCAACTTACCGTGCCCTGATTAGTTACGGTCCACCCTAGATCAAAAGGAGTACCTACTGGGTGGAAATCAACGCCTAGTGGATCATCAGAAGATTGTCCATTTGGAATTTCGATTTTATAAAAATCAACAATTGGTATTGCACCTGATATTACATCTAAAGAATAATTCCAATCTGATGAAAATCCATCATCTGAAATAAATCTAATTTTTAATTCACCACTCACAGCTTTGCCATTACCCGATATGTAAACAGGGAAATACAATTTTTGACCTATTTCTATTGTTATTTCATCTAGACCAGATAAAGTCCAGCCTCCGGGCAATGTTTGTTGAATAGGTTGAATAGATATATCCCTATTTCCATCATTTAATATTTCCAACATAAACTCATAGTTACCATCAGATAATATCTGTTGTGGCATATCATTCGAATCTAAAGATATTTGAATATCATCAAATATTTCAACTATTAGAGGTAATTCAATTTCCCATACATCATCACTTACTCTAGATTCAACTATTAAATCTGCTATAAATTCACTTCCTGCATTAATCATAACTCCTGGCGATTCAATCGTAACCTCTATCGATACTGAATCACCTTTAACCAAGGTTCCAGTTGATCCATATGCTGACCCTTCAAAAGGTCCAATTTTATCAAACCCTAAATCCCATCCTGCTGGAGAGATTAGTGATACGTCATATGTTTGTGCCCCGTTTCCATTATTTTTAATATCAAAAGAAAACTTTGTATCTGAAAAAGAGCTGACGATGATTTCTTCGGAAGGTAGTATTACTTGAGGTTGAGCTAAAACTGGAACATCGAAGTATATTTCTAGTTCTGAATCAAGATTATTTTCTATATCGTTCCCAGTAACTATCATCTTGTATAATCCTGGTTGAGGTGGTGCTGGATGAGCCATTGTGAGAGTAATATCAATATTTTCAGATGCATCTAAATTAAAATTAACATTTGTAAAAGAGCGGAACCATTCAAAGGTGACTCCGTCCCTAATTCTTACAGGATCGGAAACAGATATTGTAGCGTTTGTCTCAAATAAAGCAGTATTAGTTACAATAAGTTCCCATTGTGTAGTAGAATCTGCAGCATCTCCCAGCCTAACTATATGATTTTCAGAAGAAACTCTAATCCCCGGAGTACTGACAAGTATTAGAGTGGAAACGAAGTTATTTACTTCTGAAAGTTCTTCTAATATATCATTAGGATCGATATAAAAAGAAATTTCGACCTCTCCCTCATCATCGGAAATTGGAGTCCAAGACCATGATAATTCTTCTGAACCTCCCGGAGACATACTAATTGTTTGGATACCAATTGGATTGGAATTTGCATATGCTGCAACTGGCACTCCAGTGAATGAACCTGCACCTTGGTTTTGTACACTTATAGAAATTTCAACTTCTTCGCCAACCTGAGGTATTGGAGTTGATATCTCAAATGACCCTGGAATAAATGTAGGATCGGGCGTTAAATCATTTACATTTACGCCCCTTATGGCGATTGAATATGATTGATAGGTACGGCTTCCACCATGCTGAGAGTCCCGGACTTTGACTGTCCATATTCCTGTAGTTGCACTGTCAATAAGCACAACCTCAACATTATTTCGATTATCTTTGGACCCTCCCGTTGTTGATCTCCCATTATTAAAATCATTACCAAGATAGATGATTTGCCCATTTGGAGATATTACTTCAAGGTCCAAATCATTTCTAAGTTGTATATTAGAACTACTAGAACCGGGATAGTCAGACCATGCAAGTACTGCCTTGAGCGGTTCTCCTGCCCTTGTAACATCAAATGTATATTCATTAACTTGTCCACTTGAAAGTCTAGATCTATCATCGACAAAAATACCTATATCTTCATCTGGAATTAAGGTATTTACAAGGTTTATTCTCCCCCATCCTTCATCACCATTAGGTATATCCCTAGTACCCATATCTATTGCACCTAAAACAAGCATTGCTTTGACAAGGGAACCTTGTGGTGCTGGACGTTCTGCAATTTCCATCAAATATTCTCTAACTAAAACTGATGCCCCTGCAGTAGCAGGAGTTGCCATTGAAGTTCCACTGTATTCAATGTAGTATGAGTCTCCTATGTTTGTTGAAGAATCTTCAGCTTCTTGGGCCAAACAAGACCTAACATAGTCCCCAGGTCCTGTTACGTCTGGTTTAATTCTACCATCATCAGTAGGTCCTCTACTACTGTAATAATACATCTCATCAGGTGCACCAGAGTATCTATTTACATGCCCTCCTACAGTTATGACATTTTTAGCAGTTCCAGGGGAGGATATGCCATCATCCTTTTCATTACCTGCTGCAAATAAAACTGTCATTCCCTCATATAACCAATATTGATCCCATGTTGATGTTCTATCATCAGCATCTTCGGATTGAGTTGTATATGAGCCACCTGTTTGTGAACCCCAACTATTAGTATGAAATCTTGCCCCTCCTGAATTATAAGCACTGTTTAGCATACCATATATTCCAGTATTAGACAGTTGACCATTAGAGTCTATTTCCATTGCTTGAAAATATAATTCTGATTTTGGAGCTATTCCTTCATATGCGCTAGTTCTAGTTCCATCTCCCAATACAGTACATGCCACATGGGTGCCATGGCCATCATTAGTATCTGCAGTGGAAGAGTCTCCAGCCACATTAACAACTTGTGTAATTCTATTTCCAAAATCTCCATGATCTGGATCAATGCCAGTATCAGCAACGGCTACTAAATGTCCGCTTCCATTAAGTCCCGTTACATACGTATTTTCTACAGTATTTATCCCCATGTGAACTCTAGCTTGGTTATTAAAAGTTAAAATTTCAAAAACTGGAGATATATATGAAACTGCTGGGTTCATCACTATTTCATCTAAGTTATTTATTTCTATTTCTCCTATAAATGTTCCATTTTGAGGTGAAAATGGATTAATCATCCATTCTAAAGCTATTTCTGATAATGAGCTATTTAAATTTAATCCGGGAGAATTATATCTAATTAAATCAGAATCTTTCCATCCAGATAATTCGATAATGATATTATCATCAAAATTATTATTATAAAGATTTGAATCAATAAGAAGGCCAGCGGGGACTTCATGACTGGCAGATATAATGGGTAATTTATTTATTTTATTTAACTCATCAGTAGTACCTTGAATTAAGAAACCTGAGGGAGGAATTGTAGAACGTATTTCCACATTTGCTGAATCCATAATCTTGATTCTAGCATCCCATAATCCCACATCACCATCTACCAGAACTATCATTAAATCTGAGCGATATTTAGTTAATTCTGATTTCATAGAAACACTAGGTATTAGGCCATTCTCAGTATAGATTCCTATAGATGAGTCGGCTCTAACTTCTCTTTTATCTTCAGGTCCAAAATAAATATTAGATATTTCTAAATTACTAATTGTATCTGGATTTGGAGAGATTTCTGTCCTCAAATAATCTGAGTCTAAATATTCAATTTCTTGTGTTTTTTTAATATCATCATAGTCAAAGACAGGAAGATATGAAATTAAAAATAAACTTAGTACCAAAATAACAGTGCGCTTATTCATAATTTATCGCCACCTAATATCCGATTTGATAGTATGGGTATTTTGATAAATTAAAATTGATAGAAATCATGTTTGAGCCTTCTCTAGAATATTTTGATTTGTGCACGGTCTGTGAAAAGTTCCATTGTCCAATTTCCAACATCATGCGTCCATCTTTCATCGCCTCTACCATTATAATAATTGTATTCAAGTAATGTTTCTATAGTATAATCCTCCCATACAGAAGCACCATTTATTATTAATTCTAAGTTATCTCCTGCATAGAAGCTATGTGCCCCCATTGAGTCTAACAAAAAATCAGTTCTTCCCAATTCACTTCCTTCAGCATCTGTAAATCTTATTGTAAGAGAGATATCAGTTATTTCCCTACTTCCATGATTATCCAATTGGGCTAAAATTACATGCCCGGAACCTCCTTGGCGATAAACAATATCTACACTAACTCTATCATAAGGGACTGCTATTACTAGTGTAAAAATAGTAATTAGGAGTAATGATGCTGCAACAAATGAAGCAAATACTACTCTTTTTGGAGATATTTTATCACCAGTAGCTTCCAATTTATCGAGTAAATCATAAGCAATTTCTTCCTCAAGATCTTGATCAGAATCTCTTTTAAATTTTTCAAGAAGACCCATAATTATCACCTCCGATAAGAGATATGACTGTAAGAATTCCAGATGAAAGAGGTTCTGGCGCCATTATGTGCCTCGTTGAACCGGACACTCCTGGAATGATTGAAAGGATTGATAAATCTGAAGCTAATCCATTTATTCCAAATGTTGTACCAGTTGGAATACCTCCCGTTATTTGAGCATCAATAAGTACTCCTTTCAATCCTATGTTCTTATCACCTATATTTGCATAAATCTTTGCAGATGCTATGATCCTCCCTCCTTGGACGTCGTCAATATCAATTACACTATAATATGGGCCGGCAATTTCTCGGATATGTATGGTAGCACTCTTTAGATTCTCACCCAATGCTTCCATTTCATCGATAACAATTGGCGGAGTTGTTGGGCTATTACTAAAACGAATATATATTTTTTCAACACCACTTCCTCCTGATCTTATTTCTAATCCATATGAGTCTGTTGGCTTAATTATCATCCTATCAGTCATTCCTTCTGCAAGTAAAACAACATCTCCTCTAGTATTTATTGCGCGACCAAAGGCTTCAATGTATAGGGACATCCCTACATCAGAAGCTGTAAAATCTAGTACAGGAGTACCCTGAAATGCTAGATTTTTAGTAATATCAAAATTTAGATCAGGTTCAGTAGTTAGGCTCATAGATCCAGGAACATTTGTTAAGAAAATTGTTGCTGGCCACCAGAATCCGTCCATCCATTGCATTTGTTGAATGAACATTGATCCTACTGCAAAGCCTTCAGACGAGCGATATTGCTCTGGAACATTCATATCAATTGATATTGCTGTACCTAGGCTTGCTTGTAATGCAACTGATTCAGGAATATCTTTTATCATTATTTCAGTACGAGAACCGGCTTCCCTATTGATCAATAATATGTGTATCCAATCTAGGCGGTTAGACAAATCATACTGAGTAGTAGTAGAGACTTCAGTTATTTCACCAATAGTTGTTATTACAAATATCGAGTCCAAAGTTAACTTAGTATATTCTCCAATTCTTAATCCTTTCATAGTAACAAATAAATCTTGACCATTAATTCCACTCATAACTAACATTAATTCATTATGCTGTGGATACCAAAAATCTAACTCTGCAAAAATCGTCCAATCTTGACCAGTATCGGTAGTAGTTTTTGAGATTGATAATTCCACAGAAGGGGGGAGACGTGGTATCCATAAACGAAGATGAAAGCCATCTGCGATACCTTTGGAGTTTGCTTCAAAAGATACACCATGAACCCAAGGTAACTTATCTTCTTTTTTAGGGCCATGAAATGATTCTACAATAAGATCAAATTCGGAATTTGAGTCTAATTCTATTCCAAATGAAAAGTTATCAGAACCTGTGCCGGAGCCTGTGGAAATATCAGTTGTAATACCTGACAATACTTGATTAACTGATCGTCCTAAATCCGAGAATCCGTTAATAAATGCTGCGATACCGGACAAACCATTGGATGTATCAAAGTCAGGTACTGCCAGAGTAGGAGTGTTAGCAGTTCCAGTTGGTATCCTTAAAGATAATGAAGAGGGCAGTGGATTAATCTCTGCCAAAACGGAAAGATTGGCATCATTATCAGTAGGGGCTTGAGCAACATTAATCCTCATGGGATTTGGATCTGAAATAGACATATATGCAGTCCCCATTCCTGCTAATCCCAAGGCTCCTTCCTCTTGGGGTGTTATCCATCCAATTTCTTTTAATCCTGAAATTCTTGATGATAGACTAACCTTTTCTGAGTTTGGATCGTTATGAAATAGAAAGTGATCTCCTGTCATAGTTAGGGGAATTGTAGAATTTGTTATTTGAGCTTCAATTGTAGTAATCGGAGTATCTGAATTCCAAGAAATGATGTCGCCGAATGTTGAAGTGAAAGATGCTGGTAAACCTATGAAATTGGCTGCTTGGTATTGATCACCATTATTACCCGCATATTTTACTGAGTCAATTCCAGATGATGCAGAATATTGAAGAGTGTTTTCGGACACAATAATTGATATCTCATTTGGAAAATCTGAATACATTATAGAATGGCGTGAGGCGTTCTCAATGAATGCAGAATCATATTCGATAAATGAAAGTACTAATGGATTTGTTGAATCTGTAAACAGTTCTATCTTTTGTTGATTAGTATCATTATTGTCTCTCAATGATGCTGCCATAAAACCACCAAATCTTAGGCTAGCAGCAATTGGTACCAGTGGCTCAACTGGGCCATTTGCAGCTTGAATTATACCTAAATTTTTATCTTTTGATATTATCATGTGATCACCTGAAATTGTTGGATGTGGAGATGATCCAATATTCAGTTCAATCGATTCCAAGGGCATCATAATTCTTGATTCTCGTAAATCATTAGTCATCAATAGATTAAATGATTGCCCATCGAAATTACCTGAACTAGATGATCCACTAAGTAAATCTACAATAAGTGTAGGAACATCATTGAGTACATTTCCCGTATCAAGGAAAAGATCTACAAGATTCAAAATCACAGAATCTACTACCTTTGAAATGAAATCTAAATCAGTAGCGCTATCTAAACTGGTATCAGGATCAGTGGAGCCACCTAATTCAAAAGAACCATAAACCAATAATGAAGTAGGAATTGAAGATGCATTAACATTTATTGCTCTATGATCTTCTTTTAATCCTCCACGAGTAAACCATGAATTATAATCAATAGATTCTATAGATTGTTTTGATCTTAAAAGGATGACACTGTTGGGCGGATCAGCAGGATTAATCGGTAAAGTTAGATCATTGACATTCTGACTTGTATCTCTTGAAAAGTTCTTAACGCCGATTATTAATCCCAATCTGTCTGGCTGACCGCCTGGTAAATCAGGTGAGTCTTCGGAACCTAATAAACGAAATATTCTGGATATTTCTCCTGCAGACATTGATCCTTCGGGCATGCCTCTGAACCACCCTAATGAGTCAGTAACATTTCCAAAAGCTCCATCAGATTCTGAAGGAGGAAGGTTTGATCTATTTTCATGAAAGTGCAAGTATACGTCTGATCTTTCATCTGCCCAGTATTCTATAGTTGTTAGACTCTTATCACCTTCCAATCCAGTAGAAGTAGGTAAAACAGAATCAGTCCTAATTACTATTTCAGCTTCGGAAGGGAGTTCTGAGGAGTCGCCGTGGGGGTGGAATGAAGCATCAACATATGCCAATTCCCATACATCCCTAGTTTCATCTGATTTAGGAGGGGAAAAATGAACATACCCAAGACCTACTGAAAGGCCACAATTTATATCTTCATGAGAATAATTATATAATTCTGAAGGAGTATATCTTGAAGGACAGGACGATTGACCAGCATTATTTAGTCTAATTGAATATGGTGCAGCTATTGATGCAAAAGTTATTCCAGTTTCATCTTGACCTAGGTCGACCAAACCAAGGGTGAGAGCTGCTAATAATCCTACACTTGCTTCTGAAATATCGAAATAAAATCTCTCAATACCTATCTCAAGTGAAAAATCATATGGTACTGATGTAAATCTAGAATCAACTACCCAAATATAACTTTCACCATCTCCAAGTGCCAATACTGACTCACTTGATGAATAAGCAAATGCTTTGATTAAAGATACCTGTAGAAATTTTAAATTATTCCAATCTGAATCATCCACACTATCTTCCAATACTTTGACAGAAAATACGATTCCAGGCTCTATCCAGAGAGTATCTCCATCGATGCCCCAACCTCCTGCAAATTCCCAAGCAACAGAGAGTCCGACTTGGATATCATCATCTCCATCGTCATCAACATCCATAGCATGTAGTAATGGATCTGTGTTAAAATTAAAAAGTGATAATAACGAAGCAGTAAAGGTAACAGTTTCGAAAGTCTCTATAACCTCTCCATCTAATCCAGTATACTTTGCCCAAATAACATAGTCTGTGACATTAATTAATGTCTGCCAAATATTGTTTACATCTCCTGGTCTACTGGCCCCACTTATCGCTAACTCATATGGATCTGGATGATTTGGAGAAGGGGGCGAGGTTTGAATTAAAGAGATGTCATTAATTCCTTGGCCGATGTTTGAGAGTGCATCAGAATCTCCAGATTCATAAACAGAATTTGAAATATCGTCAATTTTAGGTTGTGCTAAAGAACCTATTGTATTTCTATTTATCAAATCCTGTCTGTCTGAGAGTATGTCATTTAAATCATCCAATATTTCAAAATCATTAGATTCAATTCTAGCCTCTCCTCCCACTGACGTAAACGGAGAAAATAATGGTAATAAAAATAAGAATACCAAAAGAATGGCAAGCTTCGAAGGATGCATCGTAAATCGAGGGAATACTGGAGACCGGTACTTCCTCATGCTACCACCTAGAATAAGTCTGATATAGGCTATTGCCCTTCATGAGTAGTAATTATATCAACTTTGTAGGTTATCAGGTTTACCTAAAGAATGCTGACATCTTCTATAGAACCACATTTTGGACATGCAGTTCGTGCAAAATCTATATTCTCAGGAAGTTGGACTGAAAATAATAAATCACAGGATGAACAGTTCTTCTTTATTAAACGATCAATAGATTCTTCTTTTAATATGGCCTCAGAAGTATTAGGTTCCTTTTTATCTAAGAGATCATTTAATAGATTACTATCAAAGTTATTAGTACTTTGAAGGGTTTCTTTTTGTGCATCTGCTAATAAATCTTCTATATCAATTTCTGGAATCAAGGTTTGAATATCTCCTGTTGGTAATTGATTATTAGACATAATAGAATTTTCTCCCCACATTTGTTTCTGTTCTTCAGCAGTAGGAGGTAAATTTTCTTCAATAGTTTCTTCTTCTTGATTGGATAATTCTTCTACCCTTATCTTTACTTTCCTCTGTATTAATTTAAATGAAACAAAGATGGCAATTAATAAAAACAATATTATTATCAATATGATGAAAGTAGTATCAAGTGAATTATCTACAATTTCTAACTCAAAAATATTGACAATAATTTCCGCTTCTGAAGAAAGTCCGGCTTCGTTTTCGGCTATGCAGACTACTCTTTGGGCCCCAAGTGACTTGAAATCATAAGTCACTGACATACCAGAAAATTGAATTTGATTTTCAGTACCCTGATTGAATATCCAAGTATATTGGATTTCTGATGATTCAAAATCATCTGCGACAATTTGGAAATTTATTGGCATACCAACATTTTGAGATCTAGTATTTTGATAATCCCGAAAAACAGGAGGAGTTATGTCTGAAAGTATTACCTTTACCGTATCACTTGAAGATTGACCTGATTTATCCGTTACAATAAATTCGATTATATGCTCACCTGAATTATATGATGGATCAAAGATAAAAGAGAATGAAGATGTGAATTTAGAAATGGAATAGTTACTTTTTTCTACATTTCCATCGACAAGCCAATCAATTCTATCAATTCCCCAATTATCTGAAAATGTTGAACTCAATAGGATTGTTTGATTATACCCTTTTTGTATATCTCCATCGGCTGAGATAGATGCATTTGGAGGAGAGTTATCTGTAACCTCTAGAGCAAATATTTTACTACTTATGATTCCTTCAGTAGAAATTATGCTTAACTTAAGAGATATATTATCTGGATTGTCCCAGCTATAATCAAGGTATGGTCCAAAATAATCATCAATATCATCTCCATTGACATCCCATGAGAAACCTGATTCTTGAATTTGGTTTGATCTATTGGGAGTTTCTAATGCGGAGAAAGAAATAATTTCTCCAACATTGTATATTTCTCGATCATCAAGTGTGGAAATTACAGGATTTAAGATTGGATTTATAGTGATGGTTAGAGTTATGCCTGTAATTGTAGTACCTGCTCCTCCACCTCCTGGTCCTGCCCTATTGTCGACCATGACATATAGATTAACGCCTTCATATTCTTCTGATACCAGCCATGGTTGATATCTTTCAGTAGATACTTGTAGCATATCTGCTTCTAATATCCTAGAAGCAGCAGTTCCACCACTTGTGTATAGGTCTTTTTGTGTTTCAGTCATTATGAAAATATCGGGATTACCTTCCATAGTTCTTGCAAATATCTCTACATATGAGCCAGCATCGACAACAAATGGCCCATGTGCTATAGATTGGCTATTAGTGCCCAGTTTTATGATTGAGTCAGAAAGAGTGAATGGTTCAGAAATAATTTCTTGTGCATCGAATGTAACCTCTGATTCTTGGCCACCTTGGCTGCCTAGTCCGTCATCCCCTGGATGTGCAAAATTATCGATTATCATATACCATCTAGTTTTTTCTCTATCTTCTGGGACGGTCCAATGCCATTCCCCATCTCCGTTAAATGATTCAAAAGTTGATTCACTTTGCCAAATTGCATCACTTCGATATGATTGTTCATTCAAATATACTTGAAGAGAATTAGCAGGAAATAAGATAATATCTATTTCATCACTTGTCAAGATATTAAATGACATTACAGTATTTTGATTTAATTCTCCTAAATCTATCCTAATACAACTTTGATCTTCTAATGTCCAACTTTCTGGTAAATTATCAATATCAGAGTTAATACAATTTGAAATTACTCCTTTTGATTCTGCATGTATATTTGATGATGATGAGAGTAAAATGAGAATAACAATTATACTTGCGGGTCGGCTACGCATTGTTTAACCGTTTAGACATACCTTTTGAACCGTATCGCAATCACGTTCGTTGATTATCATGTTCAAACCAGGAGTTTTTGTCCTTTCTCATTAGAATAATTTTGTCATCATTTTTGATTCTAAAAATATCTCCGTCTTGACAAGCCATACTCCTCAGATGAAGTTTTCTAGCTTCATTTTCATGAACTTCGATATCTTTTATTCTTGGACTAAAATGTACCATTCCCAAAGTATTAGCATTTGTGTCTAAGGCTGCTTTAGCAGCATCTAAGGCTGTTGAATGCCCGTGTTTTTCTGCTTTTTCAGATAATTCACTAGTAAATGTCGCTTCATGAATTAGTAAATCCAAAGGCCCTTTTAGCGAAGATTTGTTAAATGAAGGTACATTTTTTGTAGTGTCTCCGGATATCAATATCCTTTTGCTTATACTGCCCCCAATAGAAATTAACCATCCTACTGAAGTTATCCCATGGACCGTAGGTATTGCAGATAGGTGGACATTTGGAAGTGGTTGACTCAGCAGTTGAATTGGTTCATAGCCATCAACAGGAATTAGGGTCCACTCTATTGGAAATTTATTTTGATTAGAGTTATTCTCAAGATGTGATTTCCATTCCCTGAATAAAATGGAAAAGTCTGATGGATTTATTCCTGATCCTAGGGGAATTGGTTTTCCATAATTATCCTCTACCCAATCAATGGCTTCTTTTGTAGTAGGCCCAATTATAGTCAATGGTTTTGTCCTTCCATCTAACTGCATGGTTTTCAAAAATGGTAGAACACCCCAACAATGATCAAAATGTGAGTGTGTGAGCAATATTGCTTTAATTTTTGAAATTCTTGCACGGATGCCTATTGGATTTTTTTTAAGATCTAATTCATGTTTAACAAGTCTATCTTGAAATCCTTCGCCACAATCAATAACTATACTTCCTGAAGGTGTAGACAGATAATTTCCTGATACAGATCTTGTTCCAGTTGGCCTTGAACCGGATGTCCCAAGTACATGAAAATCGATCATTTTTTCACTTCCGAAAATAAATTATAAATCCCTAGGAATTGGAGTTGGAGGAAACCAGCGTAAAACAATAACATCACCAATCGACCGAATCCAATGCCACGGTATGGAAACATGAATGCCATCTTCAACTATCTCATCAGGAGGATTTGCAACAAAAATATGGCTACATTTAATTGAGTCTTCACCAATTATTACAATTGTATCATTGACAGTTCCGATCACCCTTCCGTCGGGAAGAATCACTGGAAGGCCACGAATCTCTGAGACGTAGTAGTCAACCATCGACTTCACCAGTGCGGTTCAAACCATCAATATGACGGAAGAAAAAATTATTTTCCACGGTTTCTATTAGCCTTGAGACTAGGGCGGAGTTTTTCTGCTCCCTTTCCTTTATTGTATAATCCTCTTCCCCTTTTTCCAGCGCTAGTTTTTCCACGAGCTGCACGGCCTCTGTGACTGCTACCAGTTGAAATCCAATTGTATTGTTTATCTGCTTTAATCACCGGATGATGAGGATCTAGCATGATTATCTCGAAGAATTTATTTTTTCCATCTTGGCCAACCCAATATGAGTTAAGTACTTCCAAATTTGGATACCTCTTGCTAGCTCTTTCTTCGGCCATTCTTTGAGTAGATTTAGCCATAGTTATCTTTGTAATACCTGCTTTAGAAGGTTTACGCTTCATGTGAATTTTTCCTTTCCTTAATCCACCACGGCGTATCCTAGTTCGTATTACTACTACGCCCTGTTTGGCCCTGTAGCCAACGCTTCGAGCAGCATCTATTCGAGTTGGTTTTTCGATTCTTTGGAAAACTGGTTCCTTTCTCCAGCTAGCCATCCTTGCGATTCTATGTCGACTTGGAATATTTTCTTTAGGTTGCTTCCATACGGCTCTAATATATTGGTTTAGACTCATTTGTATACCTCCTAGCGAGTCGCCGAGATTACATCCCTTTAAGAGCCTACTTGCCACTAAAATAAATCGTAGTACTGCATTGTAACACTCTAATGGTGGTAAGTCCCTACTTATTTGAGTGTTCTTTTTAGCAAATTTATTTCCCATGAGCAGTGTTTAACATTCATTTAGATTAATTTACTATAGATTATATGGTTGAATGATGATGGTCCGAGCTCCCGGACTTGAACCGGGGACCCCCTGATGGCCATTTGGCCAACAACCGAAGTTGTTATTTCCAGTCTACAGTCAGGTGCTCTAGCCAACTGAGCTAAGCTCGGATGTGTTAGACGACCATACATTACCTTATCTTGCTTTCCAATCTAATGAGCTTAAATGAAATCGAAAAATCTCTTTCTATATTAAAAATTATCAAGATAATCCGTGAAAAAAATAACCTATGAAAATAGACGTATGGACTCGATCTTTCCCTCAACTATTAAGAAGGGAAAGAATTCACTGTTGATTTGTAAGGCAGTAATGCCGGGGATGCATGGGGGAGAAATATATGGCAGAGGTACCTATGAGTTCAGTTGGTTCTGCTAGCCATGGAATATCATCCAGAAGGATACCAACAGCACTCACTGATAGAGAATTAGAAGAATATGGACCACCTGATCCAAGAATACTAGTTTGCGGTTGTGGAGGATCTGGAAATAATACTATGAATCGTATTACACATATTGGAGTTGAGGGCGCAATAACGGTCGCCATAAATACTGATAAACAACATTTAGACAATACTCGTGCAATGCAAAAATTACTAGTTGGAAGGCATATTACTAGAGGTTTAGGTGCAGGAGGAGATCCTGCAATGGGGCGTAGATGTGCTGAAGCTGGTAGAGATGTCATCGCAAAGATAGTCGATGGTGCAGATTTAGTATTCGTAACAGCCGGACTTGGAGGAGGAACAGGAACAGGAATTGCCCCCGTCGTAGCAGAAGAAGCAAAGAAAGCTGGCGCATTAGTTGTTGCAGTAGTAACTACTCCATTTTCTGTTGAAAGAAAAATGAGGATGAAAAGAGCATTAGAAGGATTGAATATGGTTCGTGATACTGCGGATGCAGTTCTTGTTTTAGACAATAATAGACTCCTACATTACGTACCAAATCTTCCAATGGATGAAGCATTTAGCATAATGGATCAATTAATTGCTGAAATAGTCAAAGGAGTTGTGGAAACAATCACATTACCTAGTTTGATTAATTTAGATTTTGCTGATGTCAGAACGATTATGAAAGGTGGTGGAGTAACTATGATGCTTTATGGAGAGAGTGATCAAGGACCCGAAGAAGTAGTTCATGAATCTCTCAATCATCCACTATTAGATATTGAAATTGATGGAGCTACTGGTGCATTGATACATGTAACTGGAGGCCCATATATGACTTTAGAGCAAGCAAATCAAGTTGTAGAATTAATGACAGCAAGACTTTCCCCTAATGCACAAGTAATATTTGGAGCAAGGCAAGATCCTGCCTTTGGGGATACGATCAAAGTTATGTCAATAATTACAGGAGTTATTAGTGAGAGGCTCAATAATGAGATGCTCAGTGCAGATATGCTTGGAGAAGCACTAAATATAGCGAAAAAAGTTCGAAATAAGTCAGAAAGTGAGTTTCAGAGATTTGATTGAGTAAGAACACGTGAGGGTAAGTATCAAACGAGAGCAGTTGGGAGTAGGTAATATGGAAGCAGGGCGTGTCACACTCTCAATTGTTCTCGCAACTTTACTAGCGCTATCGACTTTGGTCGCACCGACTACGGCTCAAGTTACCGATGATCCTAAACAACCATCAATAGATAATGCAACTATGTATGTTTGGGGAACTCAAGATTTAGGTAATTGCTGGACTCATTTTGATTCCAATGATACAGCAACCCACGAAGAGGGATTTGGAATGAAAGAATTTTCACAAGGCTCTCAAGTTAATGTTGATTATCAATGTAGATTACAAGATAGTCTCAAAGAAGACATGCATCTAGATCCCAATGGAACAATAGCATTTCAATTAGGATTTTCAACTTGGTCAGGAGATTGTGAAGATGACGGTAATGATAGCGCTTGTATGGATTTAAAAATCACATTGAGTAAAGGATCTTTGGATGTTGCAACAAGACAGTTCCCTGCTGTATCAACAAGCGGAGATGATGAGCAAATATTATGGGATATTCCTGTCGATAATAATACTGTAAAATGGAGCTTTAATGGCGAAGATCCAATTTTTAGAATTCAATATTCTAAACCTGGATATAATGGATTAGAATGCGCAATTCCAGGGCAGGATTGTAGTGGAGAATTCAAGATGTATTATTCCAATAATCAAGAAGGAATGAAAGTTGATGTTAAATTTCCAATAATAAATGTGTCAGATGTGATTGATCCTAACGAAGAAGTTGCAAGTGGTAGTGGAGATAGTGGATTACCTGGTTTTGGACTAATAGCAGGCTTAGGTGCCCTTGCAATGGCAGCAGTTCTAGTTTCTAATAAGCCTGAAGAATAATTATAATTCTTCAAATGAAACATCAGATTCTTCTCCAGTATGCAAATCTTTAATTCTAACTTTCTCTGATTTCCATTCTTCCGGCATTACCATAACAAGACGATCTGCACCTATTCTTTCAGCATGTTTGAACGCCCATTTCATTTTCTTATCCTCAAGAACTAGGTCTACTGTTCTGCCAGTATCCCTAAGTGCTGCAGCAACCATAACTGCAACATTCCTCAAATCTGGACTCAATGGGATCACAACATCTTCTGTACTACTAATTAATTCAGGAAGGAGTTTCTTTTCTTCGAGTAATTCCATTATTACCATATCTCCAAATCCAAATCCTGTTGCTGGTAAGTCTTTTCCTCCTAATGTGGAAAGTAATTTATCATATCGTCCTCCACCACAAATAGCTCGAAATTTCCCTTCTCTGTCATGTGCTTCAAAAACGGAACCAGTATAATATGCAAGTCCTCTAACAATAGAAGCGTCAAATTCTACCCATTCAGATATCCCATAAGAATCAATTGAGTCAAAAAGATAATTTAATTCAGAAACAGCAATACTTTCATCCTCTAAAGCAGAAGTTAAATCTGACATATTTTTAATTCCGAGGATATTTTGAATTGTTTGTATTGCATGTGAATCATGGCCCAATTCTGCTAATTGTTGAGATATTACATCTGCAGAGAGTTTATCCATTTTATCAACAATTATGCACGTTTTAGTAAATATATCTCCCTCTACTTTGAGCGAACCTAAAACTTCCTCCAGTACTTTTCTACTACTAATTCTAATAACTAAATCATCAGAAGATAGCCCTACACTCTCAAAAAATGTTACTACTACCGATATTAATTCAGCATCTGCTGAAATTTCAGAAGTACCCCAAATGTCGACGTTCCATTGATAATGTTCCCTTCCTCGGCCACGTTGAGTCCTTTCATACCTCCAACATTGAGGTATCGAATACCATTTTATTGGCATTGGTAAAGCACCTGCTCTGCTCATGACCATACGTGCCAGTGAAGGAGTCATCTCTGGTCTTAAAGCAACCTTACGATCGCCTTTATCTTGAAAATTATACAACTGTTGAGTAATCTCTTCACCTTGTTTTCTTGTATAGAGATCTTCATGCTCAAGAATAGGAGCATCATATTCTTCAAAACCGTGAGATAGCGCTGCATCATCGAAGTTATCAAAAAGCCAATTTCGTAACCTCATATCCTCTGGATAGAAATCTCGAGTACCTCGAACGCCTTGTGCCACGGTTATTCGAACAAACAAAGCCACTTCAAGCCTTACGTCGTTCACGGAAGTTATCGAGCCTTTCTTTACGGGTTACTCTTCCATCAGAAAGAGGAAAAGCATAGATTCTAAGTGCTAAGAAAGTGAAAAATCCAAACGCACCAGTGTTGATTGCCCATGATATCCATTCATTTAATTCGACAACCTCAACTAATGCATAGAAAGTAACAGTTGAAAAAATCCATAGTACCGTATATACAATCATCATCCGAGTAAAACTAGAGCGAATTTCTGATTCTGATTCAAATGTAAGCCAGCGATGTAATACAAAAGCCTGGACTGAACTAATAAAAAACGAAACGGCCCAACCGAATGTTTCGGGATATTTGGTCATAGAAGCATAATCCGAAAAAAACCAATATAATACAAAGAAAATTGCTACATTGATGCAGCCAACACCGCAATACATGGTAAACTCTCGAAGTAACTTAGATCTAGGATAATCATCTGAGACTAGCATAATTTAAATTCCTCAAATAATTTCCGTTCCCAAAACTAGACATTTAATAATTAAAATCATAATCAGTTAGTTTGGATTTTTGGTGTTATTTCGGCTTCCACTGTTGAAAGTGTATGGGCAACCGTTTCACCATAATCATTGACAAAGGTTGGAGGTAATGCATCTCCTACTTTGATTATGTATGGATCGGCGCCTCCAGGTAATGTCTCAATTGGTACATGGGCCCCTTCTGGTACGTTTCTATACAAAGGCCTAGGCTCGAGTTCGTAGTTACCAGTGACAAACGCAAATAACCAAAATTGATTATCATTAGGAATAATTCTATTGATTAAGATGTACTTATTCATGCCAATGAATAATCCTGCAGTTACTCCCCAAAATAGTAGGATTATAGTTATTCCATAGGGGTTGCTCGGATTCCATGGATCTTCAACGTTAATTAGTAAGTCTATGAAATAAGATGACATTAGAACTCCAAACATGATTGGGAATCCCAGATACATGATGTAATCCCACCATTTTCCTATCCACCAATCATTATCTCCAGTATTAATAAAATCATCTCTAAAAGAAGATACTCCATTATCAAGATAATCTCGGAAGTTGAAACCAGTTATATCATTCTCTTCTTGCCAATTTCGATATCTGGACCAGCCATATTTCCATATTGAATATGCTATGAATAGTCCGCTAAACATTAATCCATACCCCCATATATGATCTTGAACTTCTAAAAATTGTGGGAAAGCAACGCCAGTATCTGCATCCAATTTAATCCACAAAGCAGCACTAGGAATGCCAAAGAAGAATATTGCTATAGTAGTGAAGCCGACTGCTTTTTGACGTTCAATGCCATGGTCTACGAAATTTCTTACGCAGAGTTCGACGGTCGATATCATAGAAGTTAAAGCTGCAAATGAGAGTGCAAGGAAGAACATTGTAACCATTAAAAGTTGAACAACTGGGCCTCCGGGTGCCTGAGCGAATACTTCTGGTAAAACTAAGAAAGTAATTGCACTACTTCCTCCACTAACCGCTCCTAATGGATCTTCAGAAACTGAGAATACTGCCATCATAACGGTTAATCCAGCTATAATTGAGATACTATTGTTTGCAAGACACATGGTTGCTGCGTTCAGAGTAGTGTCCTCATCTTTTCTCATGTAAACTGAATAAGTAATTGCCATTCCCATTCCTGCAGAGCAAGACCATGCTGACTGAGATAAGCCATTAATCCATGTTTCTGGCTCATATAGGTACTCGGGTTGAATACTGAACATGTACACAAAACCATCCAAAGTACCGTCTTTCAAATCCATCACAAATGATAGGAATAACGCTGCAAATAGTAATATGAACAAGGAAATTATTAATGTAACATTTACTTTTTCAATTGCCTTGGCACCTTTCCAAATTGCTGCCATAGTGATTATTACTGCAATTAACTGGAATCCAATCACTTGCCACGTATCTTGAAGGAATGAGTTCCAAACTTCTTGAGTATCAACTTCGGATCCTAAGCCGCCTCGAATTGCTGTTTGAAAATAGTTCAAACACCAGCCCGTTACAACAGCATAGTAAAATCCAATTGCAGTTGATATCCATGCAGTCCAAAGGCCCATCCAAGCAAATTTATTTCCAGTGAATATACGAAATGTTCCAACAGTTCCCGTTCTACTTCTTTTACCTAGTGCGAATTCAGCAATAATAAGTGGTATTGACCATAAAAAGAGGAATATTAACCAAGGTATCAGGAAAGATCCTCCACCATTTGCACCAACCATCCTTGGGAATCTCCAAATATTGCCTGTACCTATTGCTGCACCTATAGTTGCGAAAATAAGTCCTAAACGGCCACTAAATTCATCAGATTGAGGGCCGGCATCTGAATTCATCTAATCATTCTCCAATTTTTAAGGTATTTTTTTAAGAATTCAGCTCGGTACTTGGAAGTCTTTCAGGAGGTGCTCCCAATACCTTTTGATCTTCAGAAAACATTGCCCTCAAAGTAAAGGCTAAGCCTCCCCAAACAAAGGTGGCTATTACTAAGAACATTAAAACGGCAAATACAGATGAACCAAAATCTGCCCTGTAAGGCAATGATAGAGTGTAATAATCACCCTCATCTACAGGAGGATATCGGAATGGGAATGCTCCATTTGTAGTACCTAACATCGCCTTATAATGAATTTCACCAACTGCAGTATTGGGCAGAGGTATATCTGCAGAAATTAAGGTCCCATTCATTCCATCTTTTAATTGACATTGTTGGTTTAACTCTTCAAAACCAGACATTTCCCATGGTTTATAATTCCATTCAGTTGGTCCAAAGTCATCTTGATTTCTGGTTGGTTCAACAAATCTCCACATCAAATGTGTTCGAGTCATATTAGAGGTATATGGGAAAGAAGTTTCTAAGCACATACTGACTGGTATATTTCCCTTATTTGGTAT
The DNA here is from genome assembly GCA_002503285.1 of Euryarchaeota archaeon UBA557. Classification (GTDB taxonomy): domain Archaea; phylum Thermoplasmatota; class Poseidoniia; order Poseidoniales; family Thalassarchaeaceae; genus MGIIb-O3. The sequence goes on from DARI01000017.1 coordinate 26,119, forward strand.
TTCAACGTCCTCTGGTGATTGTAAAAGCTGATTGGAAGTAGTATTTTCTATGCCGACAATGGCCCTATATCTAGGATCATCAGCTGCTTCTGTCATATAGAATGGTACTCCTAAGTTTCTAACTGCGATGTGTGCTATATCTTCTGGACTCTCGTGGAAAGCGTTACCAATTTCAATTGTGTAACAATAAGAATCATGAACACCATAATGCCAGTCACAAAAGTCTCCAGTCGTAGGATATAAATCAGATGATTGCATTGGTGCATAGTCAGTCATTTGCCCCATTACATTACCATGATAAACTAGGAATTCATCATCAGGAGAATAACAATTTGTACAATGCCCCCATGGCCACAACACAAGTTCGGAAAATGCGTGCCAAGTTATTGTAGCCTTGAATTCTGAAGAACCGTCACCATTATCATCATTCATTTCGGTCATATCTTGAATAAATTTAGTCTCTGGTTCACTGTTTCCACCCAACCAGTCTTCATCAATTTGGCCATCAGCATCATCATCTTTACCATCAACATGATCTTCATTGATTAAACCGTCTCCATCATTATCTTCATAATTGACGGGGCCGTTGTATACATCGTTATTTGCTCCAACTTCACCAGCATAACACATACCTGGGAATAAAGGCCCTGTTGCACCCAAAGGTGCGCCCCACTCAAATTGATAGTTTCTGTTAAGATCTACTCCATCACAAGATGGATCTACTGTTTCATCAATATCAGGAAGAGGAGTTACTCCAGTTGCAGTATTGTCTCTGAGGTTTTTTCTCCAACCTGAAGTTCGACAATCATCCCATGCTTCACCATCGCAGTTAGCATCTACCCAAACTTCACGATCATAACGATTGCCATCAGTATTTAGCATAGGAATTAAGTATATTTCTCTCGTATTTACCATATCAGTTATGAATTGTTCTGAAAAGTCTTCATCGACTCCTAAATCTCCAGGCCCGCAGGGATTTCCATCGCCGTTACTATCTTGAGCACTGACATTTAACATTAAACAATCTCCATCATTATCAATTCCATCCCATCCGTCCTCATCAATTAGGCCATCTCCATCATTATCAACTCCAGCCATACCATAATAATAAGCTAAAGTTTCAAGGAAAAACATAGGCACTTCATATGACATCCATTCTCTTGCATGGTGATTACCAACAAGCATAATATCGGGTAAATCTGCATAATTTCCACAATCTCCAACAAAAGTATTGCAGTCTCCTCCTGTAACGCCTCCTAATTCTTCACCGCCCCCAGTGATTTTTATCCAAGGACTAGGATGATTGTAATACCATCCCTTGTAATCATCTAGGCTCATGTCCTCACCTCTTGCATTTACTCCTCCAATTAATCCTTCATGATAACTCATAAAATCTGGATTTCTGTCAGCAAGAAGTTGCATTCTATCTTTCATGGAAAAGTAATCATGATATTCTCTGAATTGCACTCTATCATCTCCGCCCCATGGGAATATTTGATTGATATAATCATCAGACCATAAATCACTAGCAGAAATTTCGGAAATTTCCTGTGCTTCGACTGGGGGCATTAATGCTAAGGGTGCCCCAATTGAAAGAAGTAGAGGTAACAATAAAGCAATAATGGGTAGCCTATTGCTATATTTTCTTGCATCGTCTCGAGTTATTGACGTCATATGTTATACACCCGAAACAACATATGGTCTTGAATCCCACGTATTCCAGTGTTATTTAACGAGAGGACTTTATGAAGTGGACCACGTGGGAGTTAATATATGGAAAAGTTAGAAGATTTCTTATCAGGAGAACAGATAATTCTTGGGTTTTCACAAAATACCCTACTCGCAGTATTACTATGCGGCTTGGTTGCAACCTCATCAGGCATTATTGCAAGAAGGTTACTATTTCCCAGAATCATAGATCTAATTTCGAAAACTGAAAGAATAGATGGTAGGGATATTTTTGCCCCTAGATCACTTGGCTGGATGATTGGTTTCTTGATAATGAGCCTCACATTAGATTGGATAGGAAATAATGGAGACCCTGTATGGAATGAAAATTATATGAACATTATATCTAACTTATTTTATGCTGGATTTGTTGTTTTGATGCTATTAGCAGCATTTAGATTAGTAGATTATATTGATGTTTTAATTGTAGTAGAAGGAGATGATATGGCTGCCAGGCGATCATTAGCAAGTGTAGCAGAATCAATCGGCAGAGTAGTGGTAGTAGTAGTTGGATTCTTCATTGTTGCAGGACTTGCAGGAGTAGATGCAAATTCATTTGTTGCAGGATTAGGAGTAACTGGCCTGGTAATTGCCTTAGCTGCTAAAGATTCTGTAGCAAATATGTTTGGAGCTATTTCCATATTAATCGATCAACCATTTAACGTCGGAGATTGGATTGTAGTAGGTAGCGTTGAAGGAGAGGTTATTTCTATTGGACTTAGAACTACTCAAATCAGGTCTTCGGCCGATACAATGATTACTGTACCAAATTCCAATATTACTAATTCTTCTGTTGAAAACTTTAGTCAAAGAAGATTTAGAAGAATTCAACCAACTTTTGATTTTGAAGTAGATAGTGATCCTGATGCACTCAAAAAGTTCTGTGATTCCCTGTGTAAGCAGGTAGTTGATGACCCAAGATCTATGAAATCTGAAGATTCATGGATTAGAGTAAAATCGTTTGCGCCTTCAATGGTGATTGTTGCAACTAACTTCTATTGCATGTCATCTGCAGCTACTCAAAGAGAATTTACAGAAGATATATTACTGATGGCTAGAGCTAGAGCAAAGGATAATCAATTGAATTTCCATGAGCCTAGAAGAAGGGAACATCAACAACTTTAGAGGTGCCAATATGACCATACTTATTCTAATAAGGCACGGTCAATCAATATGGAATGCAGAAAATAGATTTACAGGTTGGACGAATGTTGAATTGTCTGAAAAAGGAGAAAGGGAAGCATTAGATGCTGGAATATCACTTTCTAAAATAAGTATTGACTCCGTACATACCAGTGATCTGATTAGAGCTCAAAGAACTGCTGAAATAATTATGGAAAATAATGATGTATCATCAAAATTCTCTACTTATTTTGATTTTAGGTTAAATGAAAGAAATTATGGAGAATTACAAGGCCTAAATAAAAAAGAAACTGCGGAAAAGCATGGAGCAGAACAAGTCCACATATGGAGACGTTCCTATGATATTGCACCACCAGGAGGAGAAAGTCTGAAAATGACGGCTGAAAGAACTATTCCTTATTTTATTGAAGAAATACTACCTGAATTAGAAAATGGAAAAAATATATTAGTAGCTGCGCACGGTAATTCTTTGAGATCAATCGTGATGCACATAGAAAATATATCTCCAGAAGAAATTGTTAATGTCGAAATACCAACCGGCATACCTCGTATTTATGATTATAATGATGGAATAATAACTAAAAATGAGTAATTGGCTTTGTTGGAGAAGGCGATGCTTTTCTGTATAAATAGAATCCAGCAATTCCTATAGTAATGCAAAATACAGGCATTAATAATTCGGATAAAGTAGTTGGAATTTGATGATAAATTGTAATCACTCCCAAGAAAAAGCTCACGAAAGCGATTGCAGCTGGAGACCTGTTACTATACATCTTTTTTTGAAATGGAATTACTTTGGAGATTATGCTGACTGCTGGTTCAGGGGCGCCGGATTGACGGGCAAATGCTTCAAGTACATCCAATAGAGATTGTTCATATTCCCATATTACTAAACCTCCCTTGTGGGCATAAAATGCATTTGAAGAGCACCATTTTTCAGGGGCCGTAGAAATCCATCCGTCGATTAGAGATTTTCGTAATAGAACTATGTCAATATTGGAATTACTTTTATGGTATATCCTACTTAAATCATGCATTAAACAAGCAAAATCTCTTATTGCAGGGAACTCACATTCATCTTTGAACAACCCGTCGGCTAATCTTGGAGGATTTATACTCAAGGAAAAAAGACCGTTTTCCTTGATTAAAAAATCATCAAATCTTACATCTCCAAGACTTAACACACAAGGAGTGTCTCGTGTAAACGGAGCCCTCCATATAGTATTTGATTTGAGAATTTCTTCAAGTTTTGTTAGTCTTTTATTCCAACGTTGTTGATCTACCGGAGTTATCCTAGCAGATTCAATTGATGAATGATACAATCCTAACTTTTTACCTGCCTCATGAAGTATTGATATACTATCTTCAAAATTACTTTCAGTAAGGGATTCATTAAGTTTTTCTCCAACTTTTTGTTTATATTTTAATGATTTCCGTAAAATAATTATATCTGATCCATTCCATGAATAACCTCCATTGGGAATATTCATTTCAGAGTGAGAATTTGCCACTCTGGATTGTAAGCGGCCATCTGAGCCCCAAGGAAGAAATTCAGCAATCCAATTAATTCCATCACTTTCAAGATTTACCAATAGACCTCTTTCAGTATTTTGAGTAGATATAATTGATAATGCATCGGGATTAGGAACTTGTCCCCAATTTTTTAATTCGGAAATTATAATTTTCCAATCTTCTGAGTTTTCTAATTTAGTTGGCTCTATAATGTCCATTACAATTCTTTGTGCTACTAATCGTACTGAAGTAAAACCAAATGGCGCTTCGCCATGAGTTTCTGATTCAACCATTGCAGAAGGCTTCCAAGAATTATCTAAACTAACCATGCTTCTCCGCCATATTCAGGAAGAGGTTCCATTATTCATGCAATCGGTCTAAGAAGACTTGAATGCATGTACTCTTGTCGAGTAGTATGGAAGGCACTACCTCGGACATGCCTCTCGCCGTTGATATGGATGGAACATTGATTCTTTCTGACATGAGTAAAATTAGTATTACTAAAGTCTTAATCAGAAAGCCTTGGTTAATACCGAAAGTATTGATTAAAGAAATTAGTGGAAAGAGAGCACAATGGAAAAGACTTCTTGCAGAAAAGTTAGTTTTTGATCCTGCAGATTTAGAATATCATGAGACGTTTCTAGAGTGGATAACTGGAGAATTTGCAAGAGGGAGGAAACTTATCCTAGCAACTGCTTCAGATAGAATCGTTGCTGAACAAGTTGCTGCACATGTTGGGTTATTCTCTGATGTAATGGCATCTGATCGTGATTTCAATCTCAGAGGTTTACAAAAAGCCGATGCATTAGTTGCCAGATATGGATTGAAAAAATTTGCTTATGCTGGAAATAGTCATCATGATATAGATGTCTGGAAACATTGTGGCCAAGTTATTGTAGTAAATCCTGAAAAAGGATTATTAGATAAAGTCGGTGATTCAGTAGATTTTATTTTTGAATAACGAGTGATACAATGGGCCGTCAAAAAAGATCATTAGGGAATATGATTGATAGCATAGCAAAATGGCTATTAAAATTTAGGATAATTGTAATTCCTGCCCGATACATATCAAACTCCAGATTTACATGGGGCCTTGTATCACGAACGGATAGGATTCGAACGAGAAGATTAGGAAATAGAATTAGTAATGAAGAATTACCAAATCATATTTCCATAATTATGGATGGAAATCGAAGATTTGCATGGAGCAATAAACTGGAAAGAGGAATTGGTCATTTTAGAGGAAAAGAAAAACTAAAAGAAGTCATGGAATGGGTATTAAATTTGGAAATAAAATACCTCACTGTGTATGCCCTTTCTACTGAAAATATTAATGGACGGGATTCTGAAGAGTTAGAGTCATTATATGATTTATACGAAATCGGACTTAAAGAAATTGCAGAGGATCATTTGATTCATTCAAAAAAAGTAAAGGTACAGGCTGTTGGAAGGTTAGATGAGTTACCAGAAAGGGTTCGAAATGCAATTAAAATTGCAGAAGAAAAAACTTCAGATTATTCAGATTTTATCTTTACAGTTTGTTTAGCATATGGAGGTAGAGAAGAGATAGTGGATGCCGTTAAAGAGGTTGCATCAGATCATGCCGCAGGTAAGTTGTCGCTTTTAGACATAAATTCCGATGAAATTTCAAGTCGCCTTTATTCTGCTGAAATTCCAGATCCAGATTTAGTAATAAGAACTAGTGGGGAAGAGAGAATTTCAAACTTCTTGCTATGGCAAATAGCATATTCAGAGTTATACTTTACAGATGTACATTGGCCATCATTTTCTCGTAATAACCTATATGAAGCTATAGAATCATATCAATACAGGAGACGAAAGTATGGCAAATGAAGTATGTAAAGAATGTGGAAGAGATGAGTATAGAAACCCTGCAGTTACTGTAGATGCAGTAGCCCTTAGAGAGAGTTCCCAAGGTGCTGAAGTTTTAATGATTAAACGAGGACCATTTCCTCCAGAATGGGAAGGTAGATGGGCATTTCCTGGTGGATTTGTAGATTATGGAGAAAATCCTGAAGTCGCAGTCATTAGGGAATTAAAAGAAGAAACTGGCGTAATAGGTGAAAATCCAGTCTCATTAGCAATACTTGGAGAGCCGGATAGAGATCCTAGAAAGCACTGTGTAGGATTATTCTATATTGTAGATGTGGAACCTGATTCAAAACCATTAGCTGGAGATGATGCGGTAGAAGCTGCATGGGTATCAATCGATTTATTAACAGAAGATAATATTGCTGGCGATCACATCAATATAATTGGAATGTTGATTGACATGTTAAATGAATAGTTCTAACAACATTGACATTATCGAACAAACATGCATCGTAAAGTAAAGATAGATACAGGCGAGAAAAAATGGGCCCCTTATAGTCCTGGAATATCAGTGCGTGACCACATTTGGCTTTCTGGTCAAATAGGTGTTGATTCGGGGGAAGATATTGAATCGCAGATGAAAGGAACTTTAGAGAAAATTGATATTTTATTAGAGGCAGCAAATAGTTCAAAGAAAGATCTTGTAAAAGTAACAATTCTAATGACTGATATTGGAAATTATGGAATAATCAATAAAATTTATGGAGAGTGGTTAGAAGATGTGTTGGCTCCATCTCGAGCAGCCTATGAAGTTCCTAATTTACCAGCTAATGCTTTGGTTGAAATTGTATGTGAAGCATTTAGAGGATTAGAAGTTGAATAAAGCCAAAGAAGTAATGTATACAACACGATTCGGTTATCTATGACTGTATTCAAGGCCTATGACATAAGAGGTATCGCAGGAACAGAATTGAGTAGTGAGTTTTCTGAAAGATTGGGCAGAGCCATAGCTACACATCTAGATGCTAAAGCAGTTGCAGTAGTTAGAGACATCAGAGAATCTGGTCCCGAGTATCACGCCTCTTTTGTGAAAGGCTTACTTGAATCTGGTGCAGATGTTATGGACCTAGGCGTAACTACAACTGGAGTACTATATCGCTCAACAGTAGATCTTCCTGTTGATGTTGCGGTTGCTATAACTGCAAGCCATAATCCTCCAGAATATAATGGATTCAAAATTTGTGAAGGGACTATGCCTTTAGGAGGTCAAGAATTGCAAGACATAAGGATGACTTTTGAAAAAGGTGAATTTAGAGAAGGAAATGGAACTTATACTCTTATTGAAAATTATGAAGAAGAATATATGGAAAAGGTTCTTGAAAATATAGGTAAAATTGAGAGGAATATTAAGATCGTATTAGATTGTGGAAATGCAGTTCCTGGGCCGTTGGCAGTAAAGGCACTAGAAAGGTTAGGAGTAGAGGTAATACCAATCTATTGCGAATGGGACAATTCATTTCCCAATCATCCTCCAGACCCGACTAGGCAGAGTAATATGATTGATTTGGGAAAATCTGTAATAGAACACGGTGCTGAATTTGGAATTGGCATGGATGGAGATGGAGATAGACTTGGAGTCGTAGATGAAAATGGAGAATTCATTCACCCTGATAGGCTAATAGGAATATTTGCAAAAGATGTTTTAGCAAAAATAACCAAAGATTCCACAGATGATGAAAGAACAATTTTATTTGATGTTAAATGTAGTATGGCTGTTGAAGAAGCCATTCATAATCTAGGAGGAATTCCTCGTATGGTCCGTACTGGACATACATTCATGAAGACTGAATTGAGAGAGCACCCTGGAATTCCTCTTGCTGGGGAAATGTCAGGTCATTTCTTTATGAATGATGATTGGTATGGATTTGATGATTCCATTTACAGTGCTGCAAGGTTATTGCAGATAGTTGGGAGAGATGATGCTCCTAGTGATGGCGGTCCAACATTTTCAGAGCGTTTTGATTTTATGCCTGAATATCCAACAACTGATGAAGGTAAAGTTCCACTTACAGGTGAGCGTAAGGAGACAATGTCTGCAGTTTTAGAAGCATTTTCGGATATGAAGAAATCAACTGTTGATGGAATTCGCGTAAGATATGAAAATGGATGGTATTTGTGTAGGCCCAGTAATACGGAACCAATTCTAGTAATGCGTGCTGAGGGAAGAGACAAGAATGCATTGGACGATATTCTTGCAGATGTTAATGCCCGTATAGGACACATTGTTGATTTAAAGAAATTAAAATAGTTATTCTAAATCTTCGCCATTTATTAATAGCGGCATGAGAATTACTAAGCCACAACAAGCATTACATATTATGTTAGTAAATATTCCTATTCCAGTAAGAATTCCCCCTATTTCGTCATTTTGAGTCATATCCCCCATTATTACTGATCCTATAATTCCTGAAGCTAAGCTGATACCAACTGCTGCTAATCCTATGAATATGGATTTCTTCTGATAATTATAAAGTTGTGAACCCGCATAACCAAAAATAATAGAATATATTATGCCCACAACTGAACTAATATATACCCAGATGTTTATACTCATAGTAACATCTATGCCAATTTGTTCATAATTATCCAATGTTGATTCGACAGATAAAAGTCCATAAAAATTGAATAAAGTACTGATTACTGCCATCATAATCGCGATTATTCCAAATATCTTCGGGCCGGAACTTTTACTTCTTCCAATAACATATGGTGCTGTGAATCCATTCGTAGGATTACCGGAAATATGAACTGTTGGAGGTTCATCAACTGGATTACCAGAAATATGAACTGTTTGAGTTTCATCAAAGGGAGAGTTGTTTGGGACTTCCATATTGTAGGGACCATTCGGAGGATTATTAAAATGATTCTAACGAAATAATTATGAATTATTCTTTGAAAATTTAATGGCTGACTCTCTTAAAGAATCTATAACGGGCATTTCTTGTCCCGATAATAAACACATTGTAGAGCCTCCTCCTGTACTATTATGAGTGACCTGAGAAGCTACTCCACGGCTACTCACTAGTGTACTTGTATGCCCTCCTCCAATTATTGTAATCGCATTAGTTTCAACACACATATTCAAAATTTCAATAGTTCCAAATGCGAAACCAGGTCTCTCAAAGAAAGAAGCAGGGCCGTTCCAAAGTATACATTTTGAATCCAATATTATTGGTCTTAGATTCATCAAAGATAAAATTCCAACGTCATATATTGGATAGTCTGTTGGAAGTTGATCTAATGACATTGGAATCCTTTCATCATTGATTTCAACTGCAAAATCAACAGGTAGAATTAGTAATTCAGAATAGTTTTTAATTAATTTTATTGCCATTTCCCAAGATTCATCAAAATCTTTTGCTAGAGTATTTTTTAGAAATTCTTTGTTTGGGCCCCCTATATCATTTCCGTTTGCCCACAGCATTAAATTACCAACTAAGCCTACTGGTGCTATTTTATCGACTATTTCTTTCTCGATTAAATTAAGCGCTACTCTGAGAGAGTCGTCACATTTTGCACCTCCGAGTATTGCAAGATAAGGCCTAGGAGGATTTTTAATCGCAATATCAAGATTTGACAACTCATCCATCATTAATTGTCCAGGAAAACAAGGTAAGCAATGTGCAAAACCAGTAAGAGTTGGAGAACTTCGATGGGCTGCAGCGAATGCATCGGAAACATATAAATCTGCCACAGAAGACAATTTAGTTACTATTTCTGAAGATTCAGTATCTCTCCAATGTTCATATTTAGTACCATATTCCTCGATGTGAGAACGCATATTATCAAGAAAAATAATATCTCCATCACTCATATTTTTTATTAGCTCAATAGTAGAATCGCTACAGATATCTGGGATAAACATAATTTCTCTTCCTATTATTTCAGAAAGTCTTTCACTGTGTTTTGACATATCGGAGAAATCAGATTTTCCGGGCCTAGATTGGTGTGCTAAAATAACTACTTTAGACTCTTTTAAAATTTCTAAAGTTGGTTTAATCATCTTAAGTCTAGAATCATCCAGAAGAGATTTGTCTATTGGATTTAGAGGTGCATTTACGTCTACTCTGTACAATACGGTGCGTCCTTGCAAATCTATTGCATCAAGCGAAAGGACGCCTTGCACATCCGGAGCGACTGGCGCTTCGCATTTGGCCGTTGTGGAAGGATATCTGCTGTAAAAAACAAAAATACTTTTTGTTGATGTAAATTAGGATGGTATATGAATTGGGATGTCGCATGTTTGACTGGCCCAGAAAATGAAGATTGGAGAGTCCCAGTATCTGAATTACAAAATAGGCAAAGACTAGTTGCAGATAGCCTACTTAGAAATAATATAGAATCTGCATGGATAGATGATCCAGTTGAATTGTATTGGTTAACTGGAGGAAGGCAAAATTCCGCAATAATAATCGGAGCTCGGGGGTCGGATGTTAAAACTAGTCATTGGGTAAGGAAATCTTTAGATCGTGCAATTTTTGAAGCTGGAGGAGATGATGCACCACATACAATTGAAGCCCATCCAAGAATGAATATTCTAGAGGGTTCTCTGAGGTCATTAGGCTGTACAAAAAAACCTGCTTTATTATCATCAAAGATTCCTCATGATAGATGGGAATTTCTTAATTCTAAATTTGGTAATTTATTAGGAGAAATTGAAAATTGTTCAAACTTGATTTATAAATTGAGAGAAACTAAGTCAGAATGGGAAATATCGATGCATAAGGCTAGTGGCGATATTAATCAACTAATGTTTGATTCAATAAGAGATAATTGTGGAGAAGGAAAAACAGAGATAGAATTAGCGGCTATTGCTGATGAAGTTAGTAGGGCCAATGGCTTTGGAGGTAGAATAAGAATGAGAAAATGGCCAATGGATTGTGATAGAGTAGTAATTGCAGCTGGAAATTCGGCGGCTGTTCCATCATATTTTGATTCAGCAATTGGGGGATTAGGTGCAAGTCCGATTTCTTCCTTAGGGGCGGGATTTGCCAGAATTAAAGCAAATGAGCCGGTATTAGTAGATATTGTTCATATCCATAGAGGATATGTTTCTGATTGTACTAGGATGTTTAGTAAGGGAAGGCTTGCTGAACACTGGATTGAAAGGTTAGAAGATATGTCTGAAATTAGTGAGTTGGTTGTCGACAAGTTAGGAAAGGGAGAAATGTGCTCTAGTGCTTGGGAGAGTGGTAAAGATATGGCAGATGAAATGGGCCATTTGGAAAATTTGATGGGAATGAAGCCAAATCAGGCACAATTTTTAGGACACTCGGTTGGTTTAGAGTTAGATGAAACGCCTGTTGTTGCAAGAGGTTTTGATTGTGAACTCAATATTAGAGGTACTATGGCGATTGAGCCAAAAGTTATTCATAAGGATGGGGCGATTGGAATTGAAGATACTTGGACTAGAACAAATGATGGGATGGAATGCCTAACAATGGGAAATAAATTCCCAAAGGTTACTGAGTGGTGAGACTATTACTAAAGCAAAAATTACTGCACAGAAACGTCTTGCAAAGATTTTAAGAAACTCTACTGAGTATCATGGTAAACCTATAACAGATGAATCGATATTAAGGGGAGTCGAAGTCAATGCTGCTGGAAATATAGATTTGTGGATTAAACCTCCTCACCCGCATTGTCCATGTTGCTTAGATGGCTTAGTAAATCTAAGGAATGAAATTGGAAGTCATAAAGAAATATTGGCATGCCATATAGAAATAGTCGAAGTACCACAAAAAGAAAGGTGGACTGCTGCGGTTAATGAGTAGATTTTTCATTTTTTAGATTCTCTACTTTTTAATTGTCTTTCTTCGACTTCTCTTAATTTAGACTTTATTTTATTAGAAAGCCACCAATATGAGATGGAAAGTCCGAGTAGACATATTATTAAACTCTGTATAAAGAATGGTTCAGTCCAAGTTGACATAAATTATCTCCATTAAAGTGGTGGTATTATATCTATTTCGCATTCACCTTTTGGCATCATACAACAGGGAAGAAACCCTCCTTCTTCTACCAAAAAGTCATCGAGTCCGGGAGGCAGATCTTCTGGATAATCAATAAATCCTTTTTTTAAACGGACTAAACAAGTTCCACAGGTTCCCGAAGTGCAATTTGTTGGAATAGTGATTCCTGCATTGTATGCTATTTCTACTATTGTTAAATCCGATTCTATAGTTCCTATACCAATTGGTAGATTTCCTCTGAAAAAACGAATTAATTCATTTTCTGGCATATAACCGCCTCAACGGTCTTCCCAGCGGGTCCATCTTCCGGTTTGTTTATTGAAATAAAGTCCAGCTTTCTTCATCCATTTGTTGAATTTAGTTGCACCTGCACCAGTTGCAATGATGAATTCTTCACGATGTTCTTGGGCCTGAATATATCCTTTTGCAGCTATAGTTTGATCAATCCATTCATCAATACTAATCAAAGTTCCAGATAAATTACTTGCTTCAATTGCTGCCTCTAATTGCTTTGCTGACGCCCCAGTATTCTTCAAGTCTCTAGCAATCAATTCTTCAATATTAGAAACTCCAGTCCTAGAAGGTGGAGTTATTACCTTTAATCTAGGTTTAATATTAGAATCTAAAGTTATTCTAGCGCCGTTACTTAATCTATCATCAACTAATTGAGCCATTGGAGATAAGAATTCTTCTTCACAATCCCAGCAGATAAATCTAAAATCGGACATATCATCAAGGATACTACTGCCTCTTGGATCCATTTCATCGCCACAATGAGGGCAAGCATGAAGGCAAAGTACAGGTGCAATTTTCCTCCTAAAATCAACAATGTCTTGAGGAGTTCCTGATAATTCCAACATTTCATGATCACGAGCAGCTTCTAATCCCCTAGTTTCTAATTGATCCCTTAGCTTAGATTGCTGTTCAACCTTGGATTCATCATCAAGTGTGTTCTCTAACTTAACAATAAGTTCAACTGTTTTTCCAAGTCTATTCATTACTAATTTCTTATTCCTAAATGATTCAACCCTAGCTAATCTTAACTGTTCTTTTTTTTCTAATAATTCTCCGTGTAAATCTTTTTGTTCACGCTTGAATCTTTGCTCATCGATTTTATCGACTTTCTTTTTTGTTCCATCTGACAGAATATCTGCTAGATATCTTTGCTTACTTGATGCACGTGGGCCTGAAATGACTGCATCAAGTACTGATTTTGCAATTTCTTTCTTTAATCCATAATTATTAACTAATGTATCAACATCTAAATCTTTTAGATCTCCTACTTTAATTCCACCTTCTGAGAGTATCTGAGCAGTATTTTCGTCAATTCCTCGACGAAGTAATGCAAGATATGTGTCCTTCTTTGCCATCTCATCCCCTCATTGCTTTGGTGCACTAGTTAGTGTTCACCGTAGCCAGCGCACAAGGGGTTCCTCTTTCAAGTAGTGGTAAAAATGTGCATAAAAAAGTACTATTTTGAAGAAATTTTACTTGTTAGTAGTGCCCATTCTATCGGCCCTAAGTCTTCAGGCCTAAGATCGGGCCAGTCATCAGGTAAGCCCTCTATAGATTCATTAAGAATTTCTTCCATTGCTAAATTCCACCTTTTTTTATGCCAGTTATTAATTCTATTCAACCTCTTTGGAGACTTAGAAAGTGAGGTTCGTATTTTTCTTCTCCTGTTGGAGTAACAATGCTTTGTTATTAATCTGAATAATTTTCTGTTAATATCGACTAGTTCTTCCCTAGATGCTGGAGTTAGAACTACAAGTCGTGAGTTAACTTGAGGTGCGGGACTGAAGCAGTTTGAAGGAACTTTTCTATCAATGTTTACGTCAAAATCTAACCATAATGACATCCCCAATGGACCTCTAGTATGATACCCATTATTCATCGCCATACGTTCCCCAAACTCTTCTTGAACTAGTAAAACTATACAACAAAGTGGTGTTTTTAAATGATAATTTTGTATTTTCTCAAGAATTGGACTTGAAATTTGATAAGGAAGATTGGAGATTATATGAGTCAAGCCTTGGGGCCAATTACCAATTAATGCATCCTGTTCAATTATTGTTAATTGAGATTCTAAATCCGTAAAAACACGATTTAAGTGTAGAACAGATTCCATATCTATTTCTATAGCTGTTAATTTAGCCCCAGATTTAAGTATTTCAAGAGATAATGATCCTGGGCCAGGGCCAATTTCCAGAACATGAGAATCTGAATTTAATGAATTAGATTTTTCAGAAACAATTTCAATAGCTCTAGTAATTACAGAGTCATCTACCAAAAAATGTTGCCCTAAAGACTTTTGAGGCTTCATTCTATCTCGTAATAAATCTACGAGTAAACGAGTATCAAGATCATTAAGTAGGGACATATGTCACATTCCATTGCGAAGCAGCAAATCAAGTAAGCGAGGGATTTGAACAGAATCTTCCATTTCAACAACATACCTTTCTGCTAGTAATCGAACAGATTCAATAGAACATTTACCATCAATATCTGAGAAATTTTCCCAACCTATCATGCCTCTTGCTTGAACCATTTGTTGAGCCTTTGATTTGCCAATAGTAGGTAATAATTGGAATGAATGGACTTTTAGTGATATATTATTAGCCCTGTTAAAGAAACTTAGATGATTATCAGGATTAGAATTTATTTCTTCCATGATTCCTTCAACTAATTCTGATTGTGAACTAGTTGTAATATCTTTATATCGAATTTCATTAAGATGACCAATTTTATCTGAGGGTAACTCAATTTTATCTCCATTTGATAGTGATTCATCATTAAGGCGTGCCTTTACCAAATATAGTGAGGGGGAAGTAAGTCCTTCTATCTCAAAACCAAATGGTCTTTTCTCTAATAAATCTAGAATTTTTACATGTGTTTCCTTAGTAAAAATATCATCTGCAGGAGCAGATTGTTTTCTAGGTAGCATCTTTAACAAAACCTTCTGAGAGCACATCATTCATGAATATAGTCATAAATAAGTATTAAAATATCTAATTAAAGTACATGTTGCCTGATTATAGTAATTAGTTCTTCAATTTCTGATGTATCCATAGCAATTCTTTTACTAGCTATTACTACTCTAATATCTGGAACTGACATCGGGCATAATTCTGCAATTTTAGCAGAAATTTCAGGATATTGATTTAATTTTTCATTTTCCATTAATTGATTATATAAATCAGTAAAAACTTTTGGATCAGTTTTCATATTTCCGGAAGGATGCCCTTGAGCACTAGCAGACCATTCTGCGTGTTGTAATGCCATTGTTTGTTCATAAGATAGTTCGCCACGTCTCTTTTGAGCATCTAATAATAAGTCTCTAACAGTTGCAACATCAACGAATTCTTCTTCTGTCATAATTATCCCTCAATTGGCCTTAGATGTTCTGGTCTGGCAACTACAGTCTTCTGCATGTTGCCGTCCTTGACGCTTACAATGAATGCACGCCCTTGTGAACCCATAATTTCTCCAGTTCTTCCTTGGAATCTTCGATGTGGCATGCCACCTTGTTGTGCTCCATCTAAAACAATAGCTACTTTATCTCCAGCCTTGTATTGATGCATTAATCTATTAATAAAAATTCGGCCCTTGTCTCTTTTATTCTTTCTAAGAATACTGCGAGTTCCTTGACGAAGCCCATGTGTGCGAGTAACCATAATATCACCTAACGACAATGTCGTCGAAGCGGGCGACTTACACCGTATTATTAAGGACTCGGATTTTGTAAGATACTATTTTTCTTGATTTTCTTCATCATCATGTATCTCATTAACATCTAGCCACAAAATTTCACAATCCATTTCTAGTTTCCCAGAAACTGAAGGAATGGTACGTCCTTCGTCTGAGTGAACTAGTTCTTTTACATAGGTTCCAGCCTCACATCGGACTTCAAATTGAATTTCATCTTCCTCAATCACTATATTTTCTAAGTTAGTAATTTTTCTCTTCCTTATTTTGGCGGCCCTTCGGTGAGATACTCTCTGAGGTGTTTCTTGATTCAGAACAACTCCAGATAAATCAGAAATATGCTTAGTAACTTCTTCTTCATTTATTTCTCCAGAAACTTTGAATCTGATTGTATATGATTTTTCAGAACGTGAAGCCTTGATTTTTGCTATTAGAGATCTTTCAGTTCTTTGCAGACTATCAACTTCAACTTTACCAAGCGCATTCTCATTAATAGTTTTAACAAGTTCCTCGAGATCTGGAATTCGAGACATGGGTTTCTTTATTTCTATGATGAAGGGTCTGCCTTTTCCTAACATTCGTACATCAATATCTTCTCTTCCCATGCCATGAAATGATGTATCTACAGCATTTAGAGCTATACGAATTGGTTCACCTACCAAATCTTGTACTGATTCGAGATATTGTAATCCTGATTCATTACAAGATTCGCAGCCTTTAGCACGGCCTTTACAAGCCCTACATGGCCATCTAGTTTGAGGTATTTCACGAGTTAATTTACGATACCTGCCATAGAAATATATTGGACGAACATCTACATCTACTCTAAGGGTGAGCCCATCTATAAGAACCATTAAATCAGGTTTTTCTTTTACAAAATTAACTTCAGAGTCTACTTTTTGAGTAATTTCATTTTGTATTGCATCAACCATAGCAGATTTAAGAGGCCTTGAGCCTGTTGCTCCATGCCTAGTCCTGATTTGATCTTCATCATTAATTAGATCTTTAGGGAGGTGTATGCCAATCTGCATAGCCGAGTATTCTAAATCTGATATTTTTTCGATAATTCTATTTACAATATTGTTTACATCGTCAAATAAATTTTCACATAATGGGCATAAATCATTATCAAATGAGTTTTCTAGTGTATCATCTCTGACATATGCCTCTAATCTTATCTCTTCGCCTGACAGGTTTTTCTTACCTCCAACACGTTCTATACAATGATTACAAACGCCAATTTTGATAATATGTGCAATACCAAGAGGAGTTGGGCATGGAGGAGAGTTCCAATCTAGAGTCTTTCCCTCGAATTCAAAATCATCCCCATCAAACCACTCTTCATTTTCATTATCTTTGGAGTTATTGCCATTATCTTCATCATCTACATTAGCTGAAGAATATCCTGCATTCGAGAAATTATGCCATTCATCATCATTATCTTCTTCTGAATCCTTTGGAGTAATTTTGGACATTATATCACCTATCGAGAAAGGGGCGACCCTATTCTTCGACATTTGGTGGTAGAGTACTTTGCATTTGACTGCTTCGCAAATTAGATTTCATTTCCAGATTCTTCTGCAATTGATCGGAGATGAGAAAAGGAATGTATGCCACTTGAACAACCTGATGGCCATGTTAATTGGATACCATAATGACCAACTGGCTCAACACTGGGTTTCTCTATACGCAGTCTAGAAATTTCTTCATGAAATTCAACTATTCTTTGTTCATTCTCTTGCCTTGGTTTACATTTAGCACAGCGGCAACGGAAACGTATTTCTAAATAATCAACTTGAAATGACTTTCCATCTTTGAATCTTAGTATACAAGATTCTTCATCACGCTCGAAAGTTGTTAACAGGTTATGGTCCTCCATATCCATCCATATACATGGGCGTCTTGAATGTACGCTAAATTATTATTCAAATGTATTCATAATTAGAACAGTCTTTCATATGTAGAGGTACGTAAGATTCTTGTATGGTTCTGATTGATAGTGAACCAAAATCACTTAGTAATTCCATCGGAGAGGCTTACAAGTATTGTGAAGAAATAACACGTAAATCATCAACATCATTTTTACGATCATTTAGACATTTACCGACTGATAAAAGGAGATCTGTTTATGCCATATATGCATTTTGCAGAAGAGTGGATGATATAGTAGATGGAGATTGGTTGCCTAATCATAATTATTTATCTAATGAGGCATCAATGAATCTACAAATGAGATCTGAAGACAGGGCAATATCATTGGTAATTGAAAAGCAAGAAGAACCAGTAAATGGTGATTTTTCTCATTTACAAAGAGTATTAGCCCTACTTTGGTTTAGAGATAATCTGAATAGAATTAGAAATAACGAATCGGTTGCCCATCCAATATTTATTGCACTTAAAGATACGATTGATAATTTTTCAATAAATATTGGATATTTAGAAATGTTAATTGATGGGATGGAAGATGATTTATTTCCTACTAATTACAAGACTTTTGAGGAAGTTAGAAGCTATTGTTTCAAAGTTGCTTCAACAGTAGGTTTAGTTTTGATAGAAATCTATGGATATTCTAATCCCGATGCAAGGGAACATGCGGAAGAAATGGGTATTTTCCTTCAAATGGTAAATATATTGAGAGATATTCAAGAAGATTACAAAAAGGGAAGAGTATATCTTCCTACTGATGAATTAACAAGATTTGGAATAGATTATACTAATTTGGATGATCCTCAATTACCGCAAAAAGACTCATGGAAATCATTTATGCGTCATTATATTTTTAGAACTAAAGTTCATAGAGATAATGCAAAAAGATTAATTCCACTATTGAATGAAGATTCAAGAGTTTCTCCGTCCATAATTTGTGCAGTTTACTCCGAAATATTATCAGAAGCAGAAAACAGACATGGAGATGTTTTGTCAAGAAAGTTAAAATTGGGCTTTATGAAAAAAATTGGTTTTGCATTCTCACTATTGGGACTTTGGAAATAAATTCCAATTTAGAAAAAAAACTTGTTAATTTTTCATTCTAATTATTACCCATAAACGGGATTATTCCAGAGATTGTATCTCCGATAACTCTACTTGCTAGATTATTGAATCTGCTTGGAATTGGTGAAAGATATACTTTTCCAGTACCTGAAATAATATTGACGAAACCTTCTCCTCCCGCAAACTTTGACATCAATCCCTTTCCTAGCATTTCTGTCTTATAGTGTAATGAGGCGTCCCTAGCAACTGCGAAGTTTCCATCTACTGTAATTGTAGTATTTTGTAAATTAATTTCTTGGATAGGGCCTTGAGAATAATATACTAGAGTTCCAGTTCCTGAAACTGTAGTTTGCCATATACCTTCTCCACCAAAAGCCATTGATTTTAACCCTTTATTTCTCATAATACCTACTTCAATTCCTTCAGAAGAGCAAATATAAGCTCCTTTATCCAGGACTAGTGAGTCACCATTTAATTCCATTATATGATATTCTCCAAATGTTGGAGGTCCGAAAAAGACTTCTCCGGTACCTGTATAGGTTGGCCTAAAGATAGATTCACTAGTTGCTAACGATTTCAGAAATCCTCCAACACTAGGTCTTTTGGTTTTCATTTCTATACTTCCAATCATGTAATGTAGGGCACCGCCTTCTGCACGTACAGTTTCACCATTTAATGTAACTTTAACCATTCTTAATTCTTCAGAGTTGATGATTTCATAATCAGCCATAATTTTGTTAAAGAATCAATCTTATTTATGTATTTCCCCGATTATATAATTAGATTTTAAGGCATTTGAAGAAAGAAAAAAGGAAATGTTAAGATAACAGCATTGATATGATATTGATTCTTACTAGTGTGCGTGAGTTTACCCTTGGATAGTGATGTATGGCATCGAGTAATTAAATCTGATAGAATAAAATCAGGAAAGAAAAAAATGAAAAATATTGGTTTACGTAGTATCATGATCTTAAGAGAAGATGAAGAAATACGTGTAACTGATGCTCTCTGTAGGCATATGGCTTGGCCTTTAGCATATGGAGGAAAGGTGAAAGATGGATGTATAACTTGTCCACTTCATCAAACAAAATATGATTTAGATAGTGGAGAAGTAAAGGAATGGTCGCCATTCCCTCTTTTTCCAATGTATGGAAGGTTACTCGGTAAAATGAGAAGGCCAAGTCCCCTCGCTGTTCACACAGCAAGGGAACTTGACGGTTGGGTTGAAGTCAGATTAAGTAATTAATCAGACCTTTCGTTATTTCTTCTTTGAGCAATTAAAACTGCTCCAAGAATAGATACTATTGCTATTGAGGATGCGAATCCTGGTGTAGCATCAGTGTCTTCATCGTCTACTGGTTCCGGAACTACTTCCACTCCAGAGCCAACAACTACTTTTCCTGCCATATCCATAGATGCATGAGGTTCGCAGACGTAGTTAAAAGTCTGATCTTCATCAAATGTTAATCTATAGTCTACAGTTGTAGCAGCTGCTCCACTGTATAATCCGCCTATCATTCTCATGGTATCTCCTTCCTCTGCAATTTCAGCAACATTGTGAGCCATTGCTGAGTCTGTCCAGACCCAGCAAACTGTCTCTCCTACTGCTACGTTTAGCACAGTATGATCGTAAGCATATCCTGTATCATCTATAGAAACAAGATAATCGCATCCATCAGGTAAAGTTACTACATCTGCTGGTGGCATTAATACTGCATCAAT
>DARI01000023.1:0-53021 GCA_002503285.1 Euryarchaeota archaeon UBA557
CGTTATTGCTACACCTTTTATATTTGTTAAAATTCCGGGAATCGAAATATCCTTCCATCCATTATCTTCAGTTAGTTGAATTACTTTACCATTATCTCCAACAACTACTAAATTCCCGTTTAAGTAATCTGATGATGTTAAATTTTCATTAGTAATTTGATTATTTATGTTCCAAGTTAATCCCTTATCATTACTATTCATTATTAATCCATTTCTTCCAAATGCCCACACTATTTCTCCTTCAGTAGCTATTACATTTACAATGTCCTTTTCGACATCTGAATTAACAATCTCCCATCCGCTTTCTATGCTATTTTGACCTTGTACTTGCGTAGAAGTAATTAATATTATAAATATTGAAAATACAATTAAAAATGGTTTAATAGAATTTTTCGAATCAAATTCGCCCATTCTCATTTGTTTCCCTTAAGTCCGATTAAGAGATAGGATATAGAACCCTCGCATCGATAATTATGTCATGAACTTGAAAAAAATCATCAGTAATGTTCAAGTCCTTATTTCTTTTCAGATGTACATGGGCGAACTAATTTATGAAGGTAAAGTAAAACAAGTTTGGAGTACTGACTCTCCAGATCTAATTGAATTTAGATATACTGATCAAATTAGTGCGTTTGATCAAATAATTCCTAGTTTAATCCCTAGAAAAGGTGAATCCTTGAATCGTACTTCTGCTCATTGGTTTAAGATGGTTGAAGATGCAGACATTTGTAAAACTCATGTTGTTGAAGTTAATGCGCCTGATAGAATCATAGCTAGAAAATTCGAGGTAATTAAGGAACCAGGTGCGATTCCAAGGGATGCTGAAAATGTATTTGTACCCTTAGAGGTCATATGTCGACATTATTTAGCTGGTTCTGGTTGGAGGAGATATCAGCGAGGCGATGTAGGTTCAGAAGAGTTTGGTTTCGACCCAGGAATGGAGTTATATGAGGGAATTAAATTAAATCGCCCTTACCTTGAAGTATCTACTAAATTCGAAAAATTTGACAGATTATTAACTAGGGAAGAGGCATTATCTATCTCCAATATATCTGATGATGAATTCGATAGTATAATGGAAATTGTTATAAAAATTGATGAAATAATTAACAAAGAAGCCCTTTCTAGAGGATTAATTCATGTTGATGGTAAAAAAGAATTCGCTTTAGGGAAAAATAGGGAGCCAGTATTAGTTGATTCCTTCGGAACTTTGGATGAAGATAGATGGTGGGATGCAGATGCATATGATAAAGGACAAATAATTCAATTATCAAAAGAATCAGTACGTCAATATTACCTTGAATCCGGGCACCATGATGCTCTTTACAAAGCTAGAGAAACTGGTGCTATTGATCCTCCAATACCTGAGCTACCGGATAAGATTATTTCTTCAACTTCTAAGTTATATGCCGATATGTTTGAAAGATTAACAGGTAATAAGTTTTAGCATCATGAATGTTTCCTCATTAAAATGCCACATTCACGTCTTTCAGCTGACTTTAATAACTTAACTAAATTCTTGAATATCTCTTGAATTCCTCCATCATAAGGCTCATCTGCAGAGACTATCCATTTACCCTTCTGGATGATTATTTTTAACTCGCCCACTTCAGCATAATTCAACCATCCCATCATTTCTAGTCCTGCGATTCCCTTATCATATCCCTTTAGGCCAAAATCTTCTTCTGATAAACCATTCATGAGTTTATACAGCAACTCATGTAATCTGCTTTCATGATCTTCTTGGGATGTGTAAGTTAGTAGATATTTTATTGCATTGCCATCAGGAGTAGGAAATCTACCAATCCTCTCTTTTATATTATTTTTATCTAAAGGTATGGGTGCACCTCCATCTGGTTGCCAATCCATCACTGAAATAAAAAGAATTGTTGCTTTATCCATTTTTGGAGCCTTACTTTTTTGAAGTTTAGGAAATGACTTAATATTACTAACTAATGCTATTAATTCCTCATGTTCACCTTTAAAACTCATCTCAATTGGCTTTATGACGGTCTCTATGTCTAACTTGGTTGGGTCAAATGTATAGAATGCACTCGGTTGTATGTTCTTATTCATGACATCATCTCTTTCTACTCGTCCCGACGGATGCGCTTCAACCTACGTTCGAAATCATCCAACATTTCATCTTCATTTACATCGTCCTTTATATCTTCTTTTATGTTAGATATTTGTTGAAATGTTTCCTCCTGATCGACAGTTGGTTTTATCTCAATTTTATCTTGCTCAGTTTCATCTATCTTGATATTAGAAATTACTTCTTTGGACTCTTTATTCAATAAAATTCTATTTTTTATTGCATTTTGAGTCATCTCTTCAAATTCTTTCATTTCTTTACGATTTTTAAGCAACCATGCTCCAGCACCAAATAATATTATTATAGTAAATGCAGTAATTAAACTCAAAGACGTAATTATATTTCTTTTATCATCAATTAATCCTCCATTAAGTACCTTTCTTATCTCATTATCTGCTTGATTTGAATCAATATCCCAAGGGAACGCACAACCAATTGTGACAACAACTTCAGATCCATCGGGAATTTCAATAGGCCTATCGAATTTAGTTTTTGGAGTAAGTATGACTCGGGTGCTCATATCAATCTTTTTTGTAGATTCATAGCCGTCAACTTTTAGATTTATTTTACAATCTGCTTCTAATAGTTGACTGTGCCCATATCTCTCAGCAGTTATCTCAACGATCTGATTATTTCCTGTTCCAATTAAATCAATGGACGTCAAGCCAATATTCCAATTGGTTTTTCTGATGTCGAAATCTTTTTCAAATTTATCGATTTCAAAACCTTTGGAATCTAATATCCTAATTTTCAGAGTTCTCACTCCTGGCTCAGGATTCCAATTTTCTGCAGTTAAATTAATCATTATCTCATTTTCAATATTATTTGATGAGCCCAATTTTAGATCTATTAGTTTTCCTTTATCATCTGTAAGCATAATAGTATATGAAAAAGTATTGTTTCCAGGTGCTATGGTACATGAGGAATTAATATTTCCAACAACTCCTGTTATTGAGCAATCTGTTGATCTAGAGTTTATCTGATATGAATTTAATATATATTGTAATTTATCATCATCATTAATCGATAAATTGCCAAAGTCAATTCCATTTATCTTGGAAGGAAATATGATTCCCAACTCTGTCCATTGTAATATATTTCCTTGATTATCTTTGATTATATCTTGATCTTCTATTATTCCATTAATTTTCATTTCCACGCTATCGCCCAAATATGAATTTATAAAAGGAGAATTACTCCATGAAAATTTACTAAATTTGGTGTCTAAGAAGATTTCTTCTTGATTGCCTCTTCCATCATATGCTAATATTCTAATTGTCTTTACGTCTCCATTCCAATCGTCTGAAGGAATTAATTTTAATGGCAATCCCAATTGTTCATTAGATGATAAAACAATTTTATCTGGGCCATAAACTTCCCACCCCTGGGGTAAACTAAGTAATTGTAATGTTATTGTTGTCGGAGAATTTCCATGATTTTTTAAAGAAACAAGGGGATATCCTCCTGATGATGATAAAATCCAAGAATCATGGTCAACCATAGAAAAATTATATGTTGCCGCAATCCTAATTGGTAATGTGATCTCAGATGTTGCACTTGAATCTCCTTCTCTTATTCTGACATGTAATTCAACAGATTTTCCATAAAGGGCTGTTTCAGGAGCGGTAATATTTAAAATCAATTGAGCGTAACTCCCGGGTAAAATTATTGGTAAATCAAAAGGTGCTACTACTTCCCACCCATTTTCACCTACAATCCAGACCGAAACATAAGGTCTAGATTCCATATTTCCAAGCTGGACTATTGTTAACTCTACTTGAGATCCGTTTTCTGCTATCTCTAAATTGGCATCACTCGCCATTACATTCCATGCTGGGATATGGTTTACTCCAACTTGGAAAGAAAAACTTCCTACTTCCTCTTCATTTGATATTGCATAGACCATCACATCCATCATTGAACCAACCAGTGCCTGTTGTGGGATTTCAACATATATTTTCATTTCAATAGTATCATTCACTGGGACCTCATTTCTTGAATCATCTGATACAATCCAACCAATGCTCGAATCTCCACTAATGAGATTTAATTCTATTGAGGAAACTAATTTTATATCATCAATCATATTTCCTAAATTACGGGCACTCACATTTACTTCAATTGTATTGCCTGGATCGATGCCATATTCATTACTAATCATTTCATCTCCATTAATTCGTGCATCTATGGACCACAAATGATCTTGCTTGGCTTGAGTTACGATTAACTTTGAATCTTGGATTAAAGGGTCCCCTATTGATTTCATTATTATCTCTATGTTGATATTGACTCTAGCAGGAGTTGAAGGGGGGAACAATATCGTAATGGGAATTGACCTCAGGCTACCTGCCTCTAGAGTTAATGGATTATTTGAAAACGTAACAATTATGCCAGGATCTGAAGTAAGATTCTGATCAAATAATACTTTATGGGACATTTCAAATGAATCTTCACCATTTCCTTGATTTTCTAGCCTTAAAATAACTAACTTTTCTTCATTTATATCTATGTAACTCGGAACATCAGTTGGAGATGATATTGTCAATGATGCACTGTAAATTTGTAAAACTTCCAATGAAAATCTGAGGGTAACGCCAGATGAAATACCAGATTCACTAAATAAATGATACATTGGAGGTGAATTATGGGGCATATTAAGCATAATTTTTCCGATGCTTCTGGACCCCGGCTCGCCCTGAATAGTTATATTTTCATTATTTGATGATACTTGTCCAGAATAATTCCAATTCCATCCATTTAATAGCATTCCCATTTCATTCAACGACCAATTTAGATGTCCTTCATTGTTGGGAATATCGGCAGTTATTGTCCACTCTAATTCTTCTGTAGGAACTGATCTTAAATGATTTATTTCTACTGTCACTCTGGATGCGATAAATGTTAATATTATTGTTTGACAAATTTCTTCTTCGTTATTGCCTACGCACATTATCAAAGGAGTATTTACTATTTCCCCATATTCTACATTACTAGGCACAATTATATTTGCTGTCATTTCTTTAGATTCTCCAGGATTCAATATCAATGCAGCTTCTTCTTCTCCTTCGGAATTAAATAATTTTAAATCTGAGCCCCAATTTGTATTATCCCACGAAATTGAAATTTGATTCTCTAATGCATTTCCTACATTTTCAATAATTATCCAAGTTGACGCATATTCTCCTAATAACCCATATCCTTGACTTAAGGCTGTTCCATCAGGCCCTCTCAGAGACAACCCTCTAGTTCTATTAGCCTCTATGGCAATAGTTGACTCTACACTAATATTATTATCTTGATCTAGCGATAATTTCAGTATAAGGTAACCTGAGTCAGAGCCCAATGCATCATTAGGTGCATTAACATTTATTTCAGGCTTCCAAGTACCTCCTACGTCAATTTCTACATTTTGTAATTCTGTTCCTGACGCCGTATTCCAACTCCATCCTTGGGGTAAATTAGTTGAATCTATGGCGATACTCCATATTCCTGATAACCTACCATTTGATCTTATAGTCGGACTTACGATATTACTTTCTCCAGGATTTACTCTAATTGGATCAGTAGAAATCTCAAATGAGGCATTATATGTAGGAATTATGGACAGAGTTTTTATTTGAAAATCATTATCATAGCGAGTTTGAGTTATATTCTTGTAAGGGTCCAACCTTAATTCAAAAATATGTTCTCCCAGATCTCCAGACCATTCGACTTCAAAACTAGCAAATGAACCAGGGCCTGTAGGGTCTATGGGTTGTAAATTTCCCGACCTATGCCTTCCAATTTCTTCTCCATCTGCATAAAGGATGGCATCAACGCCTTCTTCCGTTATTTCAGTACCCGAATTTTCAAAGAAAGCAGTAATGGTAACTATTTCGCCAGGATCAGGGGCGTTTGGGTTAAATTCTATACTTCTATTGTCAGTTAATGGTCTAACATCAGGCATCCCTGTGGATATTACGATATTTCCAATCGCGATATCTAATGTTGCATCACCATCTAAGTCAGCCAAAGAAGGAGTTGACCATACTCTATTACTCAATTCTAACTGATTAGCCCATTCTGAATTAATCGATGAAGATGTACCTTCTTCGCCATCAAATGCCCATAATGTCCTGCCATATGCTACTATAATTTCTTGTTCACTCTGCCCGTCAATGTCCATCCAACTTACTGCAGCTACTGCAATTTCGTCATTGGGAGTTCCACTACTTTGTTCTAAATCTCTATTCCAAACTTGGTATGGAAATGTTCCACTAACATCATGACATCCTACTTCGCCATGCCTTGCGGTCGTCGTTTGCCACCATGTTATCCAGCATACTCTGTCGTGTATGCTGTCATTATCTGTATCGATGGCAGTAGGTGGCGCATCAGCATATCCATTTACAGAATTAAAACTCCACAATTCTTCTCCATCACTGATTTCTAAGCCTCGATATTCTGCACCATCAGCACTGGCTGAGCCATCTGCATCAGTTGGTATGGTAATTATCATTTCTGGAACGCTGTCAGAATCTAAATTGGCAATTATTGGACCAGGTAATCGAATATGAGGAACATCATTGTCACCATCAATATTATTCATACTTAATCCTCCGTCCCAACTAGAATCTCCGGTATCTGATTCTATTTTCCAAATCCACATCCCTCCACTGTTTGCTTCAATTGTTGTAAGTAGAATGTATGCAGTAGAATCATCAGTTTGTGCAAAAGCAGGATCCGATGGGTGACTGCCTTTATCTAGGCTAACCTGCCAAAGCGGGTTAGGTGCAATATTTGCTGGCAAGGGTAATGCTAATACTACAGGATCATCCGTTATTTTATCAATCAATGTCAAGACTAGTTCAGCATCTCCATCTAAATCTAAATCGGCTAATAATGGCTGAGTTGTAGGTCTATGATTTCCCAAAATATTGCTAACATATGGTCCTTCATCACTGCCAATTTGCAATGTTTCATCACTCCAAGTCCAAAGAATTTCAGACGAATGACTGCCTGCGGCCCAGCCGGTTACTGAGCAAGAAAGTCTTGGCGACCAAGCTTCAACAAATAATGATCCTCCAGCATCATATGTAACAATAATTTCTTGTTTTCCATCATTGTCAATATCTACTATAACTGGTGAAGATTTTATTTTATCAGTTGCTCCCAAATCAACTTGCCATGCCAAATCAGCATCTTCGCCTTCAATAATCCTCAAAAAACTGTGTTCGGTCCCAGATACTTCATCAGTTTGAATTATTATTATGAATAATGACTCCTCTCCACATCTTTGATTAGCTTCAATGTCTTTAGTTATTGAATTTTCAAGATTTGCAATGGGTGTAGCAAGGGCATCAGTTCCAATTTCATAATTTCCATATTCCCAGTTAATTTTTGGATCTACTATTGATAGTAATTCTGATGCATTACTGGGATGTCCAAGCCCTGCCCCCCCTTCAGGGCCGTGAACTGGTACATCTCCTAATCTATCTCCCGTTCTACCGAATTGCGGCCATGCCTGACCTCCATCCGACCACACTTCTACCGAATTGTCTGAAGTATTGAATTTCTCTACAATCGTAATACTAAATTCATTTGAATTTATTAAAGGTGCCAAGCTTACTAATAGCATAACCAAAGCAATAACTATCGTTTTACAGATATTTCTAAAATGGTCATGTGTACTTCCGACCCTCACAGGATTCATATGGGCTTCCGAATCTTCTTGAACATTCGCACTAATTGGACTGATAGCAGTACGGTCTATGCATGTTATTGAGAATATCAAAATATTATATCATCCGTTGTGCTTATACGATATGTGCCAGTCGCAGACTCTACCAACCTCTCCTCTAGAGGCATAGCTAATGAGGGACGAGAGGATTTTCCTCTGTCCTATTGGCTTAAATCTAGTTGAGTGACTAAGTTGGAGGTTTAGAAAATGTACAGACTTGTAACAAGAGAAGATACTATACGTATCCCAGCAGAATACATTCGCCGTGGACGTAAATTAGAAGAGCATATCGATGAACTGGCTCATGAAGCGTTCGAAGGCCGATTCGATGAGAATGAAAGATATACTTTAGTTACTTTCAATCATGAAACAGTAGGCAGGGGAAAAATAATCCATGGTGATGGAGCCATATATCAAAGTGTTAGATTTACTGCATTAGTATTCACAATGGAGAACAATGAAGTTGTCGATGGTGCCGTATCAGAAGTTTCGGAGTATGGAGCATTCGTAAGGATAGGTCCAATAGAAGCATTATTACACAAATCTCAGATTCTAGATGAACCTATTCAAGTTAATTTAGGTATTCGTCGTATTGAAGGCGCCCAAACAGGTAAATCACTTACTGAAGGGTCATTCGTTAGGTCAAGAATTGTTTCTAAAGCAATTAATCAAAATGACCCACGTTCAAGTAAAATTGGCCTGAACTGCAAGATGGATGGACTTGGATGCTTCGATTGGCTATCAGAGAGTGATTAATATGGTTAAAGTGCCATTTGCATGCGGAGAATGTAATAGGATATTAGATGACGGAGTAGGACAATGTCATCATTGTCCAAATGCTCCAGTAACTACTGATTGGCAAGGATTTGTTGTAATTTTACATCCAACTCGATCTGAAATCGCAAAAAGATTAAATGTTTCCACCCCAGGAAACTATGCATTAAAGGTTAATATTCGTTAGGAGATGATGATTTGGAAATAATTAATAGAAAAGAAAATGCACTACTAAATAGGGTAGAAATAGAGTTCACTTTGAATCATGATAGTGAGCCAACGCCATCATTGTCTGAAATGATAAGTTTAGTATTGAAATTAGAACCAGGCTCAAAGAAAGAATTAGTTTATATCAAAAATGTAAATACTAGATTTGGAATGCCTCAGACATCTGGATTAGCACTTATTTATGCTTCAGAAGAGAGTACAAGCATTGAACCAGATTATATCAAAACTCGACATAAGGTTCCAGAAGAATCTACGGGAGGCAATTAATAATGTCTGATGGAAGTCCTAATCCCCAAGCTAAACATTCAAAATATTCAATTGAAGGAGATTCTTTGGTCCGTAAGGGAGAATTTTGTCCAGAGTGTGGGCCAGGAGTATTTTTGGGAGTCCACAGTGATCGCAAGGTTTGCGGTAAATGCGGTTATTCAAATCCTCCAAAGAAATATCGCGGTTTAGATCAAGACGAATAGTTTTCCCATTCCCCATCGTTATTGATAACTTTATTATCAAATATGTGGATTCCAATATTTTCTCTATGCTTGTCTGAATACTGTTCAATTACTCCTTCTGCTGAAATTTTAATTTTACCATCATGCCTCCATCCTGTCCAATTCCATTCATTTTCGGAGAAGTATGCGTCCATCACTGGCCCCGGAGTTCTGAATATTAATGGAGTATCATCTAAATTCTTAATTAATGCTATGGATTTTCCATGCATCATTAAGAACCAACCACCATCTTTATGGTATCTAACATCAGTTATTTTATCCTTTAACTGAATTATTATTTTTCTCTTTAAATTTCTTCCTTCATCTAATTCCAATATGCCTCCAGCGGCTGACCAAATTACAATTCCTGATTCACCCTTAATTATTTTCACTATTGGATTCCTGTCTTGTTTAATTCCAATTTCTGGCCATGTTGGGTAATGTTCTCTCCAAATTTCCATTCCATTTTTATCTATCATATATATTCCCTTATTCATTAATGCAAATATAATATTTTCATCTATTTTATTCAATGCCATGGGTTCAGATGTTAGAATTTTTTGCCATATGGCAGAGTTTGGGATTATTTTAGGATCATCCGATGAATTTAATCTTAATTCATCCCTTCCGATCCCATCGCCCCAATTTTTTTCGAGAGGCAATGCAGCAATTCTGGAATCTTTCAATTCTCTATCCATCCAAATCCCAACCCATATATCTTCAAAAATTACTCCAGTCACTACAGGCGTAGGAAATGGCTTTGCCATTTCATCAATTTTATTAAATTCAAGGTCCAATTTAATCAATTCACCAGAATTTCCTATAATGACTAATTTGGTATTATTCCTATTGACTTTAGAGGGAGTGAAGCCCAATTGGATGTTAATCATATTGCTCGATTCGCACCACGTCCTTGAATGTGTTTCCGCCAAGTTTGAAATCTCAATGCCATTGGAGTATCATGGTCTCGTTACTATTGTGCTCATCAAAAGATCAAGCATCTCTAAATTTATATAATCAATTAATTGTTAAAGATGGATGGTCAAACCCAATTAAAATGTATTATGGGACCATCTATAAGCATAGTAAATGTGATGTTCACATATTATTAATTGATAATCTAAATCATATTTTTGCAGATAATATTGATCTTATACATGAAAAAGAAATGAAAACTGATGTTAAAGAAATACTGGTTCTATCAAAGCATGTTTCAAAATCTGAAATACCAGCCTTGACGATACATGCTATTGGCCTTCCTGGAGTAACTCCATATGGAGAAAAAGGCCATTCAGGAGGAATAAATGGCGAAGTTGTACCCCCCTCTCCTAGATTTGCTAGCTTATTCAAAAACCTATTGATGATTGCAGAAGAAATGAATTTACATGACTCTTTTGATATTACATTGGAAACTACTCATCATGGGCCATTTTTAACCAGGCCTACTTTATACCTGGAGATAGGTTCAACCAAGGAAGAATGGAATCGTAAAGATTTAGCAGATATTTGGGTTTTGACCATTTTTAAATGCCTAGGTTTAGAAGGTACCAATGCATTAGGGTCTTGGAAAGGAGAAGGAGATGTCATGATATGCTTAGGAGGTGGACATTATGCCCCAAGACATAAGTCAATTATAACTAATTCAGATGTTTGGCTAGGCCATATATTAGCAAATTATTCACTTTTGTTTGATGTTGAATATAAAGAAAATAATAATGCAGTTTCATGGCACCACCCATTAGAAAAAACTATTGAAGCAACAAAAATTGCATTTCCCGGAGGTAGAATTTTTGTTCATTTAGATCGTAAATCATTCAAAGGATGGCAAAGGAATGCAATAATTGCATATTTAGAAAACCGCAATATTCCTGTGTATAGGGGCAAACAAATACTCATGTTACGCAAGAATAAAAGTTCATCTATCATTGGAGATGAATCATGAGTATCTTGGGACGTCCCATTGTAGCTCTTCTTCCTTTTGTACCACGTTTTATTGTCCGTTGGATTTCTAAAAGGTATGTTGCAGGTGAAAATATTGATCAAGCCATGAGCGTTATCAAAAAATTACGGTCAAATAATACCTGCTTTACAATTGATGTACTAGGAGAAGAAATAAAAAACATGTCCGAAGCTTCTTATTTCATGAATGAATATAACGCTCTTTTGGATGCAATTATTGATAATGATATAGATGCTAATATTTCAATCAAACCAACTGCATTAGGTTTGTTGATTGATGGTGCAGAAACATCTAAAAATCTTACTAAAATCTTACTAAAAGCATCAAAAAATAATATTTTTGTCAGATTAGATATGGAAGATAATAGGGTTACACAATCTACAATTGATTTAGTATATGAAATGCATAAAAAAGGACTTAATAATGTAGGGACTGTACTACAAGGTAGATTGTTCAGAACTGAAAATGATATAGAAAAAATCTGTTCTATGACATTAAAAAATTCCGACTTTAGAATTTGTAAGGGAATATATTTGGAATCCAATGATATAGCTTACACCAATCATAAAGAAATCGTTGATTCAGTAATAAAGTGTATAGATCTTATGCTCGAAAATGGAGCTTATACTGCCATTGCATCTCATGATGATGATATTATTGCATACTCACTTGACTCTTTAAAAAAACACGGCATGGGCCCAGAACTTATTGACCCAAGGAAAAATGCAGGTATTAAATTACCTGGAAAGGGTAATGGATATGAATTTCAATTTTTATTAGGTGTTCGCGGTGACGAAAGACGAAAGTTGGCAAAAGAGGGACATTTGACCAGAGTATACGTCCCATATGGATCTCGTTGGTACGAGTATAGTATGAGAAGATTAAGAGAAAATCCAGAAATTGCTATGCATGTTACTAAGGCATTCCTATTGCCGTGGACTAATCGTAGGTAGGGGTCCGTGGCGAATGCAAATACATTCTTTTTATTTCAGATGCTACCCTTTTACCTCTTAAAGTACGCCCTTGGCCAGTGTGTATTGCTCTTATTCTCCACTTTTGTCCATTAATTTCCAATATCGTGCCACACGAAAATACTTTATCGGGACTAGATTCTATGGTAGAACTAGTACTATAATCATCATCTGTCAAAGTTATTTTTATTATCTTTTTATCCGTTCTTATTACCCACATTGCATAAATTTCTGAAGCCACCATTTTCTTTTCCGGTTTTGATATTTTATCATCAATTCTTGTCACTTCCCAGTCTGCACCTTCATGTTGAAATATATCTCCAACAGCAATTATCTCATCACTATCTACTTCTATGATTCCGGATTTGCTAATTTTACCCTCAGAAAAGGTAGTATTGAGAAAAATAGGTGCAGGCGGCCTCAATTCAATTAAATGTACATCATTACATTCCAAACATCTTGCAAGAATGTCTTCTCCTTTGCCCTTTCTTATACGTTTCAACACGTCATGTTCAGTCATCTCTAAACACATTGGACAATTTGCGGCATCAGATACTTCATCATCATCGTAGTGCGAAGCCATATTTGTCGCGCACAACTAACTTCTATTCAAACCATCCAATAGTGATAATTGAATAGTTGACTTACTAGCGGACAATATGGAGCGAACCGGAGGAAGTTCGGGTTTACCCCAAATGTCCGAAAAGGAGATGTTTTTGAGACTTCTTTCAGAAGATGAAACTAGGGGAATTGATGAGCCCGAGGTTGCTTCAAATATTGGAGATCAAATGATACATATGGGCCTTAGACCTTTATCTAGAACTATAAGATCAAGAATTAGAGATATTTGTTCTAGAATTCCTGCAAAGAATGTGATTCTAGTAGGGGGAGGGATAGGACATCTTTCTGCATGGCTATTTGATTTGTGGTGTTCAGATAATATTGAAAATAATATTATTAAAAAACCAGATTCATTTACAATTATTGAAGAAGGTGGAAAATTTGGAATTATTTTAAATCGACTTATAAGTAGATATGATGCGGATTCTTGGTCAAAAGTAATTGTAAATAAATGGCCAGAAATAGTTGCAGAAAGCTCTTCATGGTTAGCTGCCAACGCTGCATCTACTGACAATGCACCATTTTTATCAATCCCTCTTCCAGTAGATTTAATCATAATAGATTTACCAGAAGATGAAAGGATTGATGCTCTCACATCATCATTTAACTTACTTTCACCTGGAGGAATAATAATCATTAAAGAGCCAGAGGTTCCAACAGGAGATGTTGGAGAATTAGAAAGTGGTAAAGAAATGAGCAAAGCTCAAGAAAAAGTTTCTAGATTCAACAAGTGGATAAGCGCAGTAAAGGACTTTAGTTTGAATAATTCATTGAGTTTTGTTGAGCTAACCGGTGGGACGCTTGTTGTACTTCGGCGATCATCTTAAATTGTAATTCAGATAAAATAGTTATTTTATTTTTTAGAATTTATCATTAAATCTATTCTCATTATTCCATATCCGTAATAATCATCATGTTCAGTCTGATTATCTTTCATTTGAGAGGTTTGCGATAATAGATTTTTAACTTCTTCTATTGATTCCCTTCCATCATTATTTTGCCTTTGTAATTCAGGATATTCTTCCAATAATAATGACAATGATCCAGATACCCATGCCGTTGCAGCAGATGTTCCACTGGACCATCCCCACCAATTATTATTTCCAACTCCGCTTGCCATTAGTATGGGAACTTCTTGACTAGGTGCAACTATCTCAGGCTTTTTATCTGGGTTACTTCTTGGAAATATGGGGTTTGGAAAGAATCTACCGTCATTATCTCCTATTGAACTTCCTTTCCATATGTCTCCATCCCTAGTTATTCCTCCTACGCAGATAACATCTCCTACAGAACCAGGTGATTCGACATCTCCGTCGTCATTTTCGCCGTCATTTCCTGCAGCCGCCACTATGAAAACTCCTAAGTCTAAAGCATTTTCAACAGATTGTTCTAATGCATCAGTAGTGAATATCCCGGCCCCAAATCCTTGTTCACCTCCCAAACTTAATGAAATTATATGAGCACCATTTTCAACACACCAGTCTACAGATTGTGAAATAATTTGATCTGTCCCTGTCCCATCTTTGTCGATAGCTTTAGCAACTAATAAAGTGACACCTTGTGCATTGCCCTTTAATCCATTTTTAGCAACTATTATTCCTGCCATTGCCGTACCATGCCCTTCATCATCATATGGGTCTTCAATTTGATTAACGAAATCACTCCATTTTTCTAATTTTAGACCTTCTAATCCGGGATGATTCATATCTATCCCTGAATCTACTATGCAGAGTGTAATTCCAGAACCATCTAGATATTCAACATTATTAATTCCCGTGATCTCTCTATATTCATCCTCCCATATTATCAGAGCTCCAGAAGGGCCCTGAGAACTAATTTCCTCAATACTTGGCCATAGATATAAAAATGATACTGAAATTAAAAGAAAAGAAATCAATAATGTAACTGCAATCGAGATGAAATAAACTGCTGAATCATCATCTTTTTCATATTGAGAACCTCTTATAACATCCTTAAAAATATTTTCAGAATCCTCATTTTCCATGTTTTCACATCTCTTTTAATGATAATTATTACCAAATTTCTTGATTTCCAAAATGACTATCTATTGGAGTATTTGAATTACAACTTCTACATTTTAATCTAGTTGGTAATTTAACTTTACATTTTTCACATTCACTGCCAATTCGTCCCTTTCCGTCGCAATCTATTTCTTGACAGGGGACTTCAATAATCCCTGATGAAAATTTCTTAGCAGCAGTTTCAACATCGCATATTGGACATAGTCCTTGGCTAATGATGGGTTGTAACTCTATATTATCTCCTGCTACTTCCCTTGCTCTTACTGATTGTATTCTCTCTTCTGCGTCTCCCAACATGAAGTGCGGAAACCAAATTATGACTAATAACATCAAGACTGATATGATTCCGGATACGATATACAAAAAAATAAGCAAATAATTGAGATTTTCTGATTCCAAGTTCATCCTACTTGCAACAGAATGTGAACCAGCCCACGCCATAATATTTATCATAATAATAAATATTGACATTTCTAGGTCCCAAGCCTTTAAACTGTGATCTTCCCAAGATTTTTGCACGACTCTAGGATCTGGATGAGCATGCCTTTCTTGGACATGAATATCTCTTGTTTCTCTTACTGCCCTATGAACTACTATTATTGCTAAAAATAATAATATCCCGTTTCCAATTATTATTCCACCTAAGTCTGAAAATTGTAATTCAAATGGGAAGTAAGGATTACTTGCATGAGTATTCATGTAGCCATATTGGACAGCAAATGAGCCAATTAATAAATATATTAAATTCTCTCTCATAATTGGATATTCTGACCATAATGAGATTATTATTCCAGCCCAGCATATGAGGGATAATAGTGATAATATTAATGTCAAATCAGATATTTGTAAGAATCCACTATTGTCTCCAAAAATCCCAACGCGGTTGTAATCACCACCTTGTGATAATTCACCAATTCCTATGTCCCAAGACCCCATTATGAAAGCTGTTAATCCTAGAATGACTATTGTTAGTTCCTTTAATCCCCAGTTCTTACTGATAATAGTGGCCTGAAAGATTAAACCTCTCCTTATCTCATCAAGAATGGAAAAATTATCATTAATCTCAGATAATTTATAACCTAATTTTATTTCACTTTGCCTTAATTCATTAACAACTATTATGTCTTTAGAAATCGTTGGCATCGCATCCTCCATGGCCTCTCCGATACTCATTACTGATTAAGTTCCATGTACAAAATGTACATTATTTAGAACTTTTAAAGGAATATTTTGTGGCGCCGAGAGAGAGATTTGAACTCCCGAGGGAAAATCCCACATGATTTCCAGTCATGCGCAATACCAGGCTATGCGATCTCGGCAGGCATCCATTCCTATGAGTATCTATTTTTGAGTTTGTCGTATTGAAATGAGATCGAACAATCCGTAGTGATTAAAATCTCACTTATGTTGCACGACTTATCGCCACTGTGGCTTAGGGGTATAGCATCCCATTGGTAATGGGAAGGTCGGGAGTTCAATTCTCCCCAGTGGCTCCACATTTACTGAATTAATCTTAATAATTATTTTTTTAATTTGTTTTTCATACAATTCAAATACATTTACTGACTTTTTTTGTAATTAACTTGATAATCTACCTTATATGCAGAGTACTATGAATAACACCAATAGAAGGCTAGCCTTAACTCTCGTTTTGTTAATGATGCTAGCACCTTTTGCTAATGCAGGAGTTTCAAATTGGAATTCATCAAATAATATTAATTCAAATGGCAGTTCATTAACTGTGAATGGTTTTGAACTTCCAGGAAATTCTACTATCATGGATGGTTGGCTCCACGTTGCCGATTCAACTATGGCCACTTCAACAGATACAGGAATTCTATGGAGTGAATCAGATTTTTCTGATGGTGCACTTTTTGGTACTTTTATGGATGAAAATCAGCATTTAACTTTAATGGATGACGGTACAAGATCTAACATTAGTAGTTTTGATGTTGGCGATATTTCTGTGATTATGAATTCTAAATATAAATATTCTCCTGGATGGAGGCATGTATATACTCTTAGCCCATTAACAAGTATTTCAGAGTGCGGGGGGCAAAATGGTCAGGTTTTATCTCATGGATATGATAACAATTTTGATGTTACTTTGGACAATGATGAAATAATTGAAATTTTATATTACTGCGATACATTTTCCAAAGAAGATACCGTACAGGAGTTGGTAATTAATTCCGGAGGTGACGATTATTACAGCGGTAATCTTTCATCAAATGGAGGAGGTGGCGAAGGATTTATTGGCACCTATCAAATTAGTTCCGGAATAGACTCAATAGCAATTAATAATGGAGGCTCAGGATATTCTACTAATGATACAATGTCCATAGGTTGCCAATGTGGTGGATCTGATGCGAATGCTAGCATTTCATCTGTTGATAGCAATGGAGGAATACTTAGTATAACAATTAATGATAGTGGATTGGGATATACTTTGGATGATACAATATTATTCTCATTCACCGGTTCTGGAAGTGGTGCGAACTTAGATGCAATTCTGGAATCAACTGGGGTAATAAATTCAGCAGAAATTACCAATGAAGGTTACAATTATACTAGTACCCCATCTATTAATATTAGCGACTCTTCTGGTTCAGGGGCATCAATTACAGCAATACTTGGAGCATATTTTGAATATGAATTAGACATAGATCCTATTGGCAATAGTAATTCAAATTGCGATGAGGGAGGTTTTATTGTTTACAGCGGGCTCGATTATGATGAGAATAGAAATCTTGGTACTGATGAAATTACAAATACTGAATATCTTTGCAATAATATTAAAACATGGGAAGCAACTACTTTCACTGACTTAAATGGAACTATTTATGGCAATCAACAAAATATGAGTTACGGCGTTATACCTTCATCAGCATCTAGTGGAGTAGTTTCAATTGGAACTACGCCAGGATCTCCACTTCCGGCTGGAACCGATAGCGCTTTCTTACTTCCTGCAGTAAATGTGCCACATTTTGATGATATTAACAATTATTACATGTCCTTTGATCACTGGTTTCATTTCGACAGCACTTCCTCAGGCGGAGGAGATGGTGCTTGGGTAGAATATCGAGTAAAAGATAGTGCGGCATGGGGTGATTGGGAGTATGTATCACCCGAATTTGGATATCCTAGTACTTTATCGACAGATGCCCCAGTTCCAGAAGGAGCACCGTCGGGAGCGACTCCTGTATTTGCTTCTGAGACTTATAGTGGTTGGCTTACTACTACATTTGATTTATCTACATTAGTTAATGAGACATCAGATAATATACAATTTAGATTCCATGTATGGACTCATCCAGATGCTGAAAACGAACGTCCAGGATGGTTTATTGATAATATTCGATTTAATAATGATGGTGTTAATTATGGGGCCTGGCATCATGGTTGTTATACACAAACAGCATCTTCTTGTTACTATTCTAATGATGCATATGGTTCATTAGAAAGAATAATTGATTTATCAGGTTCAAATTCTACTTCTAAAATTGAAATTGATATGGAGTGGGACTTAGAAGGTGCAGCGAATGATAATGCATGCGTCGAAGTATCACTAAATCAAATCTCATGGTTCGATATATCTTCTACGAATCCATCTACAACTTCGGGATGTGCAGCCCGTAGTGGAGCAATCCCTGGGACAGGATATTCCGATGCTGATGGGTCGGAATATGGGGATCAGAGTGGTCGTTTACGAACTATTTCACTAGAAATACCAAATTCATTTCATAATCAACAAGTAGTTTATTTTAGGATAGTTGTAGATACTAACACTTATACAGATTATGGAGGAAATCTAGATTCTAGGGAAGGGCTTACGGTTGATGAAATAAGAGTTGTTGATTATACTGGATCAAATCTTTTCTTGGATGATCTCGAAACTTCTTCTTCGATGTCTCACTCTGCAATCGGTACTGGATCAGATGACTGGAGCCACTATTATCTAGACAGAGGTCAACAACAATCTTCCTTTAGCTTCGAAGACTCAACTGCTAGCTCGCCTTCAGTTTCAGATTCTCCGGGTTGGACGAGGACCAATACTATGTCATCAGGAAGTTGCTCTACAGATACATGTAAGTGGACTTTAAATAAAATTGGTACTAACTCTGGGCCTAGTGGCGCAGCGTCGTTTCCTTACGTTTATGGCGTAGGGATATCTGGAAATTATTTAGGTAATATTCAAGAAGCAAGACTGATATCTCCTGAGTATGAAATCCCTATGAATGGGAATGCATTTCTGTTATTTGATCATTGGGCCGCAATGGAACCAAATTGGGACGGTGGTGCTGTTTTCATCAAGGTAAATGGAGCTTCTTGGCAACATTTTGACCCAGGAAACTGGTATGATAGTCAAGTCAGTTATAATTATAATAATTTGTATGGGCATGATACATTTGCTTCTCAATCATCAGCAACGGGAGGTATGAAGAGTATGCAGGCTAGCTTACTAAATTATCAAGGCGATACTGTTCAATTTAAGTTCTCCATGGGTTCTGATTCATACCTTACATATGGCGGTTGGTTTATTGATAACGCTGGCGTAAAAATATCAAACTATGGTAATCCTGGAAGTTGGCTGAGTCCATCATTTTCTATCTCTGACGTTAATCAATTCAATAGTGGAATAATTGATTTAGATGCAATAATACCTGATCAAACTACAGTTACTGGTTCTATTATTGATTATTCTTCAGGGCAAATAATTTCAGGTTTCTCAAATATTTCATTCCCTATTTCATTAGCAGCTATTGACTCTGGTCTACATACACAATTAAAACTACAAGTAAATCTTTTTACTTCTGATATGGAATCGACACCATCAATAAAGAAAATTAGTATTGGAGGAAAAAGGTTTCTTAATTCTGATTCAGGTGGAAATGGATGGGAATTTAGTTCCGGTGTTGAGGTAGTCAATGGGATATTGAATGCAACCAGTATTGCAGGAACTCTAATTTCTGACTTTATCCCATCTTCTAGGCCAATAAAGGCATTAAATATCGGCGGCAACTTATCTAGCGGAGTTACTATAAATGTGTTAAATAATTTTGGCTCATCTCTTGGTTCCGCCTCAAAAGGCGGAGGAGTATCATTTGTAACTCCTCAACCTGGTTTTGGATTATCAGTAAGCCTTCCTACGAATGCTTGGATTGATAGATTGGTAATATCCATAATATTTGCAGCACCTGCTCTAAATCCAGTGATTGATGTATTGAATGATGGATCTCCCGAATGGTCATTTATGCAAGGTGATTCTTACGGCCATTATGGGTGGCAATCCACTTTCTCTGATGATACTCAAGAAGGCATAATTACTAGTAAAATAATAAACTTAGATGGAATAAATCCTCAGACTCTATTGTTTAAAATTCCATCAGTAGCTTATGTTAATTCAGGAATAATTTCTATATCTTCGGATGCCGATGGTTTCGATAGTTCTGTAACTCTTTCTATTGCTGGTTCTTCTCAAACTATATCTCCAAATAATGATATATTTTATAATATCCTTAATCCTTCTCAAATATCTGGAATTGTACTTACAAGTCATACTCATACAGACTTAGAAACGGGGAGAGATTGGAAAGAAATACCTGTTGAAGTAGATTCAAATGTAGCACAAACTATCTCTATATCAGGATTAGGAATAGGGTATTCAATATTTGAAAATGTGTCAGGATTAGGAAATATGATTTCAACATATCATGATTCTATGATGGCCAATAATCAAGATTTCGAAGAGGTTGATGTACCTGTTACGTTTTCAGCCGATATTGGATCAATTTCTATAGATGGAAATATCTTATATGACTTTATAATTACTAATAATGACTTTTCAGTTCCAAATACTTTCTATCCCAATGGAGAATCAATTGAGATAGTTACATCTCATCATCATCTTTATGATAATTCAGAATTATCTGAAATAACGCTAGAGGGGATGGCATCAGATGGCAATAATATTTTCTTTAAAGTTGTGAATGGTGCAGACGGATTGTGGGGAGGAGGTACTTCTGCAAATATATTCAGTCAAACTTCTGGTTCTAATAAAGTCATATTTGATCCATATTCCAGTTATATTGAAAAAATTATGTCATCTGATGGATATGAAGAAATTATTGTACATTGGATATTTGATATTTCTTGGTATTGGGATGATGTTGATGATATTATTTGGACAGCAAGGGCCAATGATGACGAAGGTGAAACAATTTGGCCTGCACAAGCTCAAAGTGGCAAATCTGGTTCACAAGCTGTAGAAAATGATATCCAAGTTGATAATTTTAATATTTTTGATAATGAAGGTAGACTTATTTCCAATATTTATGATAATTTATTATATCCTTTTCCAATATTGGAAGGTGGAATTTTAAATATTTCTGGAAATGTCAGATTTCAAGATTCTTCCAGTCACCAACCTCTTTCTACTGATTTCTCTATTGGTTTAAACATCTCTGGAGAAATATTTTCTCTCGAAACAGGGGATGAAGGATCTTTTTATGGGACTGTGATAGCACCTGCAGAAACGTCCATACTTTCCGTTTCTCCAATTATACTTTCTATAGGGCCTAATGGTGGGGCAAATGGTGCAGAAGATGTTACTGGCCAACCTACGCCAATAGAAATAATTGTGGACACTTCTCCTCCTGTTGCTGGTCAATTACACGTAAATACGCCAATTGGATTACAATATGCCGATGGGATGGTTAGTGACCCAACGTCTCCATTTAGGGCGTACATTACAGTCAGTGAAGAGCAAGCACGTGGAGACTCTATAACTCTAAAATATTGGAGAACTGGAATTGACGATATAAATGGAGATGGAACTGCATCTGTTGATGAATATCAATCACAATTGCAGCCATTAACTCCTGGGTTGACGGGTGAACAACAAGTACAATTTAGCGGTATTGATGTTTCAACATTAGATAATGAACCGATACATTTGTATGTAGAAGGCACAGATTGGGCAGGTTTAACCTATCAAGAAGGAGGTACTGGAGGAGGCCCTGGCGAAGAAAACTCATGGGCCAGTGTCGTAATAGCTGTAGACGGACCTACGGAATTTGCAGGAGATAGCATAGGCCTAGGG
This sequence comes from Euryarchaeota archaeon UBA557, assembly GCA_002503285.1. GTDB lineage: Archaea > Thermoplasmatota > Poseidoniia > Poseidoniales > Thalassarchaeaceae > MGIIb-O3. The sequence goes on from DARI01000023.1 coordinate 22,001, forward strand.
CAAGGGCGAAATTCCGCCTTTGATTTAGATAGACGGACATTGGACAATGTCGACTACTATTTATTGCCAGATATAATACATACATTCTCCGTACAAATTGATGATGTTAATGGATTAATAACTTTGGATAATATAACAATTATGCTCTGTGGATATGGTACAAATTTAGGATTATTTACATTTGAACCTTGGTCCGGAATATTGTGGACTCCTGATGAAAGTATGACTATTCCAGTTGGGGTCCAAACAGAAAAAATTACCGATTCCGTGACTAAATTAAAATTAAGCTTTAAATTATCTTGGGATTTCCCTTGGGATGATAATACTTCTGATTGTAAACCTAGGGTAACGATCGATGATAATTTGATAACAGTTGCCGAATCACCTGTATTGAGTGCACTTTCATGGAAATTAGATAATAAAGTTACAGCAATTCCTTCTATTGTTTCTGACCTAACATCTCCAATTTCGTTATCTTCAGAAAGTGATTTATATCTTAAACAAGGCGATGAATTTTCAGTATTTGGGGAACTTTATTATGCCGGTTCTATGCAAAGAATAACTTCTACAAGTGAGGACACTCAGGCTCAAATATCAATAATATATGGTACTGAAGAAAGAAAGTCCTTATCGCAAATATCTTCCAATGGTTCCTTTTTGGCATCTTTAACCTTGCCTTCTAGGGCTCCACTTAATCCAATTATGGAGGTTACTACTGAATTACTTAATGTCCAAGGATCTGGAATTTCTGTTTCTAACTCTGACATATTAATTACTGTTGATAGTGATTCTCCTTCAGCATTATTTAATCAAGACAAATATCCTGATTCATCATTTACTATAATAGGCACCGATGTAATGGGTGATTCATTAGTTACAATATCAATTATTGATGAAATAGGGATGATGGAAGGACCATTAGAGGTATCGTGGGAATTTAGACGAGGTGGTCAAAAAATTATTGGGACATCGGACTCAGGAGTATTGCCATTTATATCTTCATCAGAAGGTGTAAGCATATACCAAGGTAGAATTGATTTTACTTCATTAATTGATCTTTCATTCCAAATAGGTGACCAAATAGCACTGTGGATTAACTCTAAAGATAAAGCAGGCAATGATATTATAGGTCTGGGAAGCGAACTCTCTCCAAGAGTTGCAACACTTAGAGTTATGGAATTTGCAGGTGAATATACTAGAGAAATCACTACTCCAACAAAATATCCTCAATTAGGAGACGTCTTAACTATAGTGACTTATTGGGAAAATAGCGGTAAAGTGGATGGCCAACTGTCTTTAGGATTATGGGAACAAAGGGGTGACGGCACATGGCGACCATCTGTTACTACTGCAACTAGTGGCGATATTGAATTAGACCTACCATCATCTAGTTCCAGCGTTCTTGCGACTTTTAAATATGAAACATGGCAAACTGGCCAACCACTATTGGTTATTGTTATAGATGGGGATTTCGATAATGTTAATGGTTTAAATCAAGAAATAAAAGGCATAAATGTGGCAGAATCTAATCAAATTAACGAAGGTAGTTCTACAATTTGGATATTAGGATCTGGAATTGCCATATTGTCAGTAATAGGCATTATTGTATTCGTAATGAGGGGACGTGGAGAAGATTATTATGATGATGAAGATGATGAATACTATGATGAATAACATATTTCGCATTATTAAATAACTTATATTATAGCCCTCTGACTTTGTTTTTTACCTCTATGATTTATAGACTGCAGAGGCACAAGGTCGTTTTAGAAAGAGAAATCTTTCTAGATGGGATTGGGATGCACACAAAAGAAGACGAAGTTATGACTGTTGATGATTTGAGAGATGAGCTGGATGATCTAAAATCACTAGTCAATACCCTTCTTACTATAATTATGGAAGAAGCAGATGGTATTCAAAATAGTACAGCTCCTTCACTAGTCGACACGCCTAGACGTGGATATTGTATGTAATTAGTATTGTACAGGTTCCGGATCTATACTTCTCCAAAGATACCATGTAGCAATGGTTCTCCATGGTGCCCATTTGTCAGTAAGCTCTATTATTTCGGACTTATCCATTTTTTCTCCACTGTTGTATATCTTTTCTATTGCCCTTATCGCCCCTATGTCGCCCATTGGAAATATGTCAGGCCTTAATAATGTAAAAATTAATATCATTTCAGCGGTCCAAATACCAACGCCTCTAATTTTCGTAAGTTTTTCTATGACTAAATCATTAGTTAATTCATTCCAATCTACTGAATGATATTCATTAATCCAGATTTTTGATATTTCCTTGATATACTCAACTTTTCTATGTGAAAGTCCACAACTATGTAATTCTAGATTATCTTTTGATGTTATTATTGATGGTGTAATTTGTGTTACCTTTTCCAGTAATCTATTCCATACGGTGTCTGCAGCCTTAACTGATATTTGCTGCCCGACCACCGATCGAATCAAAGTCATAAAAATATCATCCTTAGTTTTTAGAGATGGGTATTCAAATAAATTAATTAATTCAGCCATTTTTGGATCTAAATTCTTCAAATATGATTTACCTTCTTCCCAATATTTTGGTGCATTATTGCTAATCATATCACCCCTTTATTACTGCAAATGGCCTTAGTCTTGCCACAGGTCTTGCTAGTTCTGCCTTATGGGTCAATTCTATTACTTCATCTACATTTTTATATGCTTCTGGTGCTTCTTCAGAAAGAACATTTGGAGTCTTCACATTTACATAAATTCCCTTTTCTTCCAAACTTTTCATTAACTTTACGGAATCAATGCTATTTCTGGCTGCGGTCCTAGATAATTTTCTTCCTGCGCCATGACAAGATGAAGAAAATGCATCATTTGATCCTTTTTTTGGACCTGCAAGAACCCATGATGCAGTACCCATATCACCTGGAACTAAAACAGGTTGACCAATCTCAGAAAATCGTGGAGCCAATTCATTGTGGTCTCCGCCTAAAGCCCTAGTAGCACCTTTTCTGTGTACGCAACATTTACATGATTTTCCGTTAATATTATGATTTTCGATTTTTGCAATATTATGACTAACGTCATATATTAATTCCAAATTACTATCTCTTCCTAAAATTTCTCTAAGTGCCAATCTTAGTCTTTGAGTAAGTGCCGAACGGTTAGCAAATGCATAATTGCCCGCAGCATTCATTGAATCTACGTAATCTTTACCTTCTTTGCTAAATATTGGTGCAGCCGCTAATTGTCTATCAGATATTTCCATATTCCACTCGGGAGCATGCCAAATATCTCCTCTTTTCTCGTATTTCGACTCTATTGAATTCACATGTTCGGAACAAACTTGATGTCCAAGACCTCTGGAGCCTGTATGAATCATTGCAGTAATCTGACCAATTCTCAATCCAAAAGATTTAGCTGCTTCTTTATCTACAATTTTATCTACAATTTGTAATTCAAGAAAATGATTTCCAGAACCTAATGTTCCTAATGCACTCATCCCTCTTTTCATGGCGCGTTCACTTAATTTTCTTTCTTCACAATCAAGTAATCCATTAGATTCAATATTTAATAAATCTCTCGATTCTCCCCATCCAAGTTCCACGGCTGCTGATGCTCCTTCAGAGAGAATATATTCTAGTTCCGTATCATTTAATGATACTCCTCCTTTCCTTGTTGCACCCGAAGGTATCATTTTTGCTAATTTTTTCGATAAATCTCTAATATCTATATCATTTATTCCAATATCTAACGAGCAAAGCCTTACTCCGCAATTGATGTCAAATCCCACTCCTCCGGGAGATATTGATCCACCTAAATCTCCATCTTCAATATCTGTTGCAACCACGCCTCCTATTGGAAATCCGTAACCAAAGTGCCAATCAGCCATTGCCCACGCATTACCTATTATTCCAGGAAGTGATGCAGTATTGATTACTTGATTAGGGGACCTATCATCTTTATGTTCTTTCAAATGGTTCTCATCTGTTATCATTATTGCGTCTGTCAACATCCTTCCATGTTTTTTTATACGCATTTTGCCCGGACCAAATGGCTCAATAAATTCTCTCCATTCTCCATCCATGCCCCAACGTCATATGGCTACCCTTTCAACTCGACGGGCAAATATTAGGCACTGACTTCAAGACTAATTGCTAAATCGGAAGGTCAAGGGTCGATGTGATATTATGCCATTCGGAGATGTCGATATACCATTTTGGAGTGAATCAGGCCATCATCGCAAAAATTGTATTGTAACAAATCTCAAATTTTGGACTAGGGATGAAGATAGGGAGACATGTGGAGATTCAACTGCCGACTCTTATACTTTCATTGGAAATCCAATTATCAAAGGTTACTCAATGAGAGGTAAAGAATTAAAAGATGCCATGAGAAAAACATTTCTTTCATATTTCTCAGAACGTAATCACACAATTATTACTCCATATCCGGTGATAGCAAGATGGCGCGACGACATACATTTAACAATCGCTAGTATAGCGGATTTTCAACCACATGTTACAACTGGTCAGGCACCTCCACCAGCCAATCCCTTGACTATAAGTCAGCCTTGCATTAGATTAACTGATGTTGCAGCAGTTGGACGTTCAGGTAGACATTTATCTACATTCGAAATGATGGCACATCATGCATTCAACAGACCAAAAAAAGGTAATGTAGTATATTGGATAGATCAATGCGTACGCTATTGTGATGATATGTTAATTGAGACATTTAAAATCCCTCCTAATGAAATTACCTATGTTGAGAATCCCTGGTCAGGAGGGGGTAATGCAGGACCTGCCCTAGAAGTAATTGTGGGGGGACTGGAATTGGCAACTTTGGTTTTTATGAATTTAGAAGAACATGATGATGGAGATATAGAAATTAAGGGAATTAAGTATAGGGAAATGGAACTCCAAATCATAGATACTGGTTATGGATTAGAAAGATTTTGTTGGGCTGCTGCAGGAACTCCAAATATCTATGAGGCAATTTATCCGGAATCTGTTAATTGGCTTAAAGAAATAATTGGTTATCAAGATTCCATTCAATCAATGGAAATAGATGTTGACCTAAATCTTTTACTGGGAGAAATTTCTCGTTTATCTGGAATTCTTAATATTGATGTAGGTACGGATGTTGATTCATTATATGACATACTCATATCAAGGTTAAAGAAATCTGGATTTCAATTATCTGTCAAAGAATTAAAAATGATAACTGAACCTCTATCTGCGATATATGCTATCCCTGATCATATGCATGCCATATGTAACATGTTAGGCGATGGATTAGTCCCAAGTAATGCTAAAGCGGGTTATTTGTTAAGGATGCTAGCGAGGAGAGTCTGCCGAATGAAGGACAATATTGGAGTCACAGTACCTCTTGCTGTCTTGGGCTCCAAACATATTGAAAACTATCTAGATATGAATTCATTCGTTCAGTCACAAGAAAGAATCTTTGAAATTCTTGAATTAGAGGAAATAAAATATTATGAGATGTTACGCAAAGGCGAATCAGCAGTTAAGACGGCATTAAAAGACTTTTCAAAAAATATATTCGAACTTCCAGACAAGATATTATTCAGACTTTCCGAGGAAAGAGGCCTCAATCCAGAAATGGCAATATCTATCGCAAATAGTTTGGGTTGGAATAATTTATCCGTTCGTGTTGGTTTTTCAGCAGATATGGCGGCAAGAAATGCCATCATGACAAAAAATGCATCAAAAATAAAAATAAATAAATCATTATTTAACTTTAATTCACTTTCCAAAACCTCATTGGATTATTATCAAGATACAAATAATATGAATTTTGATGCTCAAGTTATTGATTCTATAGAACTATCAAATATGCAATTACAGTCATTAAATTTTTCTAATGAGGTTAAGGAATTACCTACTCATGCAATCATCCTTGATAGGACTCTATTTTACCCAGAAGGAGGAGGTCAATTAGGTGATCAAGGTTTTTTAATACAAGATAATAAAAAAATAAAAGTTTTTGATACAAAAATATATGATGGTATGGTATTACATTTTACTAATTGTAGTTTACCAAATGCCTTAATTTCTGGTAGTGTTAATTGGGCTCGTCGTAAACAATTGATGGATCATCATACTGCAATACACATTGTTGGAGGTGCAACTAGGGAATTACTGGGGCCGCATATATGGCAAGCAGGATCCAATAAAGGAGAAATGTATGCAAGACTTGATGTTACTCATTATTCCAGAATTAGCCGTGATATGTTGGATAAAATCGAAGACAGAGCTAATGAAATTATTATCGGAAATTTAAATATTGAAAAATTATTACTCAATAGGGGTGATGCAGATAAGCGTTTCAACTTTGATATATATCAAGGTGGATCTCCTAAATATGATAAAATTAGAATCATTAAAATCGGTGATTTTGATATTCAAGCCTGTGGAGGAACACATCACAATAAAACTGGATTAATAGGGGAGTTACGTATAATACGTTCGAGTCAAGTCCAAGACGGGGTAGAGCGTCTGCAAGTTGTGGCCGGTGATACTGCACGTGAACATGCTCGCTTTCAAGAACAAATTTTATCAGAAACATCTGATATTTTGGGTATCAATGTGGAAGATCTCCCCAAAACAGTATTGAGATTCTTTGAAGAATGGAAATCTCAACAAAAAAGAATAGAAGAATTAGAAGGTGAAATCGTTAGATTAAGAACCACGGGTGTCAGCAACGAATCATCAGAAATAGACGGCGTAAGGTATGTTATCATGGAAGCTAAAGGAGATTCAAGGAAAATGATGAGCATGCTTGGAGAATTAACTAGAGACTCTAAAATACCCACTTTAGCAATATTGGGTAGCCGTGAAGGAGGGGGGAAACTAATTGTTGCATGCACTGAAAACTCATTAGCATCCGCTCGCCATAATGCTGTCGAAATATTAAATCAAATTTCGATTCATATAGATGGAGGAGGGGGTGGAAAACCTTCATTTGCTCAGGGTGGTGGTTCAAATGCCAATGGAATACCAGATTCTCTTTCTCACGCACGTAAAATATTGGGAATTAAATAACTAATTTGATAATTTAAGTGATGGAATAATATTTTTCTCCGTCAATTTGATGTCACAAGCCCCCTCGGGAATAACATGGAAGAGATGATTGATGTTTCATCACGTGCATCAAAAATTGAATATGCAATCCGTGACGTAGTTGTTCCTGCTATAGAATTAGAATCCAAAGGGCACGATATAATACGGCTGAATATCGGCGATCCATTAGCTTATGAGGGTATATCAACTCCTCCACATATGATTTCTGCTTTTAAAGATGCATTGGACATGCAGGAAAATGGCTATGGCCCATCCTATGGAATTCCAGAATTGAGACATGCAATTTCCATTAGTGAATCATCCAAAGGCTGGATTTGTAATGATGATGACGTATATGTTACTCATGGAGTTACTGAAGCATTACAAATCATATTTGCAGCATTTCTTAATGAGGGCGATATTGTACTTGCGCCAGGGCCGCATTATCCGCCATATATGGCGTATCCTCAAATGTACGGTGCTAATACTGTAGAATACAGATTAAAATCATCAGATGGATGGAAAATAGATTTAGCAGATATCTCATCAAAAATGAATTCAAATGTACGTTTGCTAGTATTGATTAATCCGAATAATCCTACCGGAAATGTTGCTACAGTTGAAGAAATAGATGCTTTAATAAAAATTGCAAATGAATGGCCTCAATGTACTATAATAGCCGATGAAATATATGATGGTCTTGATTTTTCTGGCAACATGGTTTCTGCTGCATCTCGCTCTAATAAAACTCCAGTTATAGTTTTAAATGGAGTTTCAAAGGTCTATTTTGCTCCTGGTTGGAGAGTTGGTTATTTGGCAATACATGATCCAAAAAATGTTTTATCACTGGTGAGAGATGGAATTGAGAGGCTACTTAGAAGCCGACTTTGCGCATCAACTCCGGCACAATATGGTTTTTTAGCAGGTTTAAATGGAGATAAATCGTGGTTAAAAAATCATAGATTAACAATAAAAAATAGACTTGATTACTGCATAGAAAGAATTTCACAAATAGACGGCCTAGATTGTGAACCACCGGGAGCAGCTTTTTACTTATTTGTAAAAATAACTAAACCAAATTTATCTATGGATGATAAGAATTTTGTCTTAGATCTTTTACATAAAAAACATGTACTTGTTGTACATGGTTCTGGTTTTTCTCCAGAATTTGGAAATGGTCATTTTAGGATGGTTTGTTTACCTAAAATAGAAATTCTAGATATTGCATTTAATAGAATTTCTGAATTTCTAAGTGATTAATATGTCCTTTATTTCCATTTTTTCACGGTTTTTTAAAAGGATTAAATCACATGATATTGATTATGATCTTTCATCTAGGTGGATTCATTATTCTAATGGATTAATATTAGATTCAAAGAATTCTGGGCAACCAGTTTGGATGGTAGGCTCGATATGGTTTGAAAAATGGTTCCATAGTTTAGAGGATAAATTAGAATTATCATTAGGTAAAAGGCTTATCCAAGCATCTTCAGAAGAGTTAGAGTATTATCTATTATCTAATAAAATCCTTGCGCCAAAAAATAATAATATCGATAATTGGAAATACATTGTTATGGATTTCCATCAAAAAGGTTTAGGTACATTTTCATTTTATGGAGAAGATGGCACTGATATAAAACTATTAATTACAGACTATTCTAATATCAATATCGCCATTGGCTATTTATCTTCTGCATGGGAATATATGTCAGGAAAAAGATACAAATCTAGTTGGGCAGACTCTGAGTCAAGTATCTTGCTTACTTTGAGCCCAACTTCGGACACATATCCGCCCCCGGTTCATTCAATAAATTTGTCCCAGCATAGGGGGGAAAAGTCAGTCTCTAATTCCTCCGATTGGTGGGAAATGTTGAGTTTAGGTTCAGAAGGGTGCTGGTACATTCAAAATTCAAGAAAACTAATAATTTCTAGTGATATGTTTGAAAAATTCATAACATCCTCAATTCCGTTTATTCAGTTAAATAGAAACTCTATATATGATAATTACAAATGGAATGATGTTGATGCTTCAAACTCTAAATGGTGGTCTGCATCTGCTGAATCATCAAGGGAATTATTTATCTTACAATCATTTCATATCATGATTAGAGAAATTAAGGATTGGAAAAAAGTTGGATATAATCATCTACAAAAAACGGGTCTTGGAGCAATTATTGACGTAGAGAATTATGATGATGATGATGGAATAATATTTACGCTACAATCGTTGTTCCATCCATCCATAACTTGTGGGATATTATTGGCCTGTTGGGAGAGGGCCAATGGCCGTAATGGAAAATTAGAATTTACTAAAAATGAAAATCATTTTTCTTTGAAAATATTTTCTGATCAAACTGCCTCAGAGGATATTTCATAATCGCGAATCGTCAAACATTATAGCCGAACTCAAATCCAATGGGTTATCCTCGAGTGCGAGGCGGGTGTTTTAAATGGCTCTAAATCATAATCAGTATGCTGTAGCAGCTATAGTTGCAACATTGTGTTTAGCTGGAGTTTACACCATTGTGGGTGCAGCAATATCTAATACGGATGCAGGAGGTTTTGAGTCTGCAGTTGATGACATATTACTCACTGAAGATGAAAATCCAAAAGAATGTCCCGAGGGTGTGCCAACAGTCGGATGCGATTGGGATGGCGATGGAATTCCTGACAGGATGGAACAGACTCTATATGGTACAAATTGGCAAAAATCAGATACAGACGGCGACGGTCTCGATGATGGATGGGAAATTGAGAATGGTTTGGACCCACTAGATACAGGTGAGCCATGTATTTCCTTTGGAGATGCGTCTTTGGATCAAAGCGATTGTCAAGATATTCCAATTAATTCTGTTGACACAGAACAAGAAACGGGGGAACAAAATGAGACTTTTCCAAATCCTGATAATGGGCCCCTCGGCGATCCAGATAGAGATGGTTTAACAAATTTAGAAGAAGCCGATTTAGGTACTAATCCAAACTTGAAAGATAGTGATGGCGATGGCCTAAATGATAATTGGGAATCCAGATATACATACGAAGTTATTACTGCACAAGGCACAATAACTCTCCTGGATCCTCTGGATGGTAATTGGGATTGTGATTTACTAACTGCTTCTGTTAGGGCAGAAATAGAACAAGATATTGGAAAAAGTAAATGGGATGAAATGGGAAATCAATTTGGCCATTCATGCGATGCAGTTCTAGATTTAGAACAACCTCAGCCTGATAGTTTAAGGAACTACGTCGAAGAACGTTATGATACTAACCCTCTTGAAGAAGATAGCGATAATGATTTAATAGATGATCGCTATGAAATTGCATTCGGTGAAATTAGTTTAGGAGTTCATTGTGGGGTCCCTGTTTTTGGAACCATTACTATAGATGCCCCTTATACAGATAAAATGCAAGCCGCTGGTGACTTAACATGGTTTGAACAAGATATGGATGGAGATGGTAGGCTCAATGGCCCAGGGGACTGGGATACTGATGGTGATGGAATGCCAGATGGATTTGAATACTGCTATCGAGAATTATTGAATCCTTCTAATGCTACTGATGCATATGGAGATAATGATGATGACGGCCTCAATAATGTTGAGGAATTTGAAGTTTCATATGTTTGGGGGGCCTCTAATTTTACTAATCCTCTAGATTCAGATACTGATGGTGATGGAATGCCAGATGGATGGGAATATCAAAGCGGAATCCATCCCAATGATGGGAGTAATGCAGATGATGATCCAGATTATGATGGATATGATTTGGATAATGATGGAGGTGTTCGATATACTGAGATGTTAGGAGTAACTACTATTCATTCAATAAATGTTGAATTAGGAGATTTTGTTCAAGAAAATCGAACGGTATTGTGGGTCCGTACAGTGCAAGAAGGAAATTATGTAAATATTCCTATTAAAACGCAAACTGAAGGATGGGTATATTACATTAACGTAGATGTAGGGGATGAGATAACTAGTAGGCTGCAAGATCTTATAGTTGTCCTTGAAGATAATGAACGTTTTACAAATTTAGACGAATACAATGCACGTGACAGAGATTTTGATGGAGTTTTGGATAGCCGTTCTACAGATCCATTAGATTCAGATACTGATAATGATGGTTTACTGGATGGCATCGAAGTAATGGGGTGGGTAATTAGAATCGTAGATAATGGAGTAAGAGATGTAATAGTACGTAGTGATCCCGGCACCTATGATAGTGATAATGATGGACTTAATGACTCAATGGAATATTATGTTACATTTACAAATGCTACAGACAGAGATACAGATAATGATGGATTAGAAGATTTCAGAGAAGCTATAACTGGACATTATATAGAAATTAATGGATCAACAGTACATTATTTTACCAATGCATCAGCATTTGATACAGATAATGATGGATTGGAAGATGGTGAAGAAGTTATTGATGGTGCAGATACATATGTAACTCATGCAAATAATGCAGACACTGATGATGATGGCCTCAATGATGGCGGAGAAGTTTTGTACATTCCACGCCCATGGCAAAGTCCAACTAGCCCTCTAAATAATGATACTGATGGGGACGGCCAGCCTGATGGGTGGGAGATGCAAATATTCTCAGTACAACAGAATACTAATAGCCATAGCTTGTGGATTAGTACTTCTAATTGGCTTCCTCCAAATTGTGAATCAATGCTGGAATGCGGTTTGGGACCAGGCGGATGGGTATGGACCAATTTCAATTCCGGTTTTTCCACATCTGGTGATCGTAATGGTGATGGAATAATGGATCCAAAATATTTTCTTTCAGAAATGAATTTATCTGGATTTTCTATCCCTGAACAAGGCAGATGGGCGCTTAATCCCTCTAGTATAATATCTGATTCTATTTATGATATTGATAATGATACTCTTCAAAATTCTTTGGAAGCACCCAATAGGTGGAACACCAATCCTGTTGATGATGATACCGATGGAGATTTGCTCCCCGATGGCTGGGAAGTCTCTAAAACTGAACAAGCATTAAGTCTAGGATTGGTTGATAATAATTCTTTAAGCGCGCTTGGATCTAGAGGGCCCATGGATCCGAGAATGCCTGATTCAGATCTAGATGGAATCAATGATGGTCAAGAGGACTTTGATAATGATGGGCTTAATCGTACATATTTGTTGAATAGATATTGTCCAGGATGGGCCAACCCGCAAAATTCAGAATGCCATATAGATCCTAACGGAATAGGAGTAACATTTTATAATGACTTAGAGAATTTTACCAATTATGAGGAATATCAAAATGGCACTAATCCAATATTGAGTGATTCAGATCTTTGCGCAGATGGTTCTAGTTGTCCCGACGGTTGGTCAGATGGTTCAGAAGTGTATCACCAAGATCAGGATAATGATGGAATGTGGTCCGGATGGGAATTCTTCTTCAATTTTGATCCTCATGATCCTTCTGACTCAACTATAGACTCGGATGGAGATGGTTACATAAATAAATGTGAGAATAAATGGAATACCAATCCTAAAGATCCTACTAGTTTCCCTTCCCAAGGTGAACTTTGTGATAATTATAATTAATACTTTATTTTATTATGGATTTCCAATGGAGTCTTTTTAGTTATGTCATGGTGGATTTTACCAACTACTGCTGATATAGGAATTAGAGCATTTTCTTCAAATGTTGCTGATCTCATCAAAGAAATGACTATCGGACTACAATCAATACAACTTTCAGATGAACAAACTTATGAAATTAATTCTCTTAATATTCATACAGGGCAATGGTCGATACCATTGTTTAATTCAGATTTAGAAAGAGGTATGATAAGATGGCTAGAAGAAGTACTATATCTGGGTACAACGGAAGACCAATGGCTTGTGGATGTCTCATTCAAAATATCTGATTTATCAATTAATGCGCAAGTTTCTTGGGTCGATTCTAATTTTCTATCTAGGGAGATTGAAATTAAGGCAGTAACTATGCATGAATTGATACTTAAGGAACTCAAAGAAGGTGAAATTTTTCCCGGATTAGGTACTGATATTCCTTCTTTTGAAGGTCCAGGTTGGCTTGGCCAAGTTGTATTGGATATCTAATCACTCTTCAACATTAAATCTTTGATAAACTTCATTAGTAGTTTGCGTTACTCGAATAAAAGTCGTACATTTAGGTAAATCTTTGATTCTCCTAGCGCCGACGTATGAACAAGCAGACCTAAGTCCACCAAGAATTGATTGTATTGTTTCTTCTAAATTCCCTCTGTAGGGTACTCTAACTTCTTTCCCTTCAGGGGCCCTATGCTTTGCTACCTCTCCATAATGAGTTTCCATGGCTTTTGATGATGACATCCCATAGAATGACTTGTACATTTTCCCATTTTTACCTTCTACGATTTCCCCTCCTGACTCATCATGTCCTGCAAACATTCCGCCTAACATCACAAAATCTGCTCCGGCAGCAAATGCCTTTGCAACGTCTCCGGGAGATGAGCAACCACCGTCAGCCATTACATGTCCTAACAGTCCATGTGCTGCGTCGGCACATTCCGAAATCGCTGATAGCTGTGGATATCCTACACCTGCAACTTTTCTGGTAGTACACACAGATCCAGGGCCAATTCCTACCTTGACTATATCAGCTCCAGCCAAAATTAATGCTTCAGTCATTTCTCGGGTTGCAACATTTCCAGCAATTATTATTTTTGATGGAAACTCTTCTCTTATCTTTTTTACAAACTCAAGAAAAACTTCTCTATAACCATTCGCAACATCAATACAAATCATTTGTAAATTACTATTTGTGGCCACCTTTCTTTTTACTAATTCAAAACTACTTTCAGTAGAGCCGCATGTTACTGCTATAAATTCTGATATCACTCCATCTTTCCATGCTTCTGAAAAATCATTAGTAGAATAAAATTTTTGAGTACATGTTATCATTTTATGTTTTTGAAGGACTTTTGCTATGGAAAAAAGTCCCGTAGTATCCATATTGGCAGACACTATTGGAATACCTGTCCATTTTTCTGTTGAATGTCTAAAACTAAATTGCCTTTCGAGATTTACATCAGATCTCGAAACAAGCGTACTGCGCTTAGGTCTTATCAAAACATCATCAAAAGTTAACTTAACATCTTGCTCTACTCGCATTATTACCTTAATTATCGTAAGTTCATCGACTTAAGACTGTTTTTAATTAATACATGACTATTATTTAAATTGTCATTCATTCGATTGTTGGAAAAATTTTATTAATCCTAACTTCTTTTGTATATTTGATTCTATCATGCTCACTACTTCTTTAGTATTTTGAGATTTCAAGCAAGTGACCTGCTCATCAAGTGTATCAATTACCATGGATGCTAATCTCCATATATTTTCATCATTTTGAAGTTTAATTTTATCATTAAATTCCATTATAAATTGAGGATCATCCTTATCAAATCCAGTAATATCTGCAATCTGAATTATATACGATTCCCACAATGCAATTAAATTATCCCATTTATTACTCTCTACAGTTCCATTAAGTTTAGGAAGTATTTCAATTAATGCCCTTAGATATAATTTACCATTAGGATTTTTATCTTGATATTCTATTTCTAAATCATGGGCCGAAGGAAAGATTCCTCCAAAATCAATATTTTCTAACTCAGGAGTAATTAATGATATTATTCTAAATCTCTTCCCAGCTATGGCTGAATATAATAGATTTGAACCATTTTCTTCTAGATCTCCAATCTCTACTAATGTGCCAACATCAAAAGGTGCATCCCAGCCCTTTATCTGAGGTATGGATGAATTAGCCATTACATGTCCGTACGGTGCCGAATCAATTACAACGTCGTCTAACATTTGTTTGTATCTTGGTTCAAAAACTCTCATCATCATACTATCTCCTGGCATCATTAGTGAATCCAAAATGAATAAAGGTACAATTAATTGATTTTCTAAAACTGGCTTAATATCACTAGCATTAATTATTTCCATATCATCCTCAACTAATCATTCCATATGAATAATTGCATTAAATAATAAACAATATATGCTATATGAATTTATATTATTTCAATTTGATTACTTAAATATCCAATAAAAAATGGTGCTCGTGCCGGGATTTGAACCCGGGTCGTCGCCTCGAGAGGGCGACATGATGGGCCGAACTACACCACACGAGCGATATCTCATTCCAAATGCCATATGTTTATGAAAACAGTGTACGTTTCTTTGATTATTTCACTTTCACTTTCACTGTAGACTCTCATGCTTCCTTTGATATGCTAATCATTAATCATAGTAATATGGAGAAAAAGAGATATGACACTATGGAGACAGTTTACAGGAAGCGATTAGAACCCTGTCGAATAGTAACTCTTGACTCATTAGTTAAGACAAATTTCGACCAAGATCAAAAAAGAGATACGGATAGTGGTATTTTAGTAAATTATAATGGAATTTTATCAGAAAAAGATGATAATTGGAACCCAATTCGAAAACAAATTTTACCAATTTTCGTTAATGCTAATAGCTGGGAAGGGCTAAGGCAAAGATTACAAAATTCTAAATCTAATCGATTAGGGGTATTTTGATGTCAGGTACTCGCCGTCTACGTGAAGAAGTCAGACGTTATTTGGATGAGAAAAAAACGGCTAATACGGTGGAAATTTTTGATCATTTGAATAGTCGCTTCAGATGGGGCGCGACTATGAATCAAGTCGGAAACATTCTTGCAAAAGATATTAGATTTGATAAAATTGGCCATACAAGGGGTCAATTCAGAGGAAGTGTGTATACTGTATGCGTCTGGGGATTGAGCGATACTGTGAATCCAATCGTCATCCCATAAGGTAAAGTCATAAATCCGTTCCGAATGATTGTGGAAAAAGCTACTAATCTCAAGAATTGGACTACACTTTTTAGATTAGGGAATAATATAATTGGTATAATAGGAGTTTTTTTGGGTGCGATAATGGCACTTGAATATATTCCAACTGGGAAAATTCTCACTATCACTATTTTACAAGCAGCTTCTGTTTTTTGTTTCATGGCATCATGGAATGCACTTAATGACTATCTTGATTATGAAATAGATAAGTTTAACAGGCCAGAAAAGCCCCTACCTTCAGGATCAATATCCTTAAAAAATGCGAAAAGTGGTATAATTTTAATGATGGGAGCATCATTACTTTCTATGGTTATTGCTGCATATGTTGCGAGTACTACGACCAATGGAATAGTTCAATGGTGGCCTTCAATAATTATATGGGTTTTGGCCGTACTCCTTTTGATAAACTATGAATCATCATCCAAATATAGTCTGAATCTAAAAAATAGGGGATTACCAGGTAATGTAGCAATTAGTGCATCAGTCGCAATGGTGGTGTTATTGGGTGCTGCAGGAGTTTTTCAACTAACAAATATTAGAGTTATTTCCGTAGCAATAATTGGATTCTTATACAATTTATCTAGGGAGATAGTAAAAGATGTTCAAGATATGGAGGGCGATAAAGGAAGAAATACGCTGGCAATGAAAATAGGTCCAGAAAAAACTAGAGTAATTGCCTATATGATATCTTTAGTCACTTTAATTTCTATAATTATGCCATTTGCATTAGACATATTTGATTCCATGTACCTGATTATAAATATTCCTGCTATTTTCCTACTTCTTAAAGTAAAAACTAAATTAGCATTGGGTCATGATTTTCACGCTCAGCAATTACTAAAAAAATCTCTATACTTAGGTATGTTTGGATTTTTAATCATATCACTGATTTAATACAATTCGTTAAAGCTGTGCCACGCGTTTTCATTACACATATACGTCAACAAGGACATTTGTGCCCACATTCTATTCTCTGCCTGGTCAAATACTACGCTGTTTTTTGAATCAATTACTGTATCTGTAACCTCTTCGCCTCTGTGTGCAGGCAAACAATGCATGAATAAATAATCTTGATCAGCGTATGAGACTAAATCATTGTTAATTTGGAAACCATCAAATGATTGAAATTTATCTTTGATATGTTCTTCACCCATTGAAACAAAAATATCTGTGTAAATAACTCCTGCATCCGTTACTGCTTCTATAGGGTCGTTGGTTCCAATAACTTTGGCACCGGTTTCATCTGCGATTTTTTTAGCTCTGATGAGAATTTCTGAATTTGGTTCAAATCCAACAGGAGTCGCATAACTTACATCGTGGCCCATTGAAACACTAGCTAGCAATAAATCATGAAATACATTATTGCCATCTCCGACCCAAGATATATGACCATTTACCTTCTTTTTATGTTCTGTAATTGTCATAAGATCGGCAGCAGCCTGGCAAGGGTGGTGAAGATCCGAAAGTGCATTAATGACAGGAATTTTTGAATGTTTTGCAAGTTCTACTACGTCTTGATGCTTGAAGCATCTGTAGGTAATTCCGTCTAAAAATCTAGATAAAACAGCGGCGGTGTCTGCTATCGATTCACTTTTACCTAATTGTATGTCATTTGATAATAACGTAACTGGCTGACCTCCTAGTTTACTAACTCCTACTTCAAATGAGACTCTAGTTCGAGTGGAAGGTTTTTCATAAATAGATCCAATTGACATACCCTCTAGGGGTTTAAATTCATCAACTAAACCTTCACCATTTTTTATTCTAAGGGCCCAATCTATTAAGTCAGGTAAATTTTTTTGAAAGTCATCTATTGCTAACAAGTCAATTTTATCTTCATGATTTTTCATTTTCTATGTCTCCTGCAAATCCATCTCTAGTATCGGCCATACCTCCAAATATACTTTGAGCAAATGTTAAAACATCAGCCAATCCATCTTCAACTTCACTTGAAAGTGGAATTAGTCCCGGTTGAATGGCTGCATTTTGCATCATCCTCAGTTGCCCTATGGCAAACTCTGCCCTCTGACTTCCAGACTTTGCATCATTAGATTGTTGTTCTGACTCTTCGTAAAGTGCTACTTCTAGTATATCTAAATTATCTCCCCAATCCAATATTTTTTCTAACTCATCCGGCTCTAATAAATCAGTTTTTGATAGGAAATTAGCAGTCGGAAGGCCCAATCTAAAGTGTACTATTGAGGATAATAACATCTGTGATACAAAACCACTTGGAGTTCTAGAAAGCATTGGATCGAATAAGAATACAAGGCACGCTCTACCTTGGCCTAAAACTTCTACCAAATGACTTGAAGCTTCTCTAAATGCAAATAACTCCACTTGCCCAGGTGTATCTACAATCAACATATCTCCAGATAATCCTTCTATTTCTTCAAATACGTCTTCTGCTTGAGATGCAACTAAATCTGCAGCTAATATTTGTGCCCCATTTGGTCCGAGATCATATTCACTCATAACATCAGATAAAGATACTAGATCTCTTACGTCAAATTCTGGATCATAATGAACCCGTTCTGCACCTGGATCTAGATTTATTGCCATGACATCTACTTCTAAAAATCTCGCCCATCTTTGGAAAGCAGTAACAAGGGAACTCTTTCCTGCACCTGCAGTCCCTACTACAAAAACTACTGGTGGACTTGTACTATCTTGCGCGCTCATACATGTCCCAACACTCTTCTAGTTTCAACTATTCCGTCTTCAGTATAAACTAGAATAGCAACAGGTAATCGTTATACCCTTGGACTATTGGGAGTGATTACCACCAAGGGGCGTTTAAGCATGTCTGACAAAACTCCCCCTCCTCCACCACCCGGGTTTCCACTCCCTCCGCCCCCTCCTCCACCTACGTTTTCTGATGTGAATAATCAGTCCGATAAAGACAAAAAATTAGAATTAGATGATAATTTAAACAATATCTTAGATTCTGAAGTATCAGTTCCACCACCGCCGGGATTTGCACCATTACCACCGCTGCCACCGGGTTTTGCTCCACCATTGCCACCTCCGCCTCCGGGATTTACGCCACCAAAAAAAGAATTATCAGACTCAAATTCTCCTCCGGTTGATCTTCAATCTACTAATTTTATGAAAGAAGAAACCTCATTACATAAACAAGAATCTAAATTATTCGATGAAAAGATATCTGAAATCAATATTGGTGAATTTTCACTTACTGATGTACAATCATTGGAGGAAAAAGAAGATTCTAAACCAGTAGAAAATTCATTAAACTCACTTGCTGACTCACTTTCACTATTATCAAATTTGGATGAAGATAACTCACCCAAAAAAATACCAAATGACAATTTAGAAATAAAATCAGATGTTGAATCAACGGCTGAATCATTTTCAATTATTTATGGCTCAGATGAACAACAATATGCCCCATTATCTAAAAATAACTTTTCTTTATTGAGGCCATCAATAGAAGTTGATTCTATCCCTGGAGATAAGTTACATGTAATGTTGAGGGAAGAAGAGGAAATTTCATTAAATCCAAATGGAACAGTAAGAAATCAAACAATTAAAGGCGAGCTAATTTTAAGAAACGCAAGTAAAAAACACCGCGCATGGGATATAGAAGTACAATTAAAATCCACAGAATCCACAGATTTTGGAGATGCCATCATTCCAATTAGGGAATTAGATGCAACTGAAGAAAAAATTATCCCATATAACGCCAAAGGACCTATGATGATTGTTTTAACAGAATCAATTGACACAGATCCTGAAAGAAATGAAGAGCCAAGCCTTTCTTTGGTTTATCTAGATAACCCACAAGAAATACTTATTATGATAGAATTAGAAAATATTTCACCTGTTTCCTTAAATGATGTTCAAGTTAGAAGATCGATGCCAGAATCTTTTATACATGCTGAAGATGCTGAATACGTAATAGAAAACGAATACTTAGTATGGAATATTGGGCGACTAAATCCTGGTGAAATTCGGCCTCTTTCATTATCTGTATCCGCTAGTATAACTTCAATAGATAAGATATCAGCCGGAATTTGTACTGCTACTTATACAGCGGATGCTACAGTTTCAAGATCCGATTTTGAAAAAGTAATTAGCTCAGGAAGGCAATTTTCATACGTTAATGCAAAAGAACAAGATAGGCCTGGGGTTTGGGATTGCAAATGTGTATTTGAGAATAAATCTTCATTCGTTGTTGCACTTTCAGGCGCCACTGTTAGATTAGCAGGCAGGGATGAACCAATTCTTGATGTATCTGACATTCGTCAAGATGTTCCGCCCGAGGGTAGGTGGGATTCTATGGTAAAGAGAGTAGAGTCAGATGAACAACCTAGTTTTACACAAGAAGTCAGATACTCAATACTGCCCAGAGTATCCGTAGAATCTAAAGGAAGAGTTACTCTTAAGGAACAAAAATTAACTATTTTGGATGCGATACTTAAGAAACGTTATGACAAATCACGAATCAAATCTTATATATCTTCCAATATTGAGGCAGCTATTACTGTAGAGAATACAGGCTCAGCAGTGATGAATGTTGTCAGAATATTGGATGATATACCTGGAATATTCACCCCTCCATCTCATAGTCAAATATCTATTGAAATCGAAGGCTCTGAACTTAAGCCAGAACAGTATCAAGTAGAAATTATTAGTGGCATACAAATTGAAGAAAAATTAATTTCACCAGATTCTGAAGGCCACGGGTTAAGGGCAACAATTGGAACTTCCGCCCCTCTGGGGCTAAGGCCAGGAAAGACCATGATAATCCGTTATCCATTGCATGCTCCAGAACCATCTCCTAAAAATAAATTACTCTCTGCTCCTGTGAAGGCATACTTCAGTTCTGAAAGATTTGGACCCGTGGCAGAGAGATTAGTTAAAAAATCGCCACAAATTAAAGTTGTTCATCGTAGAAGAAATATTAGTACTGGTAAGGAAGTATTTCCAGGAGGAGGTGCCGGAAAATATGAGATATTACTTATGTTTGATAATAATTCAGATAGCGCATTAGAAGATTTGGCATTACATGATGTTGTGCCAGGTACGTTTGCCATTGAGGAATACAGCATTAAATCATCAGTTATGGGGAAAAGAGATGGATCAACTACTAAAGAATCAGCAAGAGAAGGAACGCATGTTACTTGGGCAATTGGACGTATAGAAAAAGGTGAAAGGGTTGAAGTTGTTTATGTTATACAAGGAGATCCTGAATCAGAATACAAAGTTTCAGATGCACAAGATTTTCATGGTGCGACATTTGGAGACGAAGTTGATGAAGATCCTAATTTACCTGAATGGGTTGCAGAATCTCTATCTGATGAATTATCATCGGCCGACAATGATGTCTCATTGTTCCCTGAATCAGAAGATTTTGAAAACCAAGAAATTGAAACAGGAACTAATGAAAAAGTTGTTGAATTAGAAATTATTGAACCAAATTTATCAATAAGGGAAGAGGTAGATAATTCACAAATAGATAATGAAAATATCGCTGAAAATAATAAAAATTATTGTCCAACTTGCGGATCAGAAAATATAATTGGTGCATCTATATGTATATTATGTGGATTTTCTTTCAACTCTAAATAAGGCCATAATTCTAACCTTTCAACCGAAGTATTCATTCTTGATAGATTCAGCCATAGGCACATGGTGAGTCCAGAGCCGAATGGGGATGCACAGGCTGAGGCAATGTCAGCGATGTTGTTTCCTATGTTATTCCTAATAGGAATGATGGTCTTACTAATGTTTTTCCCAGGATTTAGAGATGCTCTGGCAACCGGTTCTGGTACTTTCATTGAACCTGTATTGCCTTTTCATGAACAATATTTTGTACCTACAGTTTTCATATTAGGTTCTTCCATAATGATAGTAAATACAATAATACGTTCTTTTTTTATGGATCCTTTAAGGCAAGCCCACTACTCTCACAGGTCAAGGCAAATAGGGCAAAAAAGTAGGGAAGCAAGAATAGCAAGAGATACTGCAACAGCAGAAAAAATGACAAAACTACAGGCTGAAATGTTGCCTGAACAAATGGCAATGCAAGCTGCAATGATGAAGCCGATGATGTTCACTATGATTTTCATAATAGGTATATTCAGTTGGATGGCTATTTCTGTAGAAAATTTTAGAGTAGAATATGTAAGTGCACCTTGGTCAGAATCTTGGAGTTTCGATAATAAAATTTTATGGATATTCCCTGCATGGATAGCAACTTATATTTCTATGAGTGCACCATTGGGAAGAATTGTTGATAGGCATATCAAACTATTCAGATATAAAACACACCCTTTAGTTGTATCTGGAGAAACTATACCGGAGCCATTACTCTATTTATTGGAAGAAAATCGTAACACTGGTTCCAATAATAACTCATCAAGGCGTAATCAGAGAAAACGTGCAGGTCCAAGAAAAACTGGGAATGCCGAAAATATTGTAACACGTAAATCAGGTAATCTACATGTTTCACCACCTATGCCTGGGACTACCTGCAAATCTTGCCATTCTGATATGATTTACAGAATTCCTAGTGGTAAATTGAGATGTGAAACATGTCGTTTTGAATGGAGGTAATCCCATTGCTCAAAGTAACTATCAGTGGTCCTCCTGGAAGTGGGACTTCTACATTGGTTTCGAAGTTATCAAAATCTAGAAATTGGAGCTATGTCAATGGTGGTGATGTATTTCGTTCCGCAGCTAAAAAGAAAGGAATTTCAATTGAGGAGTTCAGTGCATTATGCAAACTTGATCTTGAAGTTGATAGAGCATTAGATTCAGATTTACGAGAAATAATGACTTCAGATAAACCACCAGAAATTCTAGAAAGTAGACTAAGCGGTTGGTGGGCTCAAGACCTAAATTTAGATTGTAAAAAAATTTGGATATCAGTTTCCGATGAAGTTAGGGCAAAGAGAATTCAGAATAGAGAAGGAGGAGATTTTCCTTCTTGTTTAATAAAATCTAGAAATAGGCAAAGAGATGATATGGATAGGTATATGGATTTATACGGTATCGATTTAGATGACATGTCTCCATATGATTTAATACTAGAGGCAGATGATAAAGACGAAGAAGAAGTATTCCAGTTAGTAAATCAATATTTGGAGGAATGATTAGATGGCAATTCAAGATTATTGGATATTAGATAAAAATGCCGTAACTAATGAAAAATATGGATGTAGGCCTAATGAGAGGAGTATAACGGAATTACTTGATTCTGGAATAATTCTCATCAATAAATCTTCAGGTCCGACTAGCCATCAATTGACAGCATGGGCTAGGAATTTACTGGGCCTCAATAGGTTGGGTCACGGCGGAACATTAGATCCATTTGCAACAGGCCTTCTTACCTTATTATGCGGTAAAGCAACTAAGATAACCAATATAGTACTCAATTCAAATAAAAGTTATGTTGCCGTTATAAGATTTGACAACCCTGTAGCCAAGGATGATTTAACAGAACTTCTAAATTCTTTAAATGGTGATATATACAATGTACCTCCAAAGGAATCAGCAGTTAAAGTTCAAGTCAGATCCCGGTCGATTTATTCTATGAATTTACTCGACTTAGATGATTCAGGAAAGGTCGCGATTATCAATTTATCATGTAATGCAGGAACATATGTGCGTACATTAACTAAAGATATTGGCTTACTTCTTGGAAATAATTGCGATTTAATAGAATTACATAGGGATATGACAGGCAATTTTGATGAAAGTATGGCATGTACTATGCATCAACTTACTGATGCGGTTTTCTTGTGGCAGAATCAAGGAGATGATCGTGGACTTAAACGTCTTATGTCACCAATTGAAATAATTTTAAATAAATTACCAAAAATTTATGTTAAAGATGGTGCAGTTTCAGCAGTCTCTCATGGCGCCCCATTAGCAAAACCAGGAATAGTCAGGGCAGCAAAGGGAATAAAAAAAGGTGACTCCGTAATTATTTTAAGTCTTAAAGAAGAAGCAGTTGCAATTGCTACCTTAAATGTCAATTCTGAAGACTTAGTTGATATGCCATCAGGCCAGGTAGCTACTGCCCAATCGGTTTTGATGGTTCCAGGGACATATCCGCAAACATGGGCAACAAAATAGTACTACTAATAAGTTATAATCAAGTCAGTTCATGTTCTTCATATACCCATTCTTCTGTTTCCAGACGGATTATAAGTTTCATCATATTTTTTCCTCAGATTAAACTATCCAAAGTCGGAGGACTGTGGATGATTGTGAATAGGTTTCGAAAACATTCTTGATATAACTATTCCTTAGTTAATATTGATTATCAGCCAAACGGTAGTTCTATTCATCTATTTTAAATCATTTAAATTTGTCATATTCTCGCTTAATTTTGGATGGCCCTAATTGAAGTGCAGCAATTGATATTATTATCAACCCTAATGATGCTAAAATAAATATAATTTGACTTCTGTTATTAGAATTAATATTTTCTATATTTTGTTTTATTACTTTTACTTCAATTGTATTGATATTATTATCTTCATTTAATTCCTGAATCTCCAAAATACTATCAACTTCAATTTTTATCATAATATATTCGTATTCCGATTCAATTTGAAAATCACAAACAGCAATTCCCAATCCCCCAGGTGCGATGTTGCTAATCGTTGAATATCCAATCAATATATCTCCTACTGTACACTGAATAGTGATGTCTCCTGAATCTCCCATTCCAGTATTGCGGACATATGATATGATTTCTATTATGTCTCCAATTTCAAATACATTAGAAACAACTCCACTTTCTGTTACTTCAATATATTCAATTAGTAAATCTGGTTTTGCCTCTACAATGACCTCAATACTTTGTGTAATTTCAAATAGTCCATCGCTTATAATGATTTCAATTATATGGACTCCACTTTGGACAGGAGATAATACTAAGTTTCTATTTAGGTCTATAGTGGCCCAACTTCTACTCGTTGATATGGTTAAATCATCAGTATCTACATCAATTATTGAAATATTTATAGTTTTAGTATCTCCTAAATCTACATAAGTCGTTAATGGTAAATCATTAATTATTGGTTGATCTGGAACTGAATTAATTTTTATATTAAAATTATCATTCCAATAATTGCCTCTTTCATCTATTACTGTTACAAATATTAGAGAATTACCGAAGGCATCTTCATTTGGTTGTACTCTTAAATCTCCGCCAGAAGAAGATACTGAAACTAGATCACCGTCCATACTAATTCCTGATAAATATAACTCGTTTATCGAGGTTATATCATCTTCACATCTAGATGTGACTGGAATTATTAATCCGCCCTCATCTTCATCTATTTCCAAATCATCAAGTTGAATGCATTCGGGATCATAATCCCAATCAATATCATAACCTCCATCTATGGACATTGAAGTTATATGAATAATCGTAGTTTCTTGAGTCCCATTCGATGACCATTGCAATCTAGTCGCTACTCCTACGCTAAAGATTCCATTTTCAGGTAATGATTGTCCAATACTGGTATAAAATGAAAAATTTCCTAAACTTATTGGTATAGAATGTACTAAATCTTCTCCTATGGCGAATAATATACTAGATGAATTAGATAATCCAAGTATGTTGCCTGAGATGTACCCTTCTACAATTAATTTTGGGTCATTTATGTCCAACCTAATTTTTTCAATACATCCATCATTTACTACTATTCTTAGGTTTAAATAACTTATTTCGTTTGGAAATAATTCTCCAGATGATATTTCTTGAAAATTTCCCTCATCAAGTTCGTAAGTGATAGTAAAATTACCTTCTCCATATGAATATATTCGCCCAATACTCTGACTTGGAGGTGGTAAAATTCCCTCTATTGACCAAATTCCTCCGCTTGATGACTCCGGATTTTTCAATCCACATGTGGATTGTGATAATCCAGTAATATTGCCATCATATGGTCCAAAATCTAGCACTGGTAGCTGATTATCAACTATTTCAGTTTCAGCTTTAACGGTCTCAAATGAGTACCATGGTTGATGATATTTGATTCTTAAGCCAACTGCATCAACTCTTATCTCAGAATCATCAAGACCTATGTTATCTGAAACATAATCTATTGTAAATTCAGTAATTTCTAATTTATCCCAAGTCCATTCTACCTCTCCATCAATATTAATTATTATTGGATTATTCATTCGATTCAATCCTCCCGATGTATCTACATTAGTATAAGTTTCAATTAATTTATCTGATCCATGAT
Organism: Euryarchaeota archaeon UBA557; assembly: GCA_002503285.1. Taxonomy (GTDB): domain Archaea; phylum Thermoplasmatota; class Poseidoniia; order Poseidoniales; family Thalassarchaeaceae; genus MGIIb-O3. The sequence goes on from DARI01000023.1 coordinate 48,182, forward strand.
TTTTTAGTAAGATATTTACTTCGTCTTGATTTAAATCACTAGGTATGCTAATATGTAGAATTAATGATACATTTTTAATTATAAAATTATTAAAAATATTAAAATTATATCCATCCATTGATATTTCCGGTCCTGTAGACCAAGTGTAAGATCCATCCGGTTCGCCGATTGTATTATTAGAGTTCGTAGAACTAGTTGTTGCCCAAGAGGTATGATACGCAAAATTATCGGGCCTGTTATGTGTAATTGACAACTCATTATCTGCAACCATTCCGACACTATATTCAGCTAGACTATCTGAAAATCCTGAAGTACTAGTTATTTCCCAATCCGACGGGTCTGTAAAATCTCCTGCAATGAGTAGTTCTTTGGGTTCTGCTGATATGACCTCATCAGCCATTGATATTTGTGTAGGTAAAAGTAAACCAAGTATTATTATGGGAATTATGTGCCTCCCGCCTCTTCTTGCCATATTACTTTACGACTGGCTTTCGCGCTTCAATACGTTGGTTAATTGACTAGATATGGCGGTAGTACATACGGTTGATATACCGTAGACATCACGCACGCTATACTTACGGCTGTGATAGTGTAGAGGTTAGCACGGTGGGTTGTGGTCCCGCCGGCCCGGGTTCAATTCCCGGTCACGGCCCCATATTCTTAATTCAATAAATCGTCATCTATTGAATGTCCCATTCTACCTACTTTAGTAGCCATATAGTCTCTATTACTTTCACCTATTCCTACTACTAATGGCTTACTTTCTGAAACTTCAATACCATAATGTTCTAATTGGCTAATTTTCTCAGGATTATTTGTTAATAAGCATACCTTTTGAATTCCTATTGATGATAAAATAATGGATGCTATATTATAATTTCTAGCGTCAACAGGATGTCCAAGCATTAGATTAGCATCATGTGTATCTACTCCCTTATCTTGAAGGTTATATGCCTGAATCTTTGCATGGAGGCCAATCCCTCTTCCTTCTTGACGTAAATAAACCAAACATCCCCATCCATTTTTTTGTATTTGGTCCATTGCGGCATTCAATTGAGGGCCACAATCACATCTTAAACTATTAAATGCATCTCCAGTTAGGCATTCGGAGTGAACTCTAACTAATACCGGATCAGGTCCTGACATATCTCCAAGTGTAAGCGCTACATGGTCAAATCCAGTAATATCTTCATGAAATACTCTAATTCTAAAATGGCCATTTAAGGTTGGTAATTTCGCATCCGCAGGAACATCCATTTCAGATACTATGACCTCTTTCTCCATATGTTATCGTAATCACTATTCATTATAAATAAAATTGTTAGCTATTGACAATTAATTCTCTACATAATTTATTATCCTAAATGTATATTCTCCAGCATCTTCACTTACTTTTTGTAAAGTAATGCCCATCCTATTGCACAATGCTGGAATGTCATGCAATGTCTCAGGATCATCACATATGAGGTCAATGATATCTCCGTCATCTGAATTTAACAATAATTTTCTTAATTCATGAACTGGTATCGGGCAATAGAAACCAACCAAATCTAGCTCTTTTATTGGTTTATTTATATCATATTCCAATTTAATTCCTCATTCGTGAGTTCTCATGTAATGAAAAGCAGTAGATTCTTCACGAGATAATTCTGATGCATTATCCTTTTTAGAAGATTTATTCCACCTTTCCATGAATAATCCTTTTTCCCAATCTTCCAAAAACATGGGCCTAATATATGAAGATCTACATACTGCTCTAGTATTTCCTAAATCAGCTGCCACGGTATCAATTATAGCAATCATAGTAGCCATTCTTTCAGAGTCTTTCTTTCCAGGCAATACGCCCTTAATTGCTAATTTGACCAATCCTTCAGGTTTTTTTAGTCTTATAGGTTTCCCCATTGAATCCTCCTTCCATAAGATTGTTGGATCCAATTCTAATAAATTTTCTTTTTTTGCCATTTCATACAATTTAGGAATTTCTAATATTTCTTCTTCGCTAGCTTCTGAAATTAGTGCCAATCTTGCTGCCATTTTCCATGAAGCAGCCCATGTTCTAAATTGCTTTGCAGTATAATCTGAATTTGTTGCATCCTGTATATATTTATTTATATGTTCAGCCTTTATGTCAAAATCATTTCCATCTTCATCTTCATATCTAAATAATTCTTCCTTATTTTTATTTACTCCAACATTTCTAGATTCTTTTATTAATTCTACAAGTTCATTATCTTTTACTAAAATTTTCCATTCCTTGCCTGATTTGCCTGTAAATTTAAAAAATGCATCATTACTACCTTCAATATATTTAAAATGGCCATTTTGTAAAGTTGTTAGGCCATATGATTCATTTTCTTTTGCATATTCATCCGATCCAACTCTTACATGGTACCTATCCATCAATTTTATTATCAATGCAACGGTTTTATCGCGTGGCATCCCTTTCATCTTAATATCCTTAGATACCTTTTTTCTTAATTTTGATAATTTCTCTGCAAACTCATCTACGTTTGCAAACTTATCATCAGCCCTTTTTTTGACCCATTCTGGATGGTACCTATATTGCAATCTGCCTTTACCGTCATAACCGGTTGCTTGTATATGCCCATTTCCTTTTTTATCAAACCAAACATCTGTCCATGCTGGCGGTACTGCAAGTGAATTTAACATAGTAATTCTACTTTTATCCTTCAATAATTTACCATCAGGAAATTTATACTTCCACTCTATTTTTACCTTGTCTCCTTCTTCCTTGGGGGGAATTTCTATTATCTGTCTTGTTATTCCTGGTTGAGTTCTATCTGATATTATCAAACCAGCCTCTTTTGCAGAGGTCGCCGTGTCGATTCCCATATTATCCGGATAACTAGGAAGGCTAAATTAATTGTTGATATTAATCAGAGAATTGGGCCAAAACGACTTCTAAACTTCGAATATCATTTTCAATATTTTCTCTTTCAGTACGTTTCAGGTCCCCTTGAGTAATTTGAGTTTGCAAGTATTCCAATTCCTTTTTCATTTCCTCCCTTTCAGCCATTAGGGCTGACTCATCTCTTGCCATAGTCATTGTTGCCACTTGTTGCCTACTACTTTTTCTTCTCATTCTTCTTTCTAATGCTTGTTCATTATCACCAAATGGAGATGGTTTACTTTCTAACTCAACTGAAACTGGGTATGGTATGCTTATACCTTCAATTCCAAATCTAATATCAATTTCCCTTAATAACCAATCCTTTGCAAAGAACTCATCATCGTAATCTTCGATCCAAGTATATAGTCTAAAGATTTTTGCAAAATCACCTAGTTCTCTAAGTAATACTCTTGGCGCAGGATCTTCATTAACAAATTTGCACTTTCTTGCAACTGCTGTTATTACTTGCTTTACATGGGCGGAATTTTCATCATAATCTACTCCGATGTCCATATGTAACGAAACTCTAGTTGCAACTCCATCGCCACCACCTCTAGCAAAATTAGTAATTGTAGAATCTATTAATCTATTATTAGGAATTATGACCAATTGTTCCGTGAATGTTAATATCTTAGTTGATAGTATCCCTACAGATACCACATTACCTTGAATCCCATCTACTTCTATTCTATCTCCAACCTCAAATGGTTGGTCTATTGCTAGCATAAATGAGTTAACTATATTTCCTAAAGTCTGCTGTACTGCCAGACCTATAATTAACGAGAATACAGCTAATGATGCTAAAATACCGAATAATTCTATCCCTACTATGTCAAGTGCCAAGTTCAATCCTATGAACCATACTATTCCTCTTGCGATAAAAACCATTATTGGGTTTCCTCCGGTTACGGTTACAGATTTATTTACAGTATATTTATCAAATATTGCTGGGATGATATATTTTATGCCTACGCTAATTAGTGAGGTAGTTAGAAGAATATATATGGCTGAGAAATATGGTTCTACGTTAGAATAAATTATTCCCTCTCCTTCACCATCAATCCAATCAATTGAGAATTCTATTCCTATAGCTAAAACAAATACATATACTCTATTTATTATTGGTATCAGAGCAGCATTATCCCAATCATTTTTGGTTTTCTTCACGATATTCCATGCTATTCTTGTAAAAACTAATTTAACAATTAATAATGATAACACTATTATTCCCAAACAAAATCCAATTTGGTAAATCACTCCTAGGTCAACTATCTGCTGCACCATTTCGGTTATTGGAGTAAATAAATCATCAGTATCTTCTGCCATCCTATTCACTCCTGTTATGTCCCAAATCCATCTCTATTTAATTACTATCTAATGTCTGAAATGTGTTTTTTAAATTAATTATTAAATTCATACGCTTGCCTTGCCCATTCATCTCTCTTAACTCGTCCAGGAAAGAACTCAATTGCAATATTTACTTGTTCTTCAATTTCCGAATCCATTTTCGATATTTGTTCGAAAGTAAATATTCCCAACGCATTTAATTTTTGTTCAATAAATGGCCCTATTCCAGAAATTTCTTGTAAATTATCTCGATTTATGAGTAATGCTCCTTGTTTAAAGTCTCTTTTCATCCCAATTACTCCAATTAAACTATTATCATTTTTATCTGTCCAACTGATAAAAATATCTCCATCTTCATCATTGATGTATGCATTACCGGATTTTGGAAATTGTGACGCGTCTGATAAAGTAATTTTGGAATTACCTGGAGAATATTCAGACATAATTTCTGATCTGGCTGTATGCCCTATTGTTCCAAAGTCAATACTACTGGCATTCGATGCCACTCTTGCTAAATCTTGAATTTTCTTTTCCTCTTTTGTGATTTTAGTTTGAGTGACGGTTTCAGGAGCTTCATCTATG
>DARI01000023.1:53053-53385 GCA_002503285.1 Euryarchaeota archaeon UBA557
TCATCATCAAATATTTCTTTTACATCAATATTCTTTGGTAATTCTTCAACTTTAGATTCCAATTCCGGAATTACAATTCCGACTGTCCAACTAAAGTAAACAGATGCTCTACCTACTCTCATCAATGCATTATATGTGGTGTTAACTTGTGTATTATTGATATCTGTAAATTGTAATCTGAATTGTATCTCTCCTCTTGAATTAGCCTTCATTTCCTTCATGCTGAAGTTACTGTAATCTTCCTCAGAGAGATTAATAAAATCAATTCTTAGTCTAGGAGTTATATTTGTGATTTTAATCAATTCAAGACTTTCTGCACTTCCTCCGGGCCT
>DARI01000016.1 GCA_002503285.1 Euryarchaeota archaeon UBA557
TTAAAGCTATTTTCTTTATTTTGAAGGATTGAAGAAATCAAAATAATTGTTAGTACAAATATTAATCCAAAGATTGAAGTTTCTTGATAGGTTTGACTACTAACAGTAACAATTACAGTTGCTGCTAATATTACTATGGAAAAAATTTGAAAAACACCAAATATTTTTTGCTCTCTGTTTAGAGGAGGGTTATATTTTTTAGTTAATGATTCCATTTCTTGATTTGGATTATTCTCGATAACATCTGCAGGACGCCAGCTAGTAGAGCCATACCATATTTTAATTTTATCACTAAGCTTTTTTGTATGAATGGTATCTTGAACCATTTGATAGAAAACTTGAAAGTTTGCCCAAATCGGATTCCAGCTATTTAAGGGTTTAACAGTTCCATATACTGGTTTTATATCTGATCTCTCAGGAATGTAAGTCCCAAACATTCTGTCCCAAATGATAAAAACGCCACCATAATTAGCATCAATATATTCAGCATTTTTTGCATGATGAACTCCATGATTCATTGGAGTTATAAATATCTTTTCTAATATTCCAAGATGACCAATATGTTTTGTATGAACCCAAAATTGATAGACAAGATTGATTCCTGCAACTGTTACAAATACTTCTCCTGGAACTCCGACCATTATCATCGGGATATAGAAAATCCATTTCCAAAGCCAGCCAGTACTAGTTTGCCTTAATGCAGTTGATAGATTAAATTCCTCTCCATGATGATGAACACTATGTGTAGCCCATAAGATTTTAATTTCGTGATGCATTCTGTGCATCCAATAGTATGAAAGATCATACAATAAGAATCCTACAATCCAGGTAATAGGACTATCAAGTGGAAGTAATTTAAGATTTAAATATGAACCGACATATACAAAGGCCGCTCCTTGAAGCCCAATATTTAACATTGGAGGAAATCTACTCATTAAGCCTAAACCAAGGCTTGTAAATGTATCACTAAGCTTATAATTATTTTTACCAACTTTTAGACCATATAAATATTCTATTACTATAAGTAATAGGAATACTGGCACAGCCAGTGTAATAATTATAGATTTATCAGTTATGATCATTTTCAGTTTCCTGCGAGATATTATAGAGGAAAAGACATTTAAATATCTATAGTATCTAAAACACCTATAGCATTACCAAAAGCTCTATTTTCATCATAAATACCCTCTATGCCTGCCAATGCTAATCGAGCATCAATTCCTTTTTTAACTTCACTAAGCATACTAGTTCTCCCTAAAAAATAAGCCTTGTTAGAGCCTACAAGTAATGCATTAAGATATGCAACTGTTCCAATAACTTCACCAACCATATTGCACAAAGATGCAGAAATATCTTCTATTGAATTAGTAGGCTCATTTCTTGCTTTTGCAAAGTTTGCTGCCGTTATTTCTGCATTAAGATTTCCAATTTCATTGACAGCTTCACCAATCATTACATCTAGGGTCTTCCTGTTTCCTTTCTCTGCAAGGTTATTAATTTTAACTCCATGAGGAATATTAACGAGAAGATTTGATAAGCCTTCTAACATCCCGCCACCCACAGAAATTCCTCCTAGGTGATTTGTTGCAGTATTTTGAATATGTACACAAGCCGTTCCAGTTCCTGAACTAACTACAAGTGAAGATTCTTCAGATATCTTATATAAAGATCTTGCACCCTTGCCAATTGCATCAATTTCATTAACTTTAGTAATAGGTACGTCACATATTCTATCTGGTAGATCAGCAGATTTACCACCCGTAACACCTATAGAAGAAATTTCTTTAATATTAATATCTAACTTTTCTAAAATTTCTATTACATGCCTTTCAGTAATATCAAAGTCTCGATTTTTTCTGTCAAAAGGTGAAGGCACACTTAAAAACTTTATCCTTTGATCCTTTATAACTAAATCTGTATTAGTTATACCAAAATCAAATGCTGCTATCATTTTTTAGTGCTGATAAATACATTCAAAGTGATGCATCTGTAGAATTATTTGGCCAGATCAAAGGCACTTGCTGTTGAGGATTAAATACTTCGGGACCTGTTTCTGGTAATGCCTCTGAAGCCAAGCCAATTTCATCCTCACTGAGATATTCACTAGGCACTAGTTTAAAAACGTCAAGACCTCGAGTAATCTCTGTTCCATAAATATACCCTTTATAAAAATAGGCAGACCAATATCCACCAGTAATCAACATATCTTTATTAATAGGCCCTCTATCGAAATAACCTATTTCTTTAGGGTTTGCTGAATCAGTAAAATCCATTATTGAGATTCCACCTTGATACCAAGCTTGAACAAAAATATCACGACCCGGTACTGGAATAATAGAACCATTATGAGCAACACAATTTTCTGTTTCTAGTTGAGGCGCAGGCATCTTGTAGTGGCTTCTAAATTCAAGTTTATTATCAACAATGTCATAAATAGCATCTGCACCCCAGTTCAGAGGATCCCATGCTCGGCACCGCGCTCGTCCACCGCCACCCCATTCATCAGTGAATATTACCTTTGTTCCGTCATTATTAAATGTTGCAGAGTGCCAATACGCAAAACCTTCATCAGTAACAACATCCAATCTTGTAGGGTTATATGGATCAGTTATATCAAATAAGATACCGTTACCTGAGCAGGCTCCAGCAGCTATATTTGCTGAAGGAAAGACTGTAATATCATGACATTGATCAGTTCGGCTGGTATCTTGAGTCTCATCACCATGATCGCCACCTCGCCATAGTCCTGCTAAGGCACCTGTTTCAAGATCAGCAAATACAGCAGGGCTAGAAACTATTTTGGATTTAGAAGGATCGGATATTGGAATTTCAATAACATCTATTCTAAACAGAGCTGTTCTCTCATCACCAGGAATATTTCCTATACATTGTTCTAATTCTTCTTCATCTCTGACACTTGCCGTCCCAGAGTTATAAACAATAATTTTTCCATCTTCAGATGGACCGGATACCACTGAGTGAGTATG
>DARI01000019.1:0-13549 GCA_002503285.1 Euryarchaeota archaeon UBA557
AACTTGTCCTGCTACTACGTGATAGGTCAGAATATCTACAAGAGTTGCATTCTCTGCATCGGTATCAAAAGTTGATAAATCGATTCCTGCAGCTGCGAATGCATCATCTGTAGGAGCGAAGACCGTAAACGGGCCGTCACCGGATAAGGTATCTACTAGACCTGCTTGACTCAGAGCGGCTACTAAGGAGTCGTGAATGCCTGTGTTAACTGCATTCGTAGGTATGTCTTGGGCGTCATCTGCGACCACTATCGGAGATAATGCAAGACTGGCGGTCATTAGCAGGGCTATCATAACTTTTGAGTTATACATGGTGCGTTGGTTTTCCATTCCCCTTTTATATGGGTGTTTGTGACCGTATCAATTCATTCTCTATTTTGAAAACGACTCATTATAAGTATCAAGTCTTCGACATCGACTTGTAATATGAAGTCTTCAGATAGCGACGTAATCATCGTAGGCGCTGGACCTGGTGGTCTAGCATGCTCTTTACTACTGGCAAAAGCAGGCCTAAAGGTCAAAATATTGGAAAAAACTGATTCCGTAGGAGGAAGAACCAAGGTCTTCGAAAAAGATGGTTTTCATTACGATAACGGACCTACATTTTTCCATTATACCGAAATTATTGAAGAAATATTTCAGGCAATTGGAAAGGATGCTCATGAAGAATTAAACCTGATTAGACTCGATCCTAATTATAGACTAGTCTTTGGAGAAGGGGGTTCATTAAACGCAAGTACTGATGTTGAATATATGGTAGAACAAATAAAGGAACTGTGTGGTGAAAAGGACGCAGAAGGATTCAGGAATTATGTAACAGATAATAGAAAAAAATTAAAGTTATCTAAAAATTGTCTCAACTCTCCTTGGTCAAGTTGGACAGACTTAGCAAATAAACGTGCACTTAGAGTTGCAAAGGTTCTTCGTCCATGGAGGAGCGTTGCATCAGATTTATCTAAATTTTTTGAAGATGATAGAATGCAATTAGCAATGAGCTTTCAAACAAAGTATTTGGGGATGTCTCCATTCCAGGCCCCAAGTTTATTCACAATTTTATCATTTTTAGAATTAGAGTATGGCATATACCATGCCAAAGGTGGTCTAGGAACTGTATCCGAGAGAATGGGAATTTTGGCTAAAGAATTAGGAGTAGAGATATGTTTTAATGAGCCGGTGGAAGAATGTATTTTCGAAGGTAAAAATATAGTTGGAGTAAAAACAAGTACTGGAACCCACACAGCAAAAAAATATGTTATGAATGTTGACTTTGCAACTGGAATGAAGGGATTAATTCCAGATAAGCTTAGAAAGAGATGGTCAAATAAAAAATTAGATGAAAAATCTTATTCTTGCTCGACATTCATGCTTTATCTTGGCATAGATAAGAAATATGATTTGGATCATCATCAAATTTATGCTTCTAAAGACTATCATACTAATCTAAAGGATGTTACTGAAAATAAAATTACTTGGGATGACCCATCATTATACGTTCAAAATGCTTGTTTGACAGATCCATCAATGGCTCCCGAAGGACACTCAACAATATATGTCCTAGTTCCGGTATCTAATGTACATGATTCAATAAATTGGGAAGAAATAAAACATGACTACAGAGATGTTGTACTCGAAACTATGAAAAAACTAGGATATGATGATTTGAAAGAGCATATTATTTCAGAAACAATAGTCACTCCTGATGATTGGGGTGCACGAGATATCTACAAAGGTGCAGTATTCAATTTAGCGCATGGACTAGATCAAATGTTGTGGAGAAGACCTCAAAATCGTTTTGAGGAATTAAATGATTTATTTTTAGTTGGAGGAGGAACACACCCCGGAAGTGGACTTCCGACTATTTATGAAAGTGGAAGAATAAGTGCTAAGTTAATTTGTGCAGATTTAGGAATTGAGCCAGATTGGAATGGCGTAGACACTTGGTTTGAAGACATTAAAAAACCTAAGATAAAATCCAAAATGAAGGTTGAGTTATGAAAATAGCATTTTTCTTTTCACTAATTATTATTGTTGGTTCATTATCTGGGTGTGTTGAAGAAAAATCTGGGTTGATTGAATCTGAAGAAATTTCTCCTGCTCCAGAAAGAATCTCATTTAGTTCACCCATAATGGGGGATGATAGTAATAATACTGCTTTGGATCTACAAGAATATGTATCTGAAGGTCCTGTGTTATTAATTTGGGTAGCTGCAGGTTGTAGAGGATGTCATTCATGGACTGATATGATTTCGGAGGAGGTTGAAAGTGGAAATATAACTAATTCCTCAGTCCTCAGCATTCACAGATATTCATCTTTTGAATCTCCATCTTATGTAGAAGAATCTTATGGCAAGAATTCCTCTAATCCTGTATCTTGGACGCTTGCATTACCGCAGGAAAATACGCCGGTAATAAATTTAGATACAGGGCAAGAAAGTCAATACTCCATTTATGATTCGTTCGGAAATCCTTCTACTCCTACTTTACAAATTATGGATGAAACAGGAAAATTAATCTGGTCTTCTAAGACCTATTGGCCGACATCTGAAATTATTGATGAAATAAAAAATATATTAAATTGAGGAAAAAATATGGACATCTTTGACTTATCATTCTTTTTCTCGACAATGTGGGTAGGGCCTTTTTGGGTTGCTATGATGGTTTATCCTGAACATGAAAGGACTCAGCAATTAATGCAGGGACCTTGGTTTTTCTTAGGTCCAATTGCTATTTGGTTCATACTTTCATTCTCTGATCCTTCTGGCCTTATAGAGTTGGCAAAAGACTCTATGGATCCAGAAAATGCACTACAAGGATTGGCCGATTTATTAGGAACAAAAGCTGGTGCCTCAGCCGCATGGGCTCACATGGTAGCTGGAGATATATTTGTAACTAGATGGATATGGAAAAGATGTATGGCAGCAAAATGTGATAAGTGGATAACAATTACTTCAGTATTTTTTGGCGTAATGCTAATGCCAATAGGTCTTGCATTGAATTATGCGTTAGTAAGAGGAACGCCTAATAATCAATCATAATTAGCCACCTATTAGAGAGTGGACTATGAAAATACGGTTACATCAGTTTCTATCCAAATGCGGAATATTTTCCTCAAAGGCTGAGGTAAAAAAGGCTATTTGGGATGGAGATATTACTGTAAATGGTTCACTTGTAAAAAATATTAGTTTTGAATTTAATACTAATAAAAAAACTGTGATGTACAAAAATAAAGAATTACATTTACCTACTGAAAATGTATATTTTTTACTCAATAAACCAGATGGATATATATGTTCTAGATTGAATTCACATGAACGAGAGTTGGATAAGAAGTCAGTATATGAGATATTCCGTAATTCTGTAAAGCCAACTGTATATGAGTCCCTAATTACAGTAGGAAGATTGGATGAAGAAACTACTGGATTCTTAATAGTAACTACTGATGGTAAACTTGTTCATAAAATAACAGATCCAAATAAAAATATTAAAAAAACTTATTTTGTAGAGACTGGAAGTATAATTTCTGAAAAGCAAATTAGTCTAATCAGAAAGGGAGTTAAAATTATTGTTAGAGATCATGATATAACCGAAGAATACTATACCAGACCTGCAGAAGTCAGTGATATTACACATTATACTGTTAAAATAACCATTGATGAGGGTAAGAAAAGAGAAATTAGGCGAATGTTTCATTCAATAGGAAATGAAGTGGTGGCAATACACAGATTATCAACCGAGAATATGGTACTAAGCGATTATAAATTAGATATTGGTGATTTTTGTAAGATAACTTCTGAAGATATTGATGATTTGATATTTAATTAAATTACTCAGTTATGTAATTTATCTAATCTGTTTCCCAATAGCTAGATTCAGTATCACTTATTGGAGTAGTTGGAGGTTTATCAGGCGTGTTTATTGAAGTTGTAGGGATAGAGGATGTTGTAAATCCTCCAGGTCCAGCAACCAAACCAACAGAAGTATCATCAGTCCCCAAAAATAGGGCAAAAATTCCACCAAGAATTAAGAATAATATTCCACAACAGACAAGAAATATGCCCCCTAATGCGGTAAGAACACTTCCACCGGCTTCTGTCAAAATTTCGCCAAAGATAGCAGATCCAGTTACAAGATAAACTTCTGAGCTGGCCTCAATAACATACTCTCCAGTAGTATTTACTGAACCTACGTGGTACCATCCCTCAGGATCATCTAGATACTCTGCTGGCTTTGAGCCGTCTTTCGTACATTCATCATTTTCATATGGGTATTCTCCCGAATCATCAGTCATTGAGAATGTGAATGAATCACATCTAACATTATCTCTAACATATATTAGCATATATTTGTTATCAAAATTATAAGTTCCTTCTTCTCCATTCCAAACACTCACATCTTCTATATCTATATCTTCCAAATTATCTATAGCATAACCTCCAGAAACTGTAAATATTACTCCAAGTAAAGTAATGACTCCTCCTAGACCAAGTGTAATCTTAGCTGCCGTATGCATGAATAGACGATGATGAATTAATATTTAAAGTATTTAATTAGTAAAAAATTGTTTTAAATCAAATTAATACATATTGTATTAAAGTGAAGATACGATTCCCAAGTTATTATGGCCAATGCGGAAAATAGTGATTTCTTAGGCGATATTACAAATTTTCTTTATGAAATAACATTAGGACGATTGGATAAAAGATGGTGGTGGAGAGATTGGTTGAAGCCAATGATAACAAAGATACTTCCACTAATTCCTATTTTTTACATTATTGGATGGTATTTTGATTATTTTTAATTATATGTGACTTGATAGAATTGCATCATTAAAATAGAAGTTATCTCATATTATTTATTTTAGGTTTGACAATCCACCATCGACATGTATAGTTTCGCCACTGATCCAATCTGGTGCATCACTAGCCAACCAAGAAGCTACATCTCCAACTTCAGAAGCCATTCCATATCTTCCAATTGGGTGCATTTTGTTGCTTGTTTCTTTTGCTGCATCTGAAGCTAATAGATTTGCAGATAATGGAGTATCGGTTAGTCCTGGAGATACAACATTAATTCTTATTCCCCTTTTAGCATATGTTGCTGCAGCTGCCCTTGCTAAACCTTCAAGACCAGATTTGGCTGCTGCAATTGCACCATGGTTAGGCATACCAACAGTAGCTGCTGCTGAAGAAAATAGTATTATCCTGCCACCCTTATCTTTCATCATTATTCTAGCAGTTGAGCTAATCGTATTATGAGCTGTCAAAAGATTTTGATTGATTGTTTCCATGAATTGTTCAGAAGTTGTTGCGTGAGTTGGACGTAAGAAAATTGAGCCAACGGCTAGAATTACAGCATCAATTTTTTGATGTTGCTGCTTTATTGCTTTAGCAGTTTCTTGCATTTCTACTTCATTTCTTGCATCTACAGGCATTGTGAAGATGTCTTTATCATTTGATAATTCATTAAGACTATTCTCATCTCTAGCACTCGCAACTATTGTCCAACCATTATCATTCAAATTAGAAACGACATGTTTACCAATTCCTCCAGTAGCTCCTATCACCCATGCAACTTTTGATTCTGTCATACCAATATCTCCTTTCCTAATCCTAATCCTTCTCTGAACTCATCCAGAGATGGGCCCATTTCATGGATTAATTTTACATCTGGATGGGTTCGGATTACTAATCCATCCATGTACATGAGTGATCTAATGATGGGGAATGCTTCTTCTCCAAAATCTGCACCCGCTTCTTCTACTGCTGCCCTCACTGTTTTCATCATAACTTCTGTGAGACTTTGTTCTCCAACTGATTTGTCTTCGAATCCGTCATAAATATCAGACATTTTGCCTTTAAATTTAATAATTTTATTTTCACTAGGTCGTGATTCGGCTAGAGCTAGTAGAGCTTCGTATGCATCATCTTTAGAATCAGCAGATAGGTGCTCAAAGAATCTGAAAAGGGAGAGGCTGATACGTTTTGGAGAATCGCAAATCGCACCATTATCTATGAATACAAAGTTTCCATCTTTATCAATTATACAATTACCAGGATGGAGGTCACCATGGAAGGTTCCGACTCCAAACATATATGCTCCATGGATTCTAAATAATTCAATTAGATAATCCCAATCTAGATTTTGAGCTCTAATTCCTTCTTCTAATGTTATTCCATCTATAAATTCTGATACTAAAACATCTTCATTTGATAATTCTTCATAATATTTTGGAAATTTGAGTCTTGGCATTGGAAAATTCTCTTCTAAATCGGATTGAATTTGTTTTAATTTATTTCCGCCCTTAATTTCATTATTTAGATTAAGTTCTCTCAAAGTATAATCTTCAACGTGATTCAATAGAGCAATTGGGTTACCAACTTTTCTTAATTTGGGCGAAAACAATATTAGAATTTTTAGCCATCTCTTCATCCTATAGACATCTTTTTGGAATTTATTCTTATGATCTGCTTTTATAATTTTTACAACGACTTCATCACCCGTTTTTAGTCGAGCCCTGTGAACTTGCCCTACTGATGCTGCAGCTAATGGAGTATCATCGAACCATTCAATAGAATCATGAAATTTCATAGACGCTTTGCTTTTCAATATATTTTGAACATTCTCAGTTGGAATTGTAGAAGCTTGTCCATAAAGTGTTTGAAGTTGTTTACATTTTTCAATTGATAGTAAATCTGGCCTTAGTGCAAATATTTGTGATAATTTTACTGCAAGAAGCCCTTGAGATTGAATCCAAGCTAGATTTGCCTCTTTTTTCCTGAGGATTTGATACATAAAGCGACTGAACGTAAAGAACCTCATTATTACTTCTCCAAATGTAATAGAATATAACTGATAGTAATAAAAAAAGATACTAAATCTAATTATCGTCAGATAATATCAAATTATATCTACAAAATTCATCAGAATTTTCTGGGGATTGAATTCTTTCAATTGATACTTCATTTATTGCTGAATATCTAGTCATCAATGTACCTTCAATTATACCATCGTCTAATTCCCACAAAGGAAGTTGTTCCGAATTATCTGTATTGGATGATAGGTGTACTTTGATATGGAAAGTAGGGTCAGAATCATAGTTTAATTCACCTAAACCAGCATATTCATACCAATCCATCATTTCACTAAGAAATTCTACATGCCCATCTATCTTTCTTAGACTAAATGCTAATTCTTCACCTATTCTATTTCCAACTTGACGCAAAAGAGATCCCACATCAATTCCGAATGTGCTAAGACTAGCGATTCCTCCAGTTCCTAACTTCTTTCTTGCATCACTTATTTCTAATCCAGAAGCCATGAAAGCATCGAGATTGAATGGAGAGTCTGACTCAGGTAATTCATCAGATATTTGTAGAACATCACGAATTCTATCCAAGAACGAACCACCGTCTAATGTTAGTTTGAGAGGATCAACAATTCTTTCTTCAGTGAATCTTTTTGACGCTAAATCGAATGGTATAGCTTCTTCCCAAATACTTTCTATTAGATTTCTTTGTGAGTCTGCGAACGGTGCTGATTCAATCAATAAAGCTGCATCAGTTTTTCCACGACCTACCGGATTTTCTTCTGTATTTAGATATTGAATCGCTTCTGAAGAATCTACTACTGTGCCTTGGGATTCTAAATCGTCACTATGACGGACTGAAATTGAAGGATCTAACTCCGAGAAGAATCGAATTGTTCTACGATCTAGTTGAGCTATGACTCTGACTTCGACTCCTCGTTGTGCGGCCTTATTGACTTCGGAAAGAGCTGTGCTTCTACATAAGTGCAATATTCCAAACTTACCTAATGTCAGGATAAGGGAATCTTGAGAATCTTTTGCCATCTTTTCCATCTTTGTAAAGATATGAATTCTTTCCTTCAATACAGCAAATTTTGGCTCTACTTCTGCTGATTCTGTTACATCTTCTTGTACATATTGTGAATTACCTTGTTTTATATCTTCAAACCCTTGTTGAATCTTAGAGAGTTGTTCCTTCCTGATATTAATCAGATGTTCTAATACATTTTTTAATGGAGGACTTGAAAATTTCATTGGCCTGTCTACAGTAACAGTTACTAATCCTGTGCTTTGTAATCTTTCAAGAGAATTGTAAGCATCCAATCGAGTTGTTCCGAGTTCTTTTGCTAGTTCACTTGCTTTGAGATTAGATTTAGTTGAGAGGACAATTACTACTTCAGCTTCTCTTTCTGAGAGGCCAGCATCAACTAATAATGTGGTCCAATTCATCAGAAACCCGCCCCATCTGTAACATCACTCATTGCAGAAAGTATCTTTGCAACGTGAGTTCTAGGCCTGAATAGCCAGTCGTAAACATGGTGAATGGTATTATCAGGACCTAACAAGAAAGTAGATTTTGCAGGAAATACTCCAAGGTGAGTAGCCACTTCATATTCTAATGCTACTTTTCTTCCAGGGTCTGAAAGTAATGTGAAGGGCAATTTTAATTCTTCTTTGAATTCTTTATGTTGTTCGACTGAATCTTGGCTTATTCCAATAACTTCTACAGGAGGAGTCAGCGAGCGGAATAAATCATACTGGTCTTTGAAAGAAAGGCATCCTCTTTTACAAGTAGGAGAGCCATCTTTTGCATAGAAGAAAATTACTTTCCATTGACCATCTAGGTCTGATAATGAAAAGTCTTCATTATCACTAGTTTTTAGTGCAAACGTTGGTGCTATTGATCCGATTAATGATGTCATATTACATTCTCCTTAAATTTTAATAGAATTTACTCCAAATTTTAGAGCATGTGGCCCATTCTACTTTTCTTGGTTGCGAGATAATCTTTGTTAAATTGTCCTATTCCACTTATGTGTTCTTTACGCTCTAAAACTGCTATCCCGTTCTCTTCTAATCCCCTTACTTTGAGAGGATTATTGGTCATCATGCGCACTTTAGATATTCCCATTTCCTTCAACATGGTAGCTGCTATTGAGTATTCTCTTGCATCTGCTGGTAAGCCCAAGGCGAGGTTTGCATCTAGTGTATCGTATCCCTTATCTTGTAATGCATATGCTTTAATTTTGGAGTGAAGTCCTATGTCACGGCCTTCTTGTCGTAAGTAAAGAATAGCTCCTGTTCCTTCTTCCTGGATTTTTTGCATAGATAATCTTAGTTGTGGTCCACAGTCACATTTCAGAGATCCAAACGCATCTCCGGTAAGGCATTCTGAATGAATTCTAACTAAAGGAGCGTGGCATGATTCTAAATCACCTGTGTAAAGCAAGGAGTGTTCTTTACCCTTGGAGTCTACAGTGACCCTTATTCTAAAATTTCCATGCTCGGTTGGGAGCATGGCGTCGGCTTCAATATCTATTGGTTCAGCACTTTTCCTAAATTGGATAGTCATATTTGCTGAGCGAAACTTCCTGCTTATGAAAGGATGTTTATTTCCATTACAAATATAATTTTGAACATTTGAAAACACCTACTTATAGGTGAATAGAAAGTAGATGGGACTTGTAGGTAGTTGTTCAAATGGTTATGACTCAGGAAAAAGCATCAAGGATTCGTAAATTAAATTCCCTTGAAACTAACGCAAAAGGAGATTTTATACTATATTGGATGACATCTTCTAGAAGATTTCATTATAATTCTGCCATGGATAGAGCGGTTGAGCTATCTTTAGAAATGGAAAAACCAATCATGGTTGTAGAATGTATGTCAATTAGGCACGAATGGGCTAATGAGAGAATATTGGCTTTCACGGTTCAAGGGATGCTTGATAATTCTAAAGTATTTGCAAAAAATAAGATTACATATCTACCCTGGGTTGAAACTCACAAAGATGATGGAGTGGATCTACTAAAGAAATTATCAGGTCACGCTTGTGCGGTTATAATAGATGATTATCCTACATATCTACCAAGATTAGTAATGGAAAGGGCCGCCGTAATATGTAAGGTACAATTAGAAGCAGCAGATTCAAATGGAATTTTACCAATGTCATGGGCAGGTAAAGAACATCTAACCGCTTACTCATTTAGAAAACATGTACAAAGAAGTATGGCAGATGCTCTTCTAAACTTACCTTTAAGAAATTCAATGAAAGACGTTGATAAAAATTTAATGATTGATGAGTTAGAAATGGTTTCTCTTTTTACTGCAATAGAAATTCAATTTACTCCTCTAGAGTGGTTATGGAGAGTTGCAGAAACGGGAAAAATATCACAAGAAGCAATGGCGCCTCTGGATATTGATCACGAAGTGAAACCAGTAAAAAAAATACCAGGTGGGCGTTTTGAAGCAAAAAGGAGAATGGAAATTTTTCTAGAAATAAATCTAAAAAGATATTCTAGTGGTAGAAATAGTACAGAGGATCCGGCGGGCAGTACACTTTCACCATTCTTCCATTTTGGGCACTTATCAACTATCGAAGTTGTTGTTCAGTTATTTGAAAGAAGTAAATGGACATATGACATGACATGTTTCGAAGATATGGGTAAAGGTACTCGTGCTGGGTGGTGGGGCTTATCTGAAAGTGAAGAGTCATTCCTTGACCAAATAATAACTTGGAGAGAATTAGGATTCAACTTTGCACATTACAGAAGAGATCACAAATCCATTGATTCAATACCAAATTGGGCTAAAAAATCTTTGAGTGAGCATGCTGATGATGATCGAGAGTCTTACTCATTCGAAGATATTGAAAATGCAAATACAGACAATGATGTTTGGAATGCAGCACAAAGAGAGCTTTTACGAACTGGAATAATTCATAATTATATGAGAATGGTTTGGGGTAAGAAAATTTTAGAGTGGGCTCCCAATCCGAATACTGCTGCTGATTGGATGATTCGAATAAATGACAGATGGGCCCTAGATGGAAGAGATCCAAATTCATACACCGGAATATTCTGGGTTTTAGGACGTCATGATAGGGCTTGGGGACCTGAAAGGCCAGTATTCGGAAAGGTTCGATATATGACAACTGAGAGTGCAAGAAGGAAATTAAAACTCAAAAATTACATAAATCGCTGGTCAGAAAACGCCCCACTACCAAAAGAAATACAGAGGTTATGATATGCCAACAAACTACAAACATGAAACTGTTGTTAATGCGGATATAGATACTACATTTGCTTGGTTTGAGCATGAAGGGTCTTTCAGAAGATTAATGCCTCCTTGGGAAGTTGCTCAAGAAGTAAGGGCTGATGATTCACTAGAAGTAGGGTCCCAAAGAGTATTCAAATTTCCAGCACCAGGTGCTCCATTCATCAATTTAACATGGGTTGCAGAACATACTGGATATGATAAGCCAAACTACTTTGCAGATACAATGGTCAAGGGGCCATTTTGGAAATGGGATCATGATCACTATCTAAAAGAGGAAAATGGAGTTACTACTGTTGTTGATGATGTGACATATAGCGTCCCATTCGGACCATTGGGAATGTTAGTTGACAAAGTACTAGGAGGATCTTTAGTTACAGGACGTATTTCATCTATGTTTAAGGCAAGAGAGTTTCGTTTGAAAAGAGATTTAGATAATCATGCTAAGTTTCTTGATATGCCAAGAAAGAAGATATTGGTAGTAGGCTCATCTGGATTAATAGGAACTCAATTAGTGGCTTTCTTAGATACAGGAAATCACGAAGTTTGGAGATTAGTTAGAAGAGTAGCCGATTCAAATAAAAATGAAATATCTTGGAATCCTGATAAAGGTGAAATAAACGCAAAAGAATTGGAAGGTTTTGATGTAGTAATCCATCTAGGTGGCGTAGGAATAGGCGATAAGAGATGGAGTAAAAAGAGAAAAGCAGCAATTAGGGACAGTAGAGTGAATAGTACTGAATTACTAAGTAAAACATTAGCAAGTCTTGAAAATAAGCCTGACTTATTCATGATGGCTAGTGCAATTGGCTACTATGGAAATCGTGGAGATGAAGAATTAGATGAGAGTAGTACTAGTGGAGAAGATGGTTATTTCCTAACTGATGTTTGTAAGGCATGGGAAAATAGTGCAAATCCGGCTAAGGATGCTGGAATAAGGACAGTTCACATGAGAACAGGTATTGTAATTTCTGCAGTCGGTGGAGCTTTGGGTAAAATGTTGTTACCCGCTAAAATGGGCGGTGGAGGACCTATAGGAAGTGGAAAGCAATGGATGTCTTGGATTTCAATGGATGATCAAATATATTCCATGTATCACTTAATGATGAGTGAGGGAGTATCTGGAGAATATAATTTAACAGCTCCAAATCCAGTAAGGCAAAAGCAATTTGCCAAGGATCTAGGTCGAGTCTTGAGAAGGCCAGCTTTTGCACCTCTTCCAGGGTTTATGATGAAAATTATGTTTGGAGAAATGGGAGCAAGACTCACATTAGATAGTCAAAGAGTACTTCCAAAGAATTTGCAAGAATCGGGATATGAATTTATTCATACAGATCTTCAATCAGCACTAAGTGATTCTCTAGGTAAGTGGAGATAAATAAATGGCTGATGCTCATGCATATCTTTTAGGAACTAAATTCCCTAATTTTGAATCTTATGATGATGAAAATAATCTAATATCTAATGATAATTTAGAAAATAAATGGACAGTCATTTTCTTTTATCCAAAAGATGAGTCTCCAGGTTGTACATTACAATCATGTTCATTCAGAGATAGATATGAGAAATTTAGTGAAGCAGGAATTTTACTATACGGTGTTTCTTCAGATTCTGTCTCATCACATAAGCGATTCAAGAAGAGATATAAATTACAATATCCGCTATTAAGTGATAAGGGTGGAGCATTAGCTAAATCACTGAAATTGAAGAAGGACTTTGGCTTTTTGCGGGCAAGAGTTACATTCGTAATAGACCCGGCCGGGATTATTGCCTTTGCACACACCAGTCAGTTAGGAGTAACTGGTCACGTAAATAAAGCATTGAAAGTAATAAAATCCAGAGGAATAATTGCATGAAAAACCCATTTGATACTTTAAGTGAGATGTCTGTAGACAAACCAAAAACTGTAATTGTAGTAGCTATAATAGGTATTCTAGCCTTATCTTCATTTGCTCAATACATAGTTTTTGATAATTCTGAAGATGCTTTTTATCCAGATAATGAAACTACAAATTTACTCTATGAATTAGAAGATACATATACAGTAGATGTAGATTTAGTCAGATCTATTGTTAGATTTGAAGCTGGAGATTTAGAAAATGAAGCAACATGGAACCTGCTTGCAAATATAGAATCTGATATGTTAACTCATACAGGAGATTTAGAAAATTCAAAAATGATTGATTATCATTATGGATTATTTGGAGGATCACCAAATTCAGGTCCTGCAAGCTCAGTTATTTTTTGGCAACAAATACAAGATCCAGGATCTGATACTTGGTCAGATGCAGTTTCAACTGCATTGATGAACGTGACAATGGCTGAAGATGCGAATCTGAGTTCTGCTATTTCTGAAGCTATGATTGTTATGTCAACTATGCCATCTACAGAATATCCTGATTCAGATGATTTAGACAATTGGAATGTTGGAATGCCAGGTGAATGGCAAACTAGAATGGATTCAGGAGA
>DARI01000019.1:13616-13744 GCA_002503285.1 Euryarchaeota archaeon UBA557
CAAAATGCATCAATTGCCCCCCTACAAGGACAAGCAATGGCCAGTTTAGCTCCATTAAGTGCGCTTCAAGAAATAGATTTGAGATCTGGAATGATGGGCATGTTCCCTGCAGAATCAAGAGATAATCC
>DARI01000013.1 GCA_002503285.1 Euryarchaeota archaeon UBA557
AATAAAATAAAAATAATAATAAAACAAAGTAATAGTAAAGTTAGAAAAATTTCAATTAATGATGTTAAAGAAAAAATAAAAGTTGGTAGCTCTTTAGATGCATCTGAATTCGAAGCTTTACTTCATGAAGGAAATTTGTCAGGAATTGGGTCAACTAATAATGATAAAAATATTAAGGTAAATAAAAAACCAAATCAGAAGAAAAAAATGAGGAAGTTAGGATCTACGCAGAGGAAATCAAGGCGGGGCAATACTGCAGCACTTAGGGAAAATGATTGAAATAAATGGCCTAATTAGTATTAACTTATATGAGTTTACAAAGTCCGTTAAAATATAGAAGGTGCAGTTCAATGAATTATGCTGAGGTAGGTAAGATATTCACGCCATTATGCGATAACATAAAAATTGAATTAAATATAAATAAAGAACAGAGAGATGAGTGGAACAATAGAGTAAGGAAGCATCTTGATATGAGAAATGAGGTTAATGTGCAAGTCAAGGAGTTAATCACGGAAGTTCAAAAACAGAAGATTTTGAGGGACGCCGCCAATATCAAGGTAAAGGAATTGAAAGAGTCAAGGTTTGTTAAGTCAGAAAAATTAAAAACGATTAGAATGCAATTGAGAGAACTCATAGAAATAGAAGGCGACCAACCGGATATAAAATCAGGCCCTGATCCTAGAAAATTAAAATCTGAAATGGAAAAGTTAGAGATGAGTTATGAGAGAGGGGCATTTTCAGGAAAAAAGGAAAAGGAATTTTATAGCAGAATGAAGGAACTCTCTAAGCTATTAAAAATATCTAAATCTCAAAGCAGAGAAGATGGCGTTGGATCGTTGAAAAGGCAACAGAGAGAAGCAAAATTTGCACAAGCAAGTGCTCATGATGAAGTAGTTGTGGCAGTAAAAGATGCGCAAGAAGCTCATGATCTAATGATGGAACTTTCAGAAGAAGTTGATAGACTCAGGGCGATTGCGAATAAATCACAAATGGAAGTAACCATCTCCAAAAGAGAAGCAGATATAATGCATAATAGATATGTGGTATCTTTGAGGTGCATACATTCAATGCAAGATATTTTAAATCAATTAAAATCAGACTCTGGAGATGAAGATAGAGTAGGAATCTCAGATTTGATGACCAGATTAATGTCCGGAGATACATTATCAACTGACGAATTAATGTCTTTGCAAAGAAATTAAATTTCAAATTTATATGTTTTTCCATTTATCCCATGCAAAATAATTGGCACTGGAAGGTTTAAAATCCAGGCGGGAATAAATATATACTGAAAGTCAAGATGAACCTTGTCAACATTAAATCGCCAATTTTGAAGCATCATACTTCTCGTCATCCCTCCGGACAATTTGGGTTTACCTTGTCTTTTTTCAGATAAAATATCAACTAATAAGTTTATTATTTGATTATCAGCTTTCCATGTCAGACTATTTGGTTCTAAAATCCTTAGTGAAGGTATAAATTCTAACTTATCTTTATCATCATATTCATATATTTTATTAGACCATGAATCTTCTATTATTTTCCAATTATGCTCTTCAAAATCTCCGTTTGAATTCTTAAGTTCACCATTGATAAACCATATTTTACATTTTAATAGAACTGGAGTTATTCGTACATCTGATAAGGAATTATCTTTAAGCCATTTCTTAATGTCTACAAAGGGCTTTAATGTTACAGATTCAAATTCATTAAATATCTTATTTGAGAATATTTCACCATCATCACTTAATATATCATCAAAATTATGAGCATCTGCAGGAATGATTATCCCCGATAAAACCGCCTTACCAATCCATAGCGCTAATTTTTCAGGACCCCAAATAATTACATTTTGCAATATTTCTAAATATTTTAATAATTCAGGTTCAAATCCTCTTTCAGAAATTAATAAATGATTTCCCGAAGGCGCGTCAACGCTCCATCTCTCAATCTCTGATTTTTTAATACTAGTTATACCATTAGATATATGCCAAATATATGTTAGGCCAGTAATTGATCTTGTTAAATCTGAAAATGAATCAACTGTTCCTATTATTTTTATATCTGTAATATCATATACATTTTCTAGTTTTTTAAAACTAGGATAATGAGACATAATAATTTTAGTAATTATTGTTTCCACGTTTGACCCAAGCGTCAAAAGATTATCAATAAACCGATAATAATTATATTAAAAGATACATCTATACATTTTGAGGTAGTGTTAGTAATTCACTTTGACCAGGATCAATAATACACAATGCACTGACAGGAAATGGCTTAGCGCATGCTGCCCCAAGTTGTCTATTAACCATCATAACTTGATGTACAGCTACATCTGGGTGACTATTTTTTAGATCAGAGATGTAATTTACAGGACAATTAGCAGCGACTAAAATCATCCTTGCATCTCCTTTAGAACAGGCGCTCATAGCCTGCCTTTGGCCAAATAGTAGCGTTCCAGTATTCATTCCTTGTTTTAATTGACGTATTAAATCCATATTCATATTCCTCCTTAATTCTCAGGGACGTAAAATAACTCTACGCTACCTGTTCCAAGAGATACTGGCTGACCAACGATGATATTTTCAGTCACACCGCTTAGATCATCTCTTTCTCCGATAATACCGGCCTTTAGAAGATGAGTTACTGTAACTTCGAAAGCGGAACGTGCCAAAATTGAATGCTTTGTACCACTAACTCCGTGCCTACCGATTGCCCTAACTTCTCCTTCACTGGTCATTACATCTGAAACCATAATAAGGTGCCTGATGTCTACGTCCAAACCTGCACCGGCCATCGTATCAAATGCTTCATTTATTATAGCTTGTCTTGCAGCTTCTATTCCTAAATAATCATATATTTCACTTATGTTATTTGTATAAGTCCTACCTCTGTCCACGCCAGAAAATTCACTTACTTTGGTTAAATTTGAGCCTATAGTTGAGATGTAATATTCACCATCTTTATTAGGTCCTTGAACGTTTGCTCTTGATATTCCCGGCAATCCTTTTAGTCTTAATTTTTTTATCTTATCTTCTAATTGTAATAGTGCTGTATATGTTGGAGGATCGGTGGCTAAGTTTGATAAATCTTCCGCTTTGGATATTCCTGGAATAATCTTTAGTTCTTTGGGCCTATCTTCGTTGTCAGCCTGAATGTATAATCTCAAAGCCCTTGATAATTTATCCAAGACTTCTGCACCACTCATATTTTTCAATTTTAGATTAGCAGGTATTAATTTTAGAGTAATATGCCTTTGAGTTACCTCTACATCTATTGCCGCTATGTCTATAGCAGTTGTAGTTTCAATTGCAGCAGCTAATTCTCTAGCAAGTTTTTCATTGGTTCTCAATGGTTTCCCTTTTGAATTTAATTCTTCCATATAGATATTCATAGTTGGAGTTTTGGGGACTTTACGTGCGTCGACAATCTCAATAATTCTAGGGAGACCTTGGGTAACATTCACCGTGGCAACACCAGCATAATGGAACGTCCTCATAGTCATCTGAGTGCCTGGCTCTCCAAGAGATTGTGCAGTTGTTATTCCAACTGCTTCGTGAGGATCAACTCTGGCTTTTAACATATGATTATGAGCAGATTCAACTACACCTTTTAGCTTCTTATCAGTAAGCTTCTTTTCCCCTCTTGATTCAATTCCTTGTACTAATGTCTCAATAACTAGGGGAGTTAAGTAAATACCTAAATCGTTAGATTTTTCTTGAATTGCAATGTACAATGGATTTAGATTATCTAAATCCCTCATCAATAAAGTTTCACTATTTTCTTCATCATAAGTTTGTATAGGTAATAGTGTCTTTTTTCTTCTTCGAGAAACTGTTCTTCTCCTCACGACGGTTTTTTCTGTTTTTGCTGCTGCTGCTCTTGCAGATTTGCTGGAGCTAGCCATTACATGATGGATTTTTTGAGCTGTCCCTGAATCTATTCCACATATCTGAGCAATTTGTCCGGGTGAAAGTACTTTGACGTCATCCCATTTTTTATCATCAGCTAATTTGTGAGCATACTCTTCCTCTATGCCCAGATCCATTAATTTCTTCTTTGTTGCACTCTTGACGACCATTATTTAGCACCTCCTAGTGCTTCATCCAAGACTAAGTTAACGTCAAATGGATCTCCTTTTCTACTTCTAGCGGGGTCAACTCTATCCTCTCCATATTGAAACTGTACGATTCTATTTCCTGTATTTCTAACTGAAGATTGGTCATCAGTTGATACTTTCAAGTCATCCATTGCATTAATTAATCTTCTTTGCATGTATCCCGATTTACTTGTTCTTACAGCGGTATCTACAAGTGATTCTCTTCCGGAAACGGAGAGCATAAAGAATTCAGTAGGCTCAAGACCCCTTTTGAAAGAGGATGAAACGAATCCTTTCTCTTTTGCACCTTTTACTCCACGAGGGAAGTGAGCTAAAACTCTGTCTTGATATCCTCTTTCTAGCCTTTTACCACGTACTTTTGGTTGTCCAATTGATCCAGCCATCATTGCTAGGTTATCCATGGAACCACGAGCACCAGATGTCGCCATCAATACAGCTGCGTTATCCTCTCCAAGATATTCTTTTGCAATATTACCGGCATCTGATTTTCCTGTGTCTAATATCTGTAATATATTTTCTTCTAAGGTTTCTTGAGGAGTTCTCCCGGGTCGTGCTTCATATTTTTTACCATCTTTACCGTATTTAGATAGTTCTATGTCTACATTGTCACTTGCCTGTTTGTTAATATCTTTAATTTTAGATTTAGCATCTGGAGGTAAATCTTCATCATCTATTCCAGTAGTAAATCCTAATGAAGTACAAGCTGCAATGGTCATCTTAGTCATTTCATTTATGAATTTAGCTCCAACTTCATTTCCATGAGTTTGTACAACTGCATCTAACAATCTTCCATCTTCTGCACCGATTCCTTTCTTATCTATTGAACCATCAACTTGGCCTTTGGCGATTTTTACGGATTCTCCCGATCTATTCTTATACTCTAATTTAAATCCTCCTGGGACAATCAAACTAAGTATTTCTGCACCTCTATAGCCTTTGATTCCATCTTTTTCAACTTCTTTAGGTAACTCTCCTTCATAATTTATAGAACCTAGAACTTCTAGAACTATGTGTTTTGGTAATATCATATCATCATGAGTTAGTAAATAAGCACCAGATATGTGGTCGTGGATTCCACCTATTACACTTCCTCCGTATCGCGGTGTAATGATATGCTCTTGGACTCGCATTAGAATTTTAGCTTCCGCTCTTGCCTCTTCACTTTGAATAACGTGAAGATTCATTTCATCACCATCAAAATCAGCATTGTATGGTGTGCAATCTGCTAAATTAAATCTAAACGTTTTACCTTCCATTACCCTAATCTCATGTACCATCATTGACATCCTATGCAATGAAGGTTGTCTGTTGAATATTGTTACATCGCCATCAATTAGGTGTCTCTCGACCACTATTCCGGGTTTAGGATTGCCATCTTGATCAAATGTGCTTAACCTGTCTTCACTCTCAGTCGGATATGCATTCCCATATTCGTCTTCTTGTGATGGGCTTCCGCAGTGAGGGCATCTTACTTCTAGATGATCCGGGAAGTATTCGGTAGGATTTTCAACTTCCCATCTCCATCTATTGTGAATTAATGCACTAGGATCGTCAGATTTAAGTGATTTTCCATATCCATCTTCACCACGTAGGTTTGAAATAGTTTTATCTAAATCGATTCCATTAACTTCTTCCAATTCACCAATTTCATTCCTTCTCATCTCTCTTTTTAATTCTAAACCAGGTAAGAAATTTGGAGCAGGTAGAACCTCATTCATATCTGGCCTGTAACCAGAGTATGGCTCATCTTCGCTGCCACTATGGCATTCAGGATTCTTACACCTGAAACCGGCCCAGATATATTTGGTTCTATCTGTAATTCTAACTCTTAGAGTATCTCCACGTATGATGTAATTAACTCCAGGATGATTATCAGGGCCTCTCAATATCATCTGCCTTAGTTGTTCCCTATTTCTACCAGTGACTCTTATTGGCACCGTCAATTCTTTTGCAGTTGAAACTGGTACACCTACTTCATTAATTCCCAGATTAGGATCGGGACTAATTACAGTTCTAGCACAAAAATTTACTCTTTTACCGGACAAATTGCTTCGAAATCTTCCTTCTTTTCCTTTTAGACGTTGAGTTAAAGTCTTTAGAGGCCTACCTGATCGATGCCTTGCAGGCGGAATTCCGCTGGTTTGATTATCAAAATATGTTGTACAATGATATTGTAGCAATTCCCATAAATCCTCTACAATTAACTGTGGAGCACCGGCATCTCTATTTTCCCTTAATCTTTGATTAATTCTAAGTACATCCACTAATTTGTGAGTCAAGTCATCCTCTGATCTATCTCCACTATCCAAAGTTATCGAAGGCCTAACTGTAATTGGTGGTACTGGCAATACTTTGAGTATTGTCCATTCAGGCCTGCATACATCCTTGTTCATACCGATAAAAATTAGATGTTCATCAGGTATTCTTTCCAACCATTCTCTTATATCTCTAGCATTAAGTTTGTGCTCTCCTTTGTCGGCTTTCTTTTCTTTAAAAGTTGAGGGTTTATCAAGGATTATTTTACCTTGTTCTGAACCGCAATGCATACATATAGCCCTTTTTGCACTGGAGCATTCTTTCTCTATATCTTTTATCGTTTTATTGAATTCTCTCGAACCAACTCCATGTTTAATCATTACATCATGAACTCTTTCTCTGTAATAATCTTGTTCAGATTTTTCTGGATCTAGAGGATGAGTTTCTGGTGAACTGTGAAGTAGAATTTTACTACATTTATTGCATGTATTTTTCAGAGACATTTTAATTAATCCAGTAAATCCTATGTGCATAACTGGTAATTCCAATTGTATATGTCCAAAGTGACCGGGGCTCTCATCATACTTGCAATTGTCCGTTGGACATACTAAACCTGGCTCAATTACTCCCATCTTAGGGTCCATTAATCCTTGTTTGAAAGCGTGGCCATCGTCTTTGTAGGTATCGGCAGTCTTTACTTCAACTGCTGACATCTTTCTAATTTCATTGGGGTCCATTAGTGCGAATCTGATACCTGCAATTCTTTTTGGAATTAATGTGTTACTATTTCTTCTCATCTTTGGTCCTCCAGTTCTAATCTCATAGCGACACCTAAACTTTTCATCTCATCCAGTAAAAGTTTGAATGCATAAGAAGTTTGTATTTTGTAAACTTCTGCACCGTCACCATGAATTGGAGATACGTATGTCCTCTTCCTAGGATCATACCAAGCGATATGTCCTGATTGCGCACATACGAATAAATCGATACCATCTGATTCACCAAGTAATCTGTCTTTAATAACCATTGAAGCACCATGCGATATCAGGCAATCTCTCTCCATTTCTCCAAATCTCAATCCTCCTTGTCTTGCACGTCCTTCAGTTGGCTGTCTTGTCAGGATTTGAACTCTACCTCTACTCCTTGCGTGTAATTTACTACTTACCAAGTGATGTAATCTTTGATAATAAATAACACCAACGAATACTTCAGCTGGATATGATTCTCCAGTCTCACCATTTACCATGGACTCTCTGCCGGTGTGATTAAATCCATTTCTTAGAAGTCCCGAACGGAGAGATTCTTCTTTTTCACCAGTGAATGCAGTACCATCAATTCTCCTAGTTTCCATAGATCCGACCTTTCCTCCAATCATCTCTAAAACGTGAGCCACGGTCATCCTAGAGGGAATCGCGTGAGGATTAATTAATATGTCTGGAATTACTCCATCTTCGGTGAAAGGCATATCCTCTTGGTCAACCAATCTTCCAATAATTCCTTTTTGCCCGTGTCTGCTAGCAAATTTATCTCCTAATTCAGGGATTTTATTACTTCTCAGCGTTATTCTAACTAATCTTCCGGAATCAAGTGATTCTGTAACGAATACGTTGTCGACCCATCCGTATTCTCCATGTCTAACATTCATCGAGGATTCACGCCTCTCTTGAGCTTGCAAAAACGCGCCGTGCGCTTCTTCCAAGAATCTAGGAGGGCTGGTCTTACCTACTAATACAGGATTTTCTCCTTTGGCAGTTGATAAGAATGTTTCAGGTATGGGCAATCCATCTCTTTCCAAATGGGAATATGAGTCCCATGATTTGAGACCTTTAATTTCATCTAGACCAGTTCCAGGTATTTCTATTCTCTCTTCTTGCCCCCCGGGGAATCTTTTATTTTCAGCATTATATGTTCTCATAAATGAGGATCTACCCATTGATCTTTCAACTGATGCTTTGTTCATTACAATTGCATCCTGCATGTTGTATCCGTGATAGCTCATAATTGCCACAACTAGATTCTGACCACCAGGTCTTTGATTGAATTTAGTAGAATCCATAGCCCTAGTTCCTACAATTGACCTCTGTGGATAATGCATAATATGTGCCCTTGTATCTGGCCTTAGACGGTAATTTGCGCTAGATAATCCGAGACTTTGTTTCACCATAGCTGTTCCGCCTGTAACTCTAGGGGTAGAGTTATGCTCAGGATATGGAATTAAAGATGCGCAAACTCCCAAAATCAATTGTGGGTCAATTTCCACATGAGTGAAAATTAAAACAGTATTACCTTTCTTCTCTTTTCTTTTTAGAGCATCCATATCGTCTTGGTAATAATTTAATGGTAATTTGAATTTTTCAACTATAGTTTTACCATTTGGAAGGTGAATTTCAGCAGCTAATTTGGCATGAGAAATATCATGTTCCCCGAGATTGAGCCACTCGACTTTATCGGGATTAATAGGCCTTTTATTCTTGGGTGAATGTGAAGGCAGATCATATGGCCTTGGAGCAATTAAAAGATCTTCTTCTTCTTCTGCATCAACCCATTCTACTACTCCACTTCTAACGAGATCATTGAAATCTAATTCATTTGATCTAAGCGCATCAAGATGCGCTTTTGATAGTGTTAAGCTTCCATTATCAATTACTAATAAAGGTCGAAGAATTCGTCCTCTATCAGTATTAATGAATACATCTTTATTTTCTGTATCATGTCTAATACTAACTTCATGTCTAATTTTGCCTTGCCTTCTGCGGCGCTTAAATTGGCTAACTAACTTCTGAGGTCTTTTATGTAATCCAAATATATCTCCATTTACGTGGACTCTCGAACCATCTGCCCAACCATCGGGATTATCATTGACACCAGTTTCCTTTAATAATTCTTTAACATCTCCTTCTGCTACTTCCTCTGAAACGTCAATCATCTGCGCTGCATTCTTAACTAATCCACAATTTTGGCCTTCCGGGGTTTCGTTAGGGCATAATCTACCCCATTGCGTAGGATGTAAATCACGTGCTTCGAAATGAGGTTGACTTCTGACTAGCGGGCTTGTTACTCTCCTCATATGGGACAGTGCAGAGAGGAATGTAGTCCTGTCCAATAATTGACTAACTCCGGAACGCCCTCCGACCCAATTACCAGTTGCAAGTGCATGCATTATTTTAGAAGTTAAGACATCCGGCCTCAAGCATGAATTTATTTTTAATTCTCTTTTACGATTGTGATGTCTTTCTAATTGATATTTCAAATCCCTGGCCAACTGCTGTAAGCTAACTCTGAATAAATCTTCGATTAAATCACCTGCTAATCGAACTCTTTTATTTGCATAATGATCTTTGTCATTTGGATCTTTGTTATTAATTGCCATTTCTAAGACTTGTCTGACAATTCTACCTAGGAAAATAGCCTTTTTCTGGCGGTGTTCATAAGCTGCACCCAGGTGAGGAAGTAGCTCTTTGTCAAGCAGATTTTGAATTCTTGATTCTCGATATTCTTTTTGTTGACCTGCTGCAAACTTCTTTTCTAGCCAAGCCAATGCTTCTTCTTCATTCTCAACACCATATTCTTCGTTATCCTTAACATCATTAAGGTTGGCTACTGTATATTTCATTGCTTCGACTGGTCCGGCTATTGAAGAGAAGATTTCCCTATCATTAGACATCCCTAATGCCCTCATCAAAAGTACTACTGGAATTGCCGTAGTTCCTGCACTTGGAATTTTTACCATCAACATTCCATCTCTTCGCTTTTCAACATTTAATGGTTTACGAACACCATCTTTTTGCGAAAATATTTTTGCGACTTCTGTATCATGCGCGTATTTCTTATTTCTCTCCACGGTAACTCTATTTGGTGCTAAATCTTCCATCGATATGAGTACTCTTTCTGTACCATTTATTATGAAATATCCGCCTGGGTCAACTGGATCTTCGCCAAATTTTCGTAGTAACTTGACATATTGTTCTGCATCTTCAGGAGATGTATCAGGAGATAATTTTCTATTTGAGTCGATATTGTTAGCATGCAAATTACATCTAGCAGATCTAACCATTATTGGAAGATTTCCAATGTGTACATTCTTTTCGTCCATATATCCCAAATCAGCACCAGGAGATGGGGGTAAATCATCCCTGTATATTCTAAAATCTAAATATACTGGCGCAAAATACGTTAATTTCCTTAATCTACATTCCATTGGAGTTGCAGGATGTTCTGCACCGTTGGCTTCCCTAATAGTTGGTTGACCTAATCTAATATTTTTTACTCTGACAACTATTTCTTTTTCTAAAACATCCAGTTTGATTAAGCCACCTTCGGTTTCGTCGACTTCAAAATCATCACTACCAATTCTAATGTTTCTTACGATTTTTTCCATCCTACTTGCCTTACCATCTGAAAGTGGTATGCAATCATTATAAGATGCGAGTTGGTGATTTACTAAACTTCTTTTATCAAAATAACTTTTTACGATTTCTTTCATCTAAATAACTCCCTTAAGCTCTCTCCACTACTAATCTGTAGGCAATACTTGTGCCTGCTGATCTACTATATCTTTTTACTTTCATTACCCTGTTGGTAAGCCAACCTGCTAATAGAGTATCATCTTCTGCTTCTGTCATTTCTTTAATTGCCTGAACTGCAGGATCTGTAATAAGAATTTTAGGCAATAATTCTTTTGCAAGTCTATCTTTCCCTTCAAAATCTTTTTCCATTAAATTCCATGGAGATAATTCGATTTCCTCATTTTCAATTGGCACTAGTTCATGATGAGGGACTAGTATGTGATTCAAAACGTTAAATCTATCATCGCCCTGAGGTATATCTTCGTCCAAAAGAGCATTTCTAGAAATTGTTATTCTGCCACTTCTACTTCTTTTTCTTGAAGCCATTTGTTCCCGGATTACTGCCATAATAATTTCTAAGTCAGCACTCCCCAGTTCAAGGTCAACTTTTTTTGCGACTTGTTCGACAGTCATCCTTTTTATAGCATCCATATTGGCATCGTCGGCCAATTTATGGGCTCTGTCTTCAGGTACACCTAGTTCTATCAGCCTTTTTTTAGTTGAACTTTTTACTGCCATATTCGCCTTCCCCTTACCTGCAAAAAAGCATGAACCAAGAGCTTAGTCAGGCGGGCCTGACGGGATTCGAACCCGCGGCCGACGGGTTAAAAGCCCGTCGCTCTACCTGACTAAGCTACAGGCCCATAGCATATGCTGGGCTATCAGCCGTCCTAGGAGGGGTTTAAGAATCTAACTAACCAAGCAGTGTTGAGAGCTGAGGAAGCTCCCCGTACTGCAACAGGGAATGAGCATCCATAGGGCGCTTATTGCATAAAGGTTTTCAAAAAAATGAGATTATTAAGATGGATTTAATCAGCCAGAATATATTGTTTAAAATTGATAAAATATGTTCGTTTAATTTGAATGTCCCTAAAACTGTTTATGTGCCTAGAGAAGATACATATTTACTCGCTGATGCCATAATCAAAATTGGAATTAAAGTAGGAAATGCTATGGAAATTGGGTGTGGTTCCGGAGCGTTGACATTGTTGATGGCCCATCTAGGTTGGAGAGTCAGATCTTGCGATATCAACCCGAATGCAGTAATAGCAACAAAGACTAATGCAAAGAACAATGGCCTAGACAGTAAAGTCATTGTAGAACACAATGGAATTGGTGATAAATTGAAATTTGGTTCAAATTTAAATCTAATTATATGGAATCTCCCCTACTTAAATCCATTAAAGGCTGATGATGAGCATTTGGAATTTATAGAGGATGCAGCATATATTGATATCGATAATGGAGGTTGGAGTGAAAAACTCATAAAAGAATTAAAAAAATCTAAAATATCAGATGAATGTGTAATATTATTATTATTTCGAGTTCGCCCAATTAGCCCTAGTTCACCTTTATCATGGAAGTTGCAAGGATGGGCCTCAAGAAGAATTAATTATTTGATAATTGGTGATGAGAAATTAGAAGTCCATGCATTTTGGAAACCAGGTTTTAATCAACAACCACTCATATTAGATGAATGTGAGAGCACTATGGACGAAGCTAAATTACTATCAACAAAGGGATGGAATAGAGTCGTCGCAAACAAACAAATTAATGGCAGAGGAAGGAGAAGCTCAATCTGGAATTCAAAATCTGGAGATCTGACAGCAACATGGTTAATATCAAAATCAATGTTGAAGGATATTCAAATTGGCTTATTACAAATTGAGATAGGATCGATAGTTGCAAACGCATTGGCCGCCAATTTAAAATGGCCGAACGACATATTTTCTAATGATTTCAAGAAAATTGGAGGAATAATACTAGAGTCTAGTGATACGGAAAATCATATTAGATTAGGAATTGGAATAAATAAAGATCCAAGAGACATCGGAGGAATCGGCGCATCCGGATGGATTGAGAAATTTGATAAATATACTAATATGGATATATTTGCACTAATAGATGCTGCTTTGTCCTCAAGGTTTGAGGTTAATTGTATTAAATCGGATATTAAATATTTAGATTGTTTCGAAAATTCATGGACCTCATTATCACAATTTTTATCTAGGGGCGTAAGTGTATCAATACATAACAATAAATTCCAAGAACGAGTAGTGAAATTAAATGAAAATGGTTCTTTGGATTTTGTTAATTATAATAAAATAATCAATAGCAATATGATAGATGACATAAATTGGAGATATTTTGTTTAAAATTTAATCTCCATTCTTTCCCGTACTAATTTTATTTTACCTGAACTAGTAATCGTAGTAATTAATTTATGAGAATTAAGAATTTCAATAGATTCTTTATATGAATTAAGATCTATTTTGACGATGGAATAAGTTACCTCATTTACAGTATTAAAATCATATAATTTCCAAATAGAATTTATTAATAAATCATCAAGGATTGCCTCAAATTTTTTTCTAGATCGGAGATTAGAATCTAGGGCTAAACCAATCCATCGATGCTTGCCTCTTTTGGCTTTAGTTAACCGCGCCATATGTTCCGAGAAGGGGTTTAACTTAACCAATGATGGTGCGCCCTGCGAATATGGAGGCTACCACCTTTAGTGCTACCAGCAAAAACAATACCGGTTATGTAAATAAAAATAATGCAATTGCTAATCCTTCCACTTTACCGCATTTTATTTTATTATTATTAAATGCTAGCATATTATATTTATTAATGAAATCAAACTATGGATTAATCGGTGCTAAAGGTAGTTCAATATTTCTTTCACTTGCAATCAGCTATTGTATTGCAGCATATATTTATACGACAGAATTTGGCCTGAAAACATTAAAAATTGAAGATAATGGAATGGGAATATTAACTACTAAATATTGGTTTTTGGCCATAAAGGCTGTAATTCCAATGATTCTCATTTCATTGATTTTGATTGTAGTTATTAATTTATTTTTTACAGAAAGTGAAATTGATTATTTTATGAGTTCTTTATTTATTGTAATGTCAATTGGGCAAGGAATATCGATAATTACTGGTGGAATCATTTACTATGATGGCAAAGGCATCAATAGAACAAGCAATAATACTGAAAATTATAGAATAATAAGAGTTGTTTTCACCATTATAATTTTTATTCCATTAATATGGTGGTTTGGATATGGCGCAGAAAATGCATTGGAAAAAAATTTAGTTATTAATTTATTATGGATTTTATATGTAATAACAATAGGATTGGTAGCGTATTTATTGGATAGATTTACGTCCAATGCTCGTAATAATTTAGGTTTAAGTGGGGCAAAGGCGGATAAGTTTCTTTTATTGATGATTATTACAATTTCATGGCACCTGCTTAGTGCTTGGAGAAGGAATCCAATTTTAGTGGAATCTACTGATTTATTAATGTTATTTGAAGAGGGAGTATTAATGCTTGTTACCATATTACTTACTGTAACTGCATTGATAAAAAAAGGAAAAAAGAGAGGATGGAAAATATTTGAAGGGCAATCGGCAATTTTTTGGGGAGTGGCATTTGGATACGCATATTCTGGGAGCATTAGTTCGCTAACAATATTATCAGAAAGATTAACAGAAAGTAGTCTATTACAAACTACAGCCCTGGGCCATCTTTTAACTGCATTTGTAATTATCATAATATTACCAAGTTCGATTAAGAAGTTTATGATTTACGAAGAAGAATGACAGGATTTAGTATAAATTATATTCCGCTTAATACAGCTATTAACCTTAATTTTCCCAACATATTATCACTTGTTCTTGCACCAAGAATTACTTGACAATCCGGATCCAATATTGATAAAAAACCTTCAGAAACTTGCTCAAGATGTGCTAAAGTCATATCTGGGCCACCTTCTACTTGTATTAAACAACCCCTTGCACCCTGTACTTCAATATCATAAAGTGGCGATTTTTTAGCCATTTTAACTACATAATCTGGATCCTCAGTGCTCCCAGTACCAACTACTAGAGTTGTGTCTCCCGATTTATTTACTATTGTCTTTAAATCCATCAAATCTAGATTAATTTTACCAACTTTGGCTAAAGTTGTTACTAAACCTTCTATTAATTCTCCAATCCATTCGGATCCGGACTCCCAATCCGAATTTCTATCTTTTGCTTGCCATGCAAGGCGTTCCATACTCAATTTTATACATACATCAGAAAAATTTTCAAGAGATGGCAATGTATGTTTTGCAATTGCTGACCGGAGAGGTTGTTCGGCAAAAGGGAGTCCAGCTATAGAAACAACGACACTGCCTGTATCTTGTGCCATCGCAGCAATTTCAGGTGCAACTCCCGAACCAGTACCTCCTCCCAATCCTGCCAAAATAATTACTAATTCAGAAGATTTTAATAATGGCTTAAATTCATTTATACCCTCTTTTAATCTATGTTTTGCTACCCTACTAAGAGTTGCTGTCCCTTTATCATGGCCTCCTAAAGATAATTGCAAACAATGTGCAGAATTAATTCCAGAAAAAGAATCTTTATCGGCATCAATTAATAGTAAATCTGCAAATTTAGCGCATCTTAAATGGGCTTGACTAGCCCACTTGCATCCTATGCCTCCAGCGCCAACAATCAATATGCTACCGCGCTCCATGCCTGTGGAAGAAGAGGTGAATTATATTATCCTAGTCATAATTTAGATATCTTTGATAACGCCTTCTTTCATCCCTTGCCCAAGCGTTATCCGGCTCTAAAGCTAGAACTTGTTCGTATATCTTGATTGCATTTTTAAAATCTGATAAATATCTACCTTGCATATGCCCCATGACATTTAAGATTGGTATACAATTTGGATTTTTATTTAGAAGTTCAATTAGAATATTTTCTGCCTGTGTGATTTCCATTAACTCCATATGATCTTCTGCGATTCCTAAATTATTGATTTCATATTCATTTAAATCATAAATATTTCTCCAAGTAGGGCCCGTCATAGACTTGCTAGGGGCTACATAGTTTTATATTTTCGAGAGTAACGGAAACTTGTTAAAATAGATAGTGAAGGAAAGTGGTTAACTGGAACCTTAATAGTCTCCTTTCAATTGGGTTAGATTGTCATAGAGGCTAAAGTATGAATAGTGCGATTTTGTCCTCAAAAAGAGTAATTGTTTTAGGGGCATTATTGATGTTTATGGCAGGTACTGGTCAAGCAATTCATAGTGGCGTTGGAGGGGATGCAAATAATCAAGGAGAAGTGGCGATTGCTGGATGTACTTGCCACGCATCTGAACCAGATAATTCTGTAACGGTAATACTTGATTCGGTGCCATATCATTATTCATACGGCGTAAGTTATAATATGGAAATTCAACTCATAGGAGGCCCAGAAATACTAGTTGGAGGTCAATCAGGAGGGTTCGCTCTAAGGGTCAGTAGTGGAACCCTAGAACCAGGAATAGGATATGAAAATTTAATTCAAAATTGGGAAAATGACCCATCAACACTTACACATACTTCGGCAGGATCTAAAGTTGAAGATAGGGCATGGCATATAATTTGGAATTCACCTGACGCTATGGAAGACGATACAACGATTACTTTTTGGCTAGCAGGAAACTCAGTAAATGGTGATAAAATCCCATCATCATTAGATAGGTGGAATAGATTAAGCGTGACTATCGAAGAAGGAGAAGATAATGGAAAAACTAGGACCATATTTTCTGGCAATGGAGACATTAATCCTCCTGCCCCAGTAACTGATGAAATCGATTTGCACCACATGGGTGCAAAGTTAAGAGCACATTGGCTAGGATTGCTAGGATTTGGTGCGGTGATATTAGTAATAGTATTTTGTGGTTTGTTTTTAAGATATGGATTTTCAAGACATTATGAAGGACGCAGTAATTTACTCAAATTGAGAATAAAATATCTCAGAAGGGGTGATCAACTTTGAAAGATGACGTCGTCATGAGATTACTACGAGATGTTAGTCTCGGAAAGGTATCTGTTGAAGAAGCCAGGGAAGCACTAGAAGGCATTGATATTTCAGAAGAGAATTATGTAAGGGCAGTTGATCATGGAGTATTTAATATGCCGAAACCGGGAACCATAGTAAGGGCCAGTATATCGCCCTCTGGCGATTCTTGGTTGATCATCCTAGTAGGATTATGGGGCATAGTCTGGACATTATTTTGGGGAGGATCATTATCATACGGATTATACAATCATTGGAATCAACAAATGCTTGCATTTGATTTAGCGATGACCTTGTTGACTATCATAATCATGGGAATCGTGTACCTAAAATATGTTATGCCAGACGTAGTAGTTGTAAAGCACAGAAGAAACAAATACATAACAAGGAATGATCCTGAGGCTTGGAAAAAATACGAGGCATGACCATGGCTAGAAGATTCAAATTACGTCCTTTACCTAATGACTCCAATGATAATAAAGAATCACTAAAGATGATAGATCGAAGGGAGTTTATGAGGCTTTCATTTAATACGGCCGCCGGACTAATCACAGTGGCAAGTATCGGAAGTGTTGGTTTCGCATCACTATTAATGGGACAACCAGAGGCAGATGGAGGAGATACGGCAGTTAGGTTTTGGGTTCCTTCAGGAGCAGAAGATACGGCTTGGTTTGGAGATCGCCATCTTGAGCCTATGAGTTACAGCGCATTTCAGACTGCAGCTGCCAATACCAAAACAGGAATGATAGGTGCTCAAGGAGTCTGGTCAGGATTACCTGTTAACGTAGTTTATGTTCCTCATGAAGAAAATAAAGACTTACCCCTAGTACCTGATAAACCAAGATTTCAATACCTGGAGGGTTACGATTTAGGAGGAAAATATGTTGGTTCGGGAAGAGAAGTAGAAGATGATTCAACATATTCCACATTATCAATTCATGACAATATGATAATAATATTTTCAAGATGCCCTCATCTCTGTTGTATACCGGGATGGCAATTAGTAACCAATAATTACACAGGAGATACTTGGGCATCAGGAGGAACGGATTCTGGAGGCGATAAATTATTTTGTATCTGCCATTCCAGTAGATTTGATCCAACAGCGATTGAGAAAAATAGCATGGGAAGAGGAGTCCCATTTGATTTCATTGGAGTAAGAAGAACTGGTGGGCCTGCACCTAATGGAATGCCCTTAATCCCGTTTGTAGTAAATGGAGATATTATTGAGGCATTACCGGATTTTAAAGACTGGTATGCATATTGTGGTTGAGGTAGATAAAGATGA
The DNA here is from genome assembly GCA_002503285.1 of Euryarchaeota archaeon UBA557. Taxonomy (GTDB): domain Archaea; phylum Thermoplasmatota; class Poseidoniia; order Poseidoniales; family Thalassarchaeaceae; genus MGIIb-O3. Next base: position 18,087 of record DARI01000013.1, read on the forward strand.
TTCAATTTTGGTTCTTATGGCTTTTTATTGCAATAGTAGTTGTCATCGTAGCATTTACTTTACGAAAAGAAAGGGACGATATGCCCAGAAAGGACATATTAAGGGCAGTAGAAAGTAATGCTAGCAATATGGGTTTAGCCGAAAAATTATTTTTATGGGCTTTTTCATGGTTAGATACGAGATTTAGAATACAAGATTATTGGGGGATGAGCAGAGATGCATTTCATAGCGTTCACAGGCAGATGCCCCTTACTCATGCAGAAAAATATAAATTGAGGATTATTTGGTATTGGTACCCACTTTATTGTTTGGGCGGTATTTCATTTTTAGCGTTTATAATATTGGTAATTACAGGATCTATACTTGGCCTTTATTATGTACCAGGAGGAGAAGGTGATCCGACTCCTGCATACAGTAGCCTCGAATTTATTATGACTACACTACCATTTGGATATATAATAAGGTCGATTCACCATTGGACAACTCATTTTATGGTTGCAGCAGTATTCTTACACATGTGTAGAGTTTACTTTACTGGAGCATATAGGAATCCTAGAGAATTAAATTGGTTAATAGGAGTTGCATTGATGTTCTTCACAATATTCTTTGGATATTCTGGATATTTGCTCCCCTGGGATAGTTTGGCATTTGGGGCTGCTACTATTGGAATAAATATGGCAACATCCACTCCTTTAATTGGAGAATGGATGGCTAACATACTATTTGCAGGGTCCACATTATCTGGACAAACAGTAACTAGAATGTACTTTTTACATGTCTTTATATTACCAGTCCTAGTAACCGCTTTAATATTAGTTCATTTATTCATAGTTTGGGTTCAAGGGATTGCTGAACCGCATTAAGAGGTATTTAAATGGGATTAATAGATAGATTTGGAAGGATAGCTGATACATATGTCAGCGAAAGGGACCATTTAATTGAAGCGGAACAAGAACGAAGAAGAGTTTTTGTAGGCCACTCTTTTTGGCCTACAGAAGTATTAAGAGATACAATAATCCTAGCCAGTATGGTCATGGTAATATGTTTCTATTCATGGATTGTTCCTCCACCCCTGCATAGTGCTGCAGATCCATTTGCTCAAGCGGGATTTGTATTTCCGGATTGGTATGTATTATTCTCATACGGATACCTACGATGGGGCGAATACCTACCTCAGTACACAATTCCAGCAGGCCCAATTGGTGATTTCTTTGGTCAGCCATTTATTTATTGGAATGCAGCATGGTGGGGCGCGGCAATAACTGGCATCCCAGTAGGAATATTGGCCCTACCTCCATTCATAATAGGTAAAAGAGAAAAAAGAGGCGTTGAAGATCCTTGGTTTGCTAGTGCAGGAGCAGCTTATTTAGCACATGTATGGTTTATTTCCGTATTCTCCATAAATATATTCTTAGAATTATATGCAAAAGATTTGACCAATTATTGCTTTAAAGATTCTCACGATTATTTCTTCTGCGGCCGACAGGCTCCTTGGACTGCTACGATATTTAATGCCATTCCTTGGATATTATCTGCCTTTTTCTTATTTGTGATTTTATATTTCGTCACAAGAAAATTTTTGCTAAATACGATGGGTGCTAGAGTTACTCCATCGCTCGGAAAACAAGTCACAATAGGTACCATAATTATTACAGTACTTATCTCAACTGTAACTTGGCCGATATATGAAGGCGGGTTTTGGGATTATGGAGGTTTAGGTGCAATGGATGATATCTCACAATTAGATGAAATGCGAGACCAGCCACAAGATACATTAGTCCAATATGGTCAAGGAAATGTTTGGGATACATGGGAAGATGAATGTTTATCAAATGAAGAAAGTTTCGGTCTAGGAGTCTGGGAAAACATAAATCCAGAAGATTTTGAAGAATGGTGCGTGATACCTGCATCTAATTGGATAGACTGGTCCATCTATCAACCGACAAAGTTCACTTTAATTGATTATTCTGGCGTCAATGGGCATGCAGATTATAACACTGGACAAAATCAAGCATTTTCAGAAATGACATATGTCGGAAATTCTGATGAAACAGAAGTAAGTATTTCATCTTTCGAATCTTTTACAGTGGAAGATTTTGGTGTAAGCGAATTGCCCACCGATATTGGATGTAATTTTAGAACAAGTACATACGGAGCAGGAGATCATCAGCAGACAGTATATTTAACTAATTCAATTAATGAAGAAGTTTGGAGAATGAAAGGGGAAACTTGTTCACTAGAAACAATTTATCTTAATTCAGGAGAAACATACACAATCTATTTTGAAACAACTTCAAATTCAGTTAATGAATCAATTACAATGATTACAGATTTTTCAGCTACGGCATATCAACCATTATTATTGGCAGAAGATGGGACAGCCCTAATCAGATCTTCCAGTATTTTAACAGTGGATGAAATGAAAGAACTATCAATAGAGAATCCAACTTATCATAAGAATCCCAAGAGTCTGGATGCCAAATTAATATACTCATTATTCATACCTTGCTTAGGAGTCGGGGCGATGGTCTTTATGTTAATGAGAAGTATGGCAAGGGGATATGAATGGGAAATGAACAAATGTTATGGCTGTGATCTTTGCGATGATGCATGCCCCGTAAGGTTGTTTAATGCAGGAGATAAATTAAATATAATTTATAATACATGGAATAATGAAGATGATGGAGTTCCCCTATATTCTTGTTTGACTTGTAGTGCATGTACAAATGCCTGCCCTCAATTAGTAGATTATGATTCATATGTAGATATTCGAAGAAATTTGATTGTAGGAGGGCCCCCTGCAGCTGAGATACCCCATACAGTACTGCAAGCAGTACTGGCCGCCGAGGCGGACGAGGATGAAGCATTTATTCCTACAGCTGATTATCCAATAGATTCCAATATTGGCTATTATCCAGGATGCGTAGACTACATAGATCAAGAAATGGTATTTAGCCATGTAAATGAAGGTACCATGAATCTTGGAGAAACAACTACTGCAGCATTCACGCTATTCGAAGAGTTAGGGCAAGATGTTACTTATTTAGGAAGGGATTTCTTGAAATGTTGTGGTCACGACCAAAAGTGGCAAGGATTATCAGAAGTATTTGAAAAGCTAAAAGGATATAATCAAAAGAAAATTGGGGAAAGTGGAATTGATACATTAGTAACATCATGTGCCGAATGTTTCAGAACCTTCGCATTAGATTATGAATTAGAAGACATGAAGGTTATGCATACAACCGAATTCTTGACTGAAAATGGATTTGACATGGAATTAAAAACTGAGGATGACATAACAGTAACTTACCACGATCCTTGCAGAATTGGTAGACAAATGAATTTGTATGACGAGCCAAGAAACTTAGTAGAATCAATTGAAGGAGTGTCTTTAGTAGAGATGGAACATAATAAAGAAGACGGATTATGCTGTGGAGTTTCCAGTATGATGTCATGCAATGAAAACAGTAGAGGTTTACGACTTCAAAGGTTTGATGAAGTTAAAGCCACAGGTGCGGATATCATGCTAACAACATGTCCAAAATGTGTAAGTCACTTTGAATGTTTAAAATTTGAGGGTGATCCAAGACATGATTTTGAAATATTAGACGTAGTCAGTTTCTTAGCAAGGCAAGTAAATGCAAAAAATAAAGTTTAATTAAATGCGAAATATGCTGAGATTAATGATAGTATAGCATTTAATAAAATTCCTATCAATGTGAGTTTTGCTACTTGTTTATTTTGATAACCTAGTGCTGTTAACCACAAGAATAACCCTATCAAGCCGCCGCATGCAAATGATATCCATGCAGCCTCTAAACTCAAGAATAACATCATAAAAAGCCAAATGAATACTCCTTGAAATAATGATAATAGAGATAAGGGATTTAAAAAATATTTCTTGAGATCATCCATAGACATCCGAGGTAACACAGAGCAATGAAACTGACGATTGATAAAGGAAGGGCATCTGAAGTTAAACGAAGGAGCATTAAGAGTGACGAATCGTGACGACTTGACCGTGAGGAGAAATTCTCAACAAAGAAGAATCAGGATGATGATGAATGCTGTTAAATCTGAAGAAAGAGCGAAACTAAAAGGCGGCCCTGAAGCTGTAGCATGGGTAAAAGAAGAATTATGCATTGGTTGTGATCAATGCACAATTGTATGTGATGATGATGCAATAGAAATATATCATACTCCTTTAAAAAGCCCAATAATGAACGTAGATAATAATAAAAAAGCAAAGGTCTTGAGAGATCCCTGTACAGGTTGTAAGTTATGTGTGTTGGCTTGTCCAACTGATGCGATAGTAATGATAGATAGGTGAAATTATGAGTGAAAAAGATCCATTGAGATTTGGAGCAGAATTTGGTCCAAAGGGCATAAATAACCCTAGCGGTGTTTCATTATCAACATTTAAGACATTAGTATGGGTATCAAATCTTGGCGGATTAATATTATTTGCGATAGGATTAGAGTTAATGGTAGTTCAACAATTATTTGGAATTGGATTATTATGCCTAATTGCAGGCGTGATCATAGCATTATTTCCATCAAATTATGAAATTACAGGAATGGAGGAGTTATCTGATTCCATTAAATTGAATACTCAAGGTGAGGAGTAAATTAAACATGCCTGAACATGGAGTTAGAAACATAGAAACACCAATTGGTAACTTGTCAATACATGCAACTAATGATGGAATTTGTAAAGTATCATCTGAATACAAAATTGAAAATAATAAAATTGGAATATATCATTTAGATCAGGCAGAAAAGTGGTTTAGTGGATATTTTAAAAAAAAAATATTTGATTTTCCAAAATTTGATTTTTCAAACTTATCGAACTTTGGATTAGTAGTTACAAGTACACTTCTTGAAAACGTTGAATTTGGAAATACTTCTTCATATTCGGAATTGTCATTGACCGCAAATAAACCAGGTTCAAGCAGAGCAGTCGGGACAATAATGAAGAATAATTCATTGCCAATCATCATTCCTTGCCATAGAATAATAAAAAAAAATAATCACATTGGAAATTATAATTTTAATAAAGGGATAGATACAAAAGGCTGGCTATTGATGCATGAAGGATTAAAAATCCGGGATAGTCATGTAATTTAAATTCAACTAGGCCATAAACTTACATCATCTAATATATCTAATGTATTTTTATTGGTTGGCGGATTGTCTCTTTGAGTTAGATGGATCGAATGAAATAATCTTAATCCAATGGCCATATCTGGCTGTTTTAATAATTGCTCAGTAAGAATTCCATAATCATGTGCCCATTCTTTAGCATGAGGCTTCAACTCATTCATAAATGAATTAAATAATGATGGAGAGGTCGCGGTACCAGCTGGCATTTTTGGCCTATTAATAATTCGACTAGGGAGCCCAGATAGTTTTGCTGCTTCCCTTAATGCCATTTTTTCAGTAGAATCTGATATTTTCCAATCCATAGGTATTTTATGAGACTCATCTCTATGTTTTTTCCCCAGAAATGGGACGCGAACTTCCATGCCAAAGCACATACTATGTCTATCTGCTAATCGTAATTGAAAATTCGATAGTTGCCCTCTATCAATTTCAAACTGGAGTGTTTTTTGTAATGTATCGTAATTCTCACCTAAAAAAATATTTTTATCTTTCCAAGGCATACCTGGTCCTGAATGAATTTCGGGCAATACATCATTATCGATTAAATTAAGTCTCTCCTTAATAATATTTGAATGTTTTTTGATATTCTTAAATCTCGAATATCCAGCATGTAGTTCGTCAGCACCTTGTCCACATAGTCCAACTTTGACGCTTTTTGACATATGGGAAAATAGAGGTTGCCAAAATAAGACTGATAAATCTAATTCTTCTCCATAATATGAAAATTTAGGGAGTTCTTCCCAAAAAATATTGTCATCCATAATACTCGAATTTAATTTTAAATCATTTTCTTGAGCTACGAATTGCGCGGCAAGAAAATCAGGATTATCTTCGCTCCCGGCTATAGTCCAACATTCAGGGGCTGCAATGCCACTATTATTTGCAATGTTTTTTGAAAGAGCGGCTATTAAACTTGAGTCTAATCCTCCAGATAAAACAATCCCTATTGGAACATCGGACATTAATCTATCATCTACACTAGATTCTAAACTATTAAGTAATATTTTAGCATGCTTGGAAGGTGTCCAAATTTTTGAAGGAGAAATTATATCTTTCGAATAAGTGCTTACTCCTGTCAAGACTGCCCGTCCATTTGAATCCATTGACCATGTTTCCACAGTGCCAGGTGAAACTTGGCTAACACCTTCGAAAAGAGTAGTGTTGTCCACAGTATATTCATATGATAACCTAGCGTGAAGTGATAAGATATCAGGTTTAGGAATAAAATCTGGATGCATAAAAAATGCTTTTATTTCTGATGCGAACATTAAACTTCCATCCCGTAGAATAGTTCGAAATAATGGCTTTACGCCCATGGGATCCCTAGCGAGTATTAATTCGCGTTTGAGAGGATTCCAAATTGAAAAACCAAAAACACCATCTAATTTAGAAACCCAAATATTATGTTTACTGGCAGGGTTATTAATATCTGAGTAATTAGGCGTATGTCTAATAATATTATTTAATTTTCCAATAGGTACAGAGTTTGGTATATTCGGATTTAAATTATATTTATCATGTAATGCAAGTATTACTTCTGCATCTCCATTAGTCCTCCATGGGAAATTTGAAATCTCTGATTTAATGTTTTTATAATTATAAATTTCACCATTTTGGACTAGAACAGATGAATTATCGGATAATATTGGTTGTTTCGACCCAGATAAATCAATTATGGATAATCTAGAATGGCTCAGTGCAACCGACCCTCCATCTATATGTTCAGAAAAGGAGCTTATCCCATCTGGACCTCTATGAGAAATACAGGATGCCATAGCTGCAGTGATTGATGAATCAGCATTACCAAAAAGACCAGATATTCCACACATAGTAAATTACCATCCTTAATTTATTCATAATTACATTCAAATAATAGTCATACCGAACTTTGAAAATAGGAATATATTAATCAGAAGAATCTGATTAATATTAACAGAGAAGCAGCAGATGCTATTGCCCAAATAAACATATATGCATTTTGTGATAATTCCGAGTCGTCTTCTTTAGGAGCCATGTTATATTCATTGGAACGCAAATTGTCATGTAAAGATGACGGATAGATAATTAAACAAACGGCAAAAGAATTACCATAGCAACAAGAGGGAATAATATCATTGTAGCATTATCGTCTATATATTTTACTTGAGGTATTTCACCAAGAACTGTCAAAGGTGCAAGAAATATTGAAAGAATTATGGGGGTTTGTAGAAAATAACTACAACTAAACCAAATAAAGTATGAACATATGAGTCCAATAACTATCGCCATCTTAATATCTTTCATTTGCCTTTTAATTTCTCCCATTAATGGATCTACAAATGTTAATCCAAATATAATCGGAATTCCATATAATCCTGATTTAATTCCTCCAGTATCTCCACTTGGAGTAATTAGAAATACTAAAGAAACTGATAATGCTCCCCACGCTAAAGCCGACATTTGACTAGATTCATATTCCCTTTGACCTATGACGACTATTCCAAATTTTAATCTTATTATTTCAAGAATTAATATAGAGATGCAAATTATGCTAACTAATTGATCGATGTTTAAGTTCAAATTAGATGCAATATTTTCGCCCATAGTGTAGTAAATAATAGGTATTATGAACATAGAAATATGAGTTAATCGCCTAAATGTATGCCCGCCGAAACCACCAATTGAGTGTTCAACATGATCAACCATAATATCCGTATTTGATGAATTATTAATCTAAAATCCCTCCACTAATGTCCTAACTTGCATATTAAATCAACTGCCTGTTCAATTGTCATTATTCCCTCATCTAATTCTATCAGAATATCATTTAAAGAAGGGTGAGAAAGTAGTCGGGAATCCCAGGCTGAGAGAAGTCTTTCTTTAGTTCTTAGAATATTATTGGCAACAGTGTGCTGGCATGCCTCTATAGAATAAATTAATGATGAAATACCTTCGCCTGTAATAGCGGAAACAAGATGGACATCCGTATTGGAATTTTCATTCATATCTAAGGAGTACTTAATTGAATCAAAAGTTGCATGAGAACTGGGAATATCAGATTTATTAATTGCTACGATATCAGCTAACTCCAAAATTCCAGCTTTTTCGGCTTGAATTATATCTCCCATGTCAGGCCCTTCGACTAATAAAATCCTATCTGTGAATGCTATAATTCTAATTTGAGATTGCCCTGAGCCCACAGTTTCAATGATTATTCTTGTCCAACCCGCTGCAGATAGTAAGTCGACCATTGGTGCTAGGGAATATGCCAATCCACCTGGGTGATTTCTTGTAGCTATAGATCTAAAGTAAACAGATTCGGATGAGTCAATTCCCTGCATTCTCATTCTATCTCCTAGAAGGGCACCGCCTGATTTTGGAGAAGATGGGTCGACTGCTAAAATTGCAACTTTTTCCCCTTTTTTTAACCATTCAGATGTTAAAGTTCCAATAAGAGTTGATTTTCCAACCCCTGGTGGACCCGTTACACCTAGTGTCCAAGTTTTTGTTGGCGGAATATCAGGCCTAAATCCTGATTCAATTTTTGAAATTAATTTACCTAGACTTCGCCTATCTCCGTTCAAAGTTGAATGCAATAAGGTACCCTCACTCAAATCCAACGCCATCCTTTGTCTTCTCCAACACCAACAGGTAAAGCATTATTTTTTCGATTATCAACCTCAGATAAAAAATCTGTGATGACGTGCGAGTATGTTCCTGGGCCAAAAATAGCCCTAACTCCTGAATTAAATAAATTATTATGATCTTTCTCTGGAATTATTCCTCCTGCGAATACCACTATATTATTCATGCCCGAATCTTTTAATTTTTGACATATTTTTGGGATGAGCACTTGATGTGCACCGGACAATGAAGATAGTCCTAGTGCGTCAGCGTCTTCATCCATAACGATCCTATTAATCTCATCAGGTGTTTTCCGGATTCCGGTATAAATTACTTCGTGACCCGCATCTCTCAATATTCGAGTTATCACCTTGGCACCCCTATCATGCCCATCGAGACCAGGTTTAGCAATCACTATTCGCATACCCTTCATTAGGGCCGATGGTATCGCATATTTTCAAATAACCCCAAGAGATTACATTTTATTGCATCCTATACGGAATGCTCAAGGGCGTCCTTACTCAATCAGAAGTCAGAGATGAGCGACAAGGAGGACAAGGCCGTTGATTTGCGGCTCAGAAAGACACGTTCCAAATCAGGAGGCGGTAATGCTAGAATTGCATCACAACATGCAAAAGGTAAGATGACAGCACGAGAAAGAATAGATGTTTTATTCGATGAAGATAGTTTTATGGAAATAGATTCTCTAGTCGAGCATAGGTGCCAAGACTTCGGAATGGAACGAAATATTATCCCTGGGGATGGAGTAATATGTGGACATGGGACCATAGATGGGAAACTTGTATACTGCTTTGCCCAAGACTTCACAGTATATGGTGGATCACTGGGTGAAATGCATGGATTAAAAATATGTAAAATATTAGATATGGCAATTAAAAGTGGTTCTCCTATAATTGGTTTAAATGATAGTGGAGGGGCTAGAATACAAGAAGGAGTAACAAGTTTAGGTTCATATGCTGAAATATTTTTTCGAAATGTAAGGGCAAGTGGAGTCATTCCCCAGATATCAGTGATTATGGGGCCATGTGCAGGAGGAGCAGTATATTCTCCAGCAATTACTGACTTTGTAATTATGGTAGATAAGACTTCACATATGTTTATAACAGGACCGGAGGTAATTAAAACTGTAACAAATGAATCAGTTACATTTGAAGAATTAGGTGGTGCTGGAACTCATGGTTCAAAATCAGGTGTAACTCATTTTACTGCTGCAGATGATAAAGAAGCATTAGAAATAACAAAAGAATTAATTAATTTTTTACCTGCTAATAATTTAGATAAGGTCCCAACTAAGGAAACCAACGATTCATTTGATAGAGAATGTTTGGCATTAGATACAATAATACCAACAGACTCAAATCAGCCATACGATATGACCGATGTGATATACGAAATTTTAGATAACGGAGGGTTTTTAGAAATTCAGGCAGATTTTGCTCCAAACATAGTAATTGGTTTTGGTAGGTTAGGAGGGCATACTATAGGGATTGTTGCAAATCAACCGAAATTTTTAGCAGGGTGTTTGGACATTAATGCATCAATAAAAGCAGCACGTTTTATACGATTTTGTGATTCGTTTAATATATCATTAGTTACTTTAGTTGATGTACCTGGATTCTTACCTGGTGCTACACAAGAGTGGGGAGGAATAATCAGACATGGTGCCAAACTATTGTATGCATATGCCGAGGCAACGGTACCGAAGCTTACTGTGATAACTAGAAAAGCATACGGAGGTGCTTATGATGTAATGTCCTCAAAACATATTCGTGGAGATTATAACATAGCATGGCCAACAGCAGAGTTGGCAGTCATGGGAGCAAGCGGCGCAGTACAAATTATCCACAAAAGAAGAATAAATGCCGCAATTAATCCCAATGAAGAACGTGAAAGACTAGTTGAGGATTATAATGAGAAATTTGCTAATCCATATAGGGCTGCTGCACTAGGATATATAGATGATGTAATTAAACCAAGAAATACCAGAAAGGTACTAATTAGGTCGTTAGGCGCATTATTAGAAAAAGAAGAAATTAGGCCTTCTAGAAAACATGGAAATATCCCATTATGAGGTTTTACTATGAGGAATGAAATTGATTTGAAGTTAATGGTTGCCGCGTTATCGGCAGTATTATTTTACGAAAATGAAGGAGATATATTAATGATATCCAAAGCAAGAGAGAAGGGGAGTAATTGGATCCAAGATCAACGGAATTCCGGGCATGGTAAAAATGGATTATTACATACAAATAATAAGAGAAGTTTACTGAGATGATTTTATTGAGTGAAAATATAAAAGTTACAATAGATGGGGAAGATTATGAGGTTGAACTTAAAAAAAATGGAAATATGTGGACTGTAACAGTAGAGGGTCGGAAATTTGAAATAACAACCAATAATCTAAAAAATAAAAAAAACAAAGTAAAGAGGAGGAAAAGAAAATTAAATTCAGATGGAGTAATCTCTTCAACGATACCAGGGAAGATCATCGTAATCAATAATAAAATTGGAGATAATGTAAAAGAAGGAGATGTATTAATTATTTTAGAAGCCATGAAGATGCAAAATGAAATAACTGCACCAATAAGCGGAAAAATTACAGAAATAAATTGCAAAACTGGAGGAAGCATAGAAGCCAATATGCCGTTAATAATTATTGACAATATTGATAAATAAAGTTAAGTCAACTGGATTCTCTTCATATTAAGCCTAATGCATCTTCAATCCTGTTTAATTCTGGACCTGTAGATCCAGAGCCAACTAAAGCATGGGAATCACTAGACGTACATCCGGCACCTACGAATGGGGAACCAAATGTAACTGTTCCAACCATCAAAGGAACTTGTAGAGTATTCTCAATGATTTCAACCTCCAAGGGAGTAATGTCTGGATGGGCTAGAACACCGTGGTTATTTGCCACTAAAAGGCTTCCAATTGAATCTTGGTGTGCAACTGTAGTAGTCAGTGATGGAACGCCCAATACATCTGAAATCATCTCCAATCCATCATCCGGTACAGTTGGACTGACTATAGCACCATTATTATTACATTCAATTAAATTGCCGGCAGCGTTGACGCCGCTTTGCATGACAACAACGTCACCAAAACTTGTTAATTCGTCTAATTCGTCTTGAAAGGCTATGTCTGCAACAGCAATACCATTTTTATTACCTCTGAGTAGGCTACCCAGTAATGCGGAGCCACCTATGAGAAAGGGTTGCATCTCCATCTGAAAGGACGTCTCCAGAAGTTCAACAGATGGATTATCAAGTGATCTAGGATAAAATAAGACATCATTTACTATGCTTAAGTGAACTCCTATCTGAGAATGTCCGAATAAACCACCAGTTGAAATTCCCATATTATATCATCCTCATTAAATATGGCTAAAGCTGATTAGTTGTAATGTTTGCGGGGAAAGAAGTAGAGAGGCACAACGATGAACGTTCCCGTGGGCTTTCGCACCACAGTACAAGAAACAACGCAGGAGGGCTTGACTTCCGGGTTCGATATGGGACCGGGTATTACCCCTCCGCTATGGCCGTGCTCAACTCTATCTTCGAATTTATGAATTGATATGCACTGTTGGACAGAGGCCCACATAGGCCTGGATTAGTGTAGAAATTTGATGCAGGGGGGATTAGTGCAGCTGGGCTGAATACCTCGGGCGAACCCTCGGTACTTACACCCGCTGTCTATCAAGCTCGTCTTCTACGAGTCCCCTCAGGTGTCTCGTCTTTCGGATGACTTCGAGCTTAGATGCTTTCAGCTCTTATCCACTGGAGCGTGGCTACCCAGCATTGCCCTGCCGGACAACTGGTAAACTAGTGGCTCCGAGTCCTCGTTCCTCTCGTACTAAAGGACCCTTCCGATCAGGCATCTGATACGCCTCAACCACAAAGCAACAAACCTGTCTCACGACGGTCTAAACCCATCTCACGATCCCCTTTAATGGGCGAACAACCCCACCCTTCCCAGCTGCTGCACCAGGAGGTTGGGAAGAGACGACATCGAAGTAGCAAGCCACCAGGTCGATATGTGCTCTTGCTGGTGACAACTCAATTATCCCCGAGGTAACTTTTCTGTTATCAATGGCCCCCAGAAATGAGGCACATTGGTTCGTTAGGCCCTGCTTTCGCATCGTCGATCGTTATTGATCCGATCCACGTCAAGCCAGCTTTTCCCCTTACAGTTAACGGCGGAGACTGAACCGCCTAAGCTGACCTTTGGGCACGCTTGTTATGTTTTCGAGCGCGTGGCGCCCCACCCAAACTACCCACCAAACGGTGTTCTCATTAAGAGTTAGTACAGTCACACACTAAGGACGGTGTCTCTATGGACGACTACTCTCGGAACTAGCGTTCCGAGGATCAAACATCTCCCGTCTACTCAGCACAAAGTGAGCGAATGTACAACGCCAGGCTGTAGTAAAGCTCTACGGGGTCTTCGCTTGCAGGTTGAGGTTACTGGACTGTGCGCCAGTAAAGTCAATTTCGCCGGACGTATCGTGGAGACAGTGGGACTCTCGTTGGGCCATTCATGCAAGTCGCCAATTAAGCGACAAGGTATTACGCTACCTTAAGAGGGTCATAGTTACCCCCGCTGTTTACCGGTCCTTCGTCAGGTTGAAACCCGATTTCAGATACCGGCACTGAGCAGGATTCAGCGACTATACACAATCTTTCGATCTAGCAGTCGCCTATGTTTTTATTAAACAGTCGGAGTCCCCTGGTCACTGCGACCAGCTTATCTCTAAGCTGGCACTCCTTCTCCCGAAGTTACAGAGCTATTTTGCCGAGTTCCTTCACGATACTTTGCCCGTCACACCTTAGGCTACTCACCTTGGGTACCTGTGTCAGTTCTTGGTACGATCACTTCTACGGCTTTTCATGGGACCTAGGCCTCATTCGTCGTTGCTCACGTCTTCTCAATCTTCTCACCATGACGGTTCTCCAATTGATTATTACGCTTCGACGTCCCATGACAGAGACGTACGAACTAGCCCAAGCCGTCACCATTAATGTAGAAGGGCATACGAATATTAACGCATTTCCCTTTCGGACTCTTCGATTAAGAAAGCCCTTAGGATCGGCTAACCCTCGGCTGAAAAACATTGCCGAGGAACCCTTACCCCTTCGGTGGTGCGGATTCTCACCGCACTATGCTGCTACTCTTCCCTAGATTCTCATATATAGACGGTCCACTAGATCTTAAAACCTAGCTTCTACCCGACCATATCGCCGCGCTACCTCATCTTCTTACGAAGGATCAGCGTATCGGTATTCAGTTTGAGTCCCGTCCATTTTTCGGGCCCGCAAGCTTGACCAGTGATCTGTTACGAACTCTTTCAAGGATGGCTGCTTCTAAGCCCACCTTCTGGTTGTCTTCGACCACGGACGCCGTTTGTGATTAACACTTAACTGAAATTTTGGGACCTTAACGCTGAGCTGGTTTCTTCACCTTTCGTCACGGTAGCTTACCCACCGTGGCTCACTCCCTGCTTCTACGGCGTGCACAACTTCGGAGTTTGACAGCGTACCGAGGAATTGCTCCCCCTAAATACCCAATCAGTGCTCTACATCGCACACTACCTCTGCAGAGATCTACCTACGAGTAGTCTCGCGCGGAACCTGCTATTGCCCATCTCGATTGGACTTTCACCCCTATACCAAGCTCGTCAGAGCGATTTGCACATCAGCAACTGTTTGATCCTCCACCCAACTTTCATCGGGCTTCAATCTGGCCAGGCATAGATCGACAGGCTTCAGGTCTCCCACCATTGACTCCGGGCGAGCACACCCAGTCCCTCACCGCTAATGCGGCTGCGGACCTTTCGGTTTCCCTCCGGCTTCGCAGATTAACTGCTTAACCTCGCCAATGATCAGAACTCCCAGGGGCATTATTCGAAACGCAAGAATAGACGCTGCTCATATCTTCGCTTTTACGCCTATTCAGCTTGTTCCCGACTGGTTTCAGGGTCTTTTCACATCCCGCTAAGGATACTTTTCAGCTTTCGCTCACGCTACTTGTCTACTATCGGTCTCGAGTAGTATTCAGGATTGGAAGTATCTGCCTCCCATATTCACGCGCGATATCCAACGCACGCTACTCTGGATTCATCACTTGGTCATATATAGTACGTATACGGGACTTTCACCCTCTGTGGTGCGCCGTTCCAGGCGACTTCTACTTCCTACACTTAGACTACAGATGATCCATACCCCACATCTCTCCAAGGTTTCCCAAGGAGATTCGGTTTGTCCTATTCCGTTTTCATTCGCCACTACTAACGGAATCTCATTTGATTTCTTTTCCTCCCCCTACTGAGATGCTTCAGTTCGGGGGGTTCCCTTTCCTCATAGAGGAATGACACTAATGTCAGGAGGTCCAATTCAGCTATTCGCGGATCCAAGAGATTCATGCCTCTCCCCGCGACTTATCGCAGCTTGTCACGACCTTCTTCGGCTCTCGAGCCGAGCCATCCCCCAGTCGGGTTGTAGCATCTTAGATTTCTACAATCCCACCTTATGTGAGTCCTCTGGTGTCCAGGCATATCAATTCTGGCATCTCAGATCGCTCCGTCTCCCCGCAGGGCGGCGCAATCTCAACCACTTACCCTGATACCTGATAGTATCAAAGTGCACTAAAAGCAATTCGCCGACCTACCTGTGGTATATGAATTAACAGGATGAAAGTAATTTATTTTCTTCCGATGATTACTCATTATAACCGAGCCGAATTATGTCATTTAGGGGCTAATTCTATGCCAAATGGTATACTTATAGAAATAGCGTATTGCGGAGCATTATTAATCCCGAAAGGTAATGAAAATGTTTGGTTAGTATTTTCGAAAATTAATTTGGAAGATTTTTCATTTTTTTCATCAAATATTAAGGTGTTTTTTTGTAGATTATTTCCTTCCTTAGTATCAATAATTAAACCTCCACAAAGTTGACATTGTGCTTCAATTACTCCGTCCATTCCGCACGTTCCGCAAGCTGCCATAATCTACGTCAGCTGTATGTGACACTTGACTTTAACTCAATATTAAATAATATTTATTCAGATTCAGCGTTTATAAATTTCTCATTACTTACACTGCTATCTCTGTACACGTACGGAGTAAGAGCTACGCTGATGATTGCCATTGCAGAAATAATTATTATTGGATATGCAGTTGAAGGCCAACTAATTGTATATCTCACAAGGCAGTAAACCGTTGCTATCATCACTGTAAAGATCATCATAGGAAATCCAGTTCGGAAAAATGTATTAAATGAAATATCATTTCCTGACTCTTCTGCCAATCCAGCTGCAACTACGTTAGCAGATGCCCCTATGATGGTCCCGTTTCCTCCTAGGCATGCACCTAGAGCCAATGCCCATGCTAACGGCCCCAATGGTAGTCCAAGTAGAGGATCTGATGCAAGTTCTATCACTACTGGAACCATAGTAGCAGTATATGGAATATTATCTATAAATGCTGAAGCAATAGCTGAGACCCAGAGTAGTAAAAGAACTGCTATCATCAATCGATTTTCTTCTGATGTTTTGGATATTGCATCTGATATCATTTCTGCTATCATCTCTATTAATCCCATGAATTCTAAACCGTGGATCATGATGAACAACCCAGCAAAGAAAATAATTGTTGTCCACTCTACTGAATCTAATTGCTCTTCAACATGATGTGGCGAAGTTATCAAAAGCATTGCAACAGCGCCCCCCAACGCAATTGTGGCTACTGATAATAATGGATGAGGGAAGGCAGAATGAGCAAAAAATAACAATATTACAATCATAAGAATTATTCCTGATTTAATTAATAATTTCTTATCCTTAACGCCGTATCTGAGCCTCAATAAGTCAATATTTCTGTGCCTCTCGCCACTCAAACCAGAATTATCAATTTTCCTTAAAATCCATAAAGAAGGAATCATACAGATAACAACAGCAGGTGCTACATGAATAATGAAATCAGTAAATCCAATACTGGAGCTTTCAAGGACGGTCCCACTTAGGGCCTGCGCAGACAATTGAGCCCCAATTATTATATTTGGCGGGTCTCCGATTTGTGTAGCGGCACCTCCGATGTTTGAAAACATAACTTCTGCGATTATTAGTGGCACTGGCTCTAAATCTAATACTTTTGAAATTTGAATTGTCACTGGAACAATTAATAATATAGTAGTTACATTGTCTAAAAAGGCAGAGAAAACTGCAGTAATTATACACAAAATAAATGATAAGCGCCAAATTGACCCTCCGCTCTGAGCATATGCTTGGACGGCAGCCCATTCAAATATTCCAGTTTTAGAGAGAATATTAACAATTACCATCATGCCAATTAGAAGTCCAATTGTTTCCCAATCTATCCAAGTCATAATTGTAGATAAATTGGGCCCATCGCCGATAACGTGAAGAGAAATTACCGCTGCAATTCCGCCTACTGCTGCGGCCAATGCACGGTGAACAATCTCAAATACTATTAAAGTATAAACTGCAGTTAAAATTATTATTGCTAATGGGACGCTCCATTCAGGCATATCTGGAGCTACCCAACTAGTATCTGAGCTTGCAGCTTTAACGGGCGATATAGAGATAATTGCACTCATGAACAATATAAATGGTTGAATTAATTTCGATGTCGCCCGGCCCCGAACTACTAGTTGCATGAGCCCGCCTAGAACAATCATACTAAATATATCACTATTGAATTTGTCAAGAGTACTGAAATATTGATTATTTACCTGACCAGTATACCGCTGTATTACCTCTATTGAATACTAAGATTGAATTAGATTCAGTCGCCATCAAATTAAAAAGTACTTTTCTTTTTTCAGCAGTTTCTACAACTCCTCGATTAGCCTTTACTTTTATTAATCGGCGCCTATTAAGTTGATCTTTTAATTCATTAACGATTGATTCTGATAGGCCTTCATGGCCGATACGCACAGAAATTAGTGTATCCTTATCTTTAGCTTCCCTCAATATGTAATTAGGTATTTTATCCATTTTTTTTCCTCTTATGTTGTTTTTAATTTAAGCCGGTATGTATTATTGCAAATTTTGCAAGTGTTAGTTATGAATCCTTTCGAAAATCTGACTCTGGCATTATACCCAGGTATTAATGCAGACTCACATGTTCGGCATATTTTCTTGTAAATGTGGCTTGATGGGCGTATGCCGTGTTTTTTTCCCATTCTTACCAAAGAACGGGCGGCAGAATTCATTATTGTTAAGTCAGATTTACTATCTTCTAAAATTGCTGATAAAAAAATGACAGCCTTTTTTGCATTTTGTTTCCTTGCTCCAGAATTATTGTTGCTTCTATTTTTAGGCAATTTAATCACCATTTATTTTAAAAAGTTTCTTAATTTCTAGTTCAACATTATTAATCGATTGATTTCCGTCAATTCTTGTTAAAATACCTTTACTTTCATACCATTCTGAGAGAGGGGAAGTTTGTTCATGATAAGAATTTAACCTATTAATAACTGCTACTTCATTATCATCTTTTCTTTGAATCAATCTGTCTTTTATTTCATTTGGAGCGGGCCTAAATGTAAGATGGTAGATTTCGCCAGTTTCAGGATCCATTCTCCTCCCAACGATTCTTTTTACTATTTCTTTATCTGGGACCTCTATGCAAATCACAGATGAGATATCAACAATTGAAGAAAGAATTACTGCTTGATTTATTGTTCTTGGAAAACCATCAAATAACACTCCATTAGTTGCATCATCTTCTTTTAGTCTTTCTGATATTAGTTCAATTATTATATCATCAGGCACTAAAAGTCCTGATTCCATAAAAGATTTAGCTTTTTTCCCCAATTCAGTATTATTCTTTACTGAATTCCTGAGCATATCTCCAGTTGAAATTTGTGGCATGCCAGTTATTTCAGATATTATTACTGCTTGTGTCCCTTTTCCTGCCCCAGGAGGGCCAAAAAGTATAATTGATTCAGCCATTAAATTCCTCCATTACGATTTCTTTGATAAGTAAATCTATTTTTAATTCTTGTTCTTTTCCCACCACATGTGACCATATGCATTCCATTGTTCCATAGTCCAGCCATCAGGTAATCCAGTAAGTGGAAGAGGGGGCCCTCCAGGTGAAGAGTGTTTCAAACTTGGCAGCGACGAAGATAAGGCTGCATTTATTTCGTCTTGAGAAACTGTGCCTGACAATGCTTCTCCTGATAATGATGTGTCCAGTGCTGAATTTCTTCTTTCAGAAATATTTCCTGATGACAATGCAGAACCTGCAGGGATTAATTCTTCATCAGAATTAATGGAAGTAGATTTTCTCATATTAAATCCAACGAAACCCAAGGACATTAAAATCAAAATAAATATTATTGGGATAACCCATGATGGCAGGCCTGCATCTTCCATGAACTCTGAAAGCCCTCCATTTCCTGTTTCTCTCGCCATACTTACCTTGAGTAATAATGAAGAATCTGTTATTGACATTGATTCTGAAGAAGAGTTTGCAAATAGTGTAAATTGTTTAAGTCCAATTGAAGATTTACTTACAGGAGATGCCCCTGCCGATAGACTAACTTCCCCTCCGGGAGAAATTTGATTAATTTGTGTTTTATCCAATGATATTTCCCATCCTTCTAATTGATTAAACTCGATATTGACATTAGTCATTATATTACCATTATTTTTTAGAATGATATCAAAAAATGAGTCCGAATTAATTCCTATATCTTCAATTTGTATTATTGGAGATTCCAAAGTTATCCAAATTGATGGTAAAACTGAAATTGATATTTCCACAGTATAAGTTGCTATTTCTCCGTTAGGCGTGGTAGCTTGAATAATCACAGGAACTTTATCGGATAATTTACCTTTTTCTAAATTTGGAGGTAAAGTTATACTTATTTGTACTACTGCTTCTCGGTTCATATCCATAGTAAAATAATTACCTGATAAAAATCCAACTTCCCAAGAATTAGGAACTGTCCCTATACTTATCGTAATATCTAAAGGTACATTTCCAGTATTTTTAATTTCAATCTCCGATATTCCATCCGTGCCCAAGGCTATGTCTAAATCATATGATTCAGCCAGATCTAATGCCGCTATTTCCTTCACGATTAATTTTGTGCCGCTTCTTTCCAATATCCCTTCATCAGACGTAGTTTTTATAGAAATTGTATTCATATCTCCCTTTTGAGAAGATAAGGGAATAATAGTTTTTATTATTATACTAGAATATTCATTGGGGGCCAGTACAATAGAAACTGAATTAGTGAGCCCAATGGGAATTGATTCAGAACTTTCATAAACTTGTAAAGGCCAAGTATTTACTGATGATAAAACTTGAATTTCGAAACTAATTTCAATATTTCCTAAATTTGATATAACCAAATTTGTAGAAATAGTATCTCCATTTGTAACTGCCCTCGGTTCGGCAATTTCAACAGTTTCAAATTTATTACCTTCATCATCAGATAAATATGTAGAAAACAGTTTACTTTCCAAAACTGTTATCATTGCCCATTCACTAGTGTACATTGAAGAATCTGATATTGAAGTAGTAGTGCACATTATTTCTTCAGTAACTCCCGCTAATGGCTGATAGTCTAATGATTTAGGCACTTTCACCCTTATTGGAAGAGGGAGAAATTGCAATCTATTTAATGGATCAAGTACTAGTTCGGAAGATTCAGTATTTCCGATATGAATTAACCATCTATTTGCTGTTTCACAACTTACCTCATATTGAGTAGGGCCGTTACCAATATTTCTTATTGATAAAGAAAATAATCCAAATTCACCAGGCTTCGCAGATAAATCAGTTTCTCCTGCCACTACTGTAAATAATCCTTCAACTGTATCCACTATAGTTGTAAGTCTTATTGAGTGAGAAATAGTAGGTGCATTCTTATCAAATAGTGTCAAATCAGTAACATAATCGCCTGGCAATGAATATCTTGCCAATGCGTTATCAGTAATATCTGCATCTCTATTTGATAAGTTTAGAGATAATGTGTATTTATCTCCTTCTTGACCTGATGGGTTTAGAATCCAGGGGCCTGACTCATTCAAAATTTTCCACCATTCATCTTCTGGTTGATTTAATATTCCTTGTTCACTTATTATCTGTAATGGTGAAATAGATAAATCAACAGTTATTTGAGACGTTCCTTCATTTTTAATTTGCAATTTAAAAACTATTGAAGTATCTTCCCTAGGATCTAAATTTCTCGTTTTTGCATTATTTAATTCCTCGAGGTTATTTGGAATTGTGCCGTTTTCAAATAAAGGTATGATTCTTACTCCTATTTGAGAAACATTAAATGAGTAATTAAAAATATTATTATTTACACCTTCTAATTCATCATTAAATTCAGATACCTCAGATAAAGAATCAAGTCTTAACTGAATTACATGTTCGCCGGTTGTATCAAAGGAATGAGTAAATGACAAAGAGGCAATTTGACCTCCTTCAAGAGACGCCATTTGTGATGATTTAATTAAGTCATTAGTAGTCAAATCATGGATTGATATTGAATAGTCGCCCGTAGGAAGAGAAGCCCTATTGGACCATTTGGCATTTATTGATAGAATATCGCCCTGAAGTGGAGTAGATGTAAATGAGGATATAGAATCTGGAATTATAGATAGATCGGAACCGAATGTTTCTTCAATAATTCCAGATACTACAAGGGAATATTGTTGAATATTGCCTTTGGAATTTCCAATTTCAAGAGACCATATTCCTTCTTCAGCTGAATCTAATTTTATTCTTTCTACATTATTTACATTGTCTGATATGCCGCCTGATGTACTATATCCAGAAATAAAATTATTACCATTATAAATAACTCCACTAGGAGATGTGATTCTTAAATCTAGATTATTAACTAATTTACTAATACTTTGATCACTAGTTACGGAACCCTCTCTGTCATTCCAAACTAGAGTTGCATCTAGAGAAGAACCTGAAGTAACTTGTAATGTATACAAAAAACTATGACCTGGAGACAATGAACGAGAGTAATCAAATATAGTATCAGAATCAAAATCACCAGATTTAGGATAGAGACTTTGGCTCAAATTTAGTTGCCCCCAACCTTCAGAAGGGTTTGGAATATTCGATAATCCTAAATCTGTAGCTCCATTTATTAAAATAGCTTTAATCAAATCTGACCTTGGTTCTGAAATATTAACCTCTTCTCTCAGATATTGCCTGGTCATTGCAGCGGCCCCTGCAACTACTGAGGTTGACATTGAAGATCCATTTAATGTCATATATAGCGGAGTAATTTGATCGTTGTGAGTTGCAGTAGAACATGATTCTCCAATTGTGAAAGATGCCTCTGCCGCTCTTGCAGAACATATCATTACTCCAGGGGCGACTAAATCAGGTTTTATTCGTCCATCTAAAGTGTAACCAGTTGATGAAAAATTATAGACACTACCTGAATCTATACTTGAATATGCACCGGTAGTTGAAGCGCCAACGGTCAAAACATTTTTTGCAGTCCCGGGAGAGCTGATTCCGGAAGACCCTTCGTCACCGGCGGAAAATAATACTAGGAATTTAGGTTGATCTTTGACATAAGAGTCTGCTGAATGTGAGTCTGAGGTATATTCTCCTAGAAGGTTACTAGAGCCCCAACTATTAGTTTGAATTTTCGCATCCTTATCCCAGGCGTGTGCGAACATTGAGTAGAGAGAATCCCACCGTGCGAAAATCCCTGAGCTATCCACTTCTAATTGATAAAATATAAATGTTGATTCCGGTACTACTCCAGTAGTTTTAGAATCACCTGAACCATCTCCCAATAAAGTTGCAGTGACATGCGTTCCATGTCCACTATTAGCATCATCACCGGAATTGTCGGGGCCGAAATCATTGTAAACAGGATTTCTAAGTCTAGTGCCAAAATCTCCATGATCAGCGTCAAGTCCCGTATCGGAGATTGCTATAACCTCACCTTCTCCATTCAAAGATCCGCCCGAAAGAGATAGTGCTTCATCTATATTGGATAATATCCTAGCATTGTTATTATGTATTTTTAATGATGAAGAAGGTTCAATTTTGAGAATTCTCCCATCCATTGCAAGTATAGGAATTAATGAAGGATTTATACTAGATAATTTACATAATGAAAAATCACATACATCTCTATCTATAAAATCATTGGAAACCAAAGAAAGATCAATATTTAATAACTCCAATTCTTCAGGGTTTAGATCGGGAGTAGTCATTATCTGTAAATCGATATTTCCTTCTAAAGATCCAATAAGCGGAATTAAGTCCTTTGATACTTTCCATGCTATAGGAAATTCACCAATCCATTTTACACTCGAGATTTTTTTAATCTCCTCAAACATCTCAATTTTATCATCCCCTAATATCCTGATTAAATATGCATCATCCGGAATTATGTCTATAATATTGACATCTTGTTCACCTTCTAGATACTTTGTTAATGGGATCAAATTTGAACTATTTGATTGTACTATTGCCATCCCACTTCTCAAAAATGAAAAGGGGTCAAATAAGTTTTCAGGCCCTAATGGAATGAAATCTACTTCTGGGTAGAATGAACCAAATGGAGAATGTATGATTCCTGAGCTTTCAGTTATATCATAAGAAGAATAAACTGCATGTTCGAACTCTGACCATACTTTTACAGTTTGTAATTCCTCATTTTCATATTCGATATCATCAACATTTATTATAGTTGCCTGAGATATAAATGAAAGAGGAGTGAACATAAAAATAACGATGATGGAAACGGTTACCTTCGTATTCACGTGGTAACCGACTATTGTTTTGCTTTTGACTATTAACATCTATTGTACATAATATGATGAGCATCATAAGCCATAATATCTAGAAATTGAGGAGTCGGTCATTTCGACAGAAACTTTCCAATCTTTCTCAACTCCCATCATGGACCTTATGCAATCTATATTTTCCGGTATTACGTCACTTTCTTGGTGTATAGCTTGGAAATAATATAATCTATTTCCTTTTAGCGAAACACCATCTTCCCATATGAATATTTCATGTAGATCTCCCCATTTTCTACCCATATCTCTTGCCATTTCCATTACTTCAGCAGTTGAAGTAATTCTATTTTTATTACCATTCATAACTATAACTCTAGGTTGATTTTTCCATAACTTTATTATGGATTCTGTGGTAAAATTATGATTAGCTGGTAAATCAACTATTATTGAGTGAACGTGCATTATAGTAGTCGGAACAGCCACAGCAAGACTATTTATTTTAATTTCTGGCTTGATAGTCATTAAATCTAATCCATGATGACTAGGGACTTTGAGGACAGGTTTGATGGCATTAATTGGACCTCGCGATGAATCACCAGGATCTGCGGCACGACGAATCATGGTACATTCAACAGTGAGCTCTCCGCATGCATCATAAAGTGGAACTAATGTCCTTGATAGGCCAGTAGTATTGCACGATACAACTCTAGCAGAATTGGCATTAAAAGCTGACTTGTGATTGGCCGAAGAAGAATATGATAGTCCTGTCAAATCATGTTTTTCCCCACCTTGAAAAATATATTTTATATTTGCTCTTCGATACATTTCAGCATTAGCAACACCCATTTTCCCAGGTGAACAATCTACCACAATATCTGCTATATTGAGAAGATCTGAAATACCTCCTATGCAGGCATATCCTTCCTTAGAAAATGATGAAATCTTACTCTCATCATCGCTAGTACAATATATTGGAAAATTTTTATTTACGGCCAATTTACAGCCAAAACTTGGACCAGTTTTAGTAATTCCGATTATTTCCATATCATCTTGAGCATCTACAGCGTCTGCGACTCTTTTTCCAATAGTTCCGTAACCATTTATTGCAACTTTAATCATACTAATGCACGTCCAATCTATATCGGTGATTCCATGGCAATGACCAAACTCTATCAACATAACCATAGAAAATTAATATATCAATAATGGATATCCTTTTTTCTACATTGTGTTTGGACCCATACGCAGGCAGCTAAAAATTACTCCAGGAGGAAATCACTATATGCGAAATAATACAAATAAAAGTATCAAATTAAATAGGCAATTGGATAAATTATTAGTAGAAGCGATGAAAAAAGATTTACTTGTTAAAATTGGATGGGGCAGGGAGCAGGATAAAAAACCAAGAGATGGTGAAATAGGTGCTATTTCTCTATTGCCAGATAAATCAAAGGTATTACTACTAGGAAATCTTGGGGAATGCGCTGGAGCAATGAATAATGGCGGTGTTTTTACACTCCAAGGATCTGCTACATCTATGCTAGGGGCTTTTCAAGAATCCGGAAAAATCATCGTTGAAAGAGATGTAGGTTCGAAGGCTGGATACAAAATGAAGGGTGGCTCTATAATAATACAGGGATCAGCAGGAATTGAAACAGGAGCAAGTATGCTAGGAGGTACAATAATTGTTAGAGGGCATACAGGAGATAGTTTGGGTGCTAATATGCAAGGCGGGATGGCAATAATTCTTGGCTCAACAGGTGCTGATCCAGGAGTAGGCATGAGAGGAGGTAAGTTAGTCATAGCTGGCAGTTGCCCTCCACCTGGAGAAAGTGTATCAATGAGGTCAATAAATAAGACAGAATTAGAAGAATGTAAAATTTTACTAAAGCCCCTTGGTTTGACAATTTCAGATGATGCATTAGTACTTGAAACTTTAAAAATATTGACAAATGATAATAGTAAATTAAAATCTTACATAGCAGAAGGATTTGAAAATATATCATTGATTCCTGATAATATTGAAAGAATACCAGAACATAATTCTATAGATCCATATACTCTAGTTTTACCAAATAATTTAGAATCAGAAGGGATACTTTTTCCCATTCCATGGCTAGTAAAAAGTGATGATTCGAATAAATGGAAGGGGTTTAATTCAGAAAGGCAGCCGGCATTAGTTACGGATAATCCACGTAAAATAGATTTTGTAATTATTAACGATGCTAATCTAAGTAATGCTAAAACATTGATAGAAGAGTGCGCAGGTATTTTTATTGATTTAAAAAATCTACCTCCTATGAATGATGCAGAGTTAGAAGCAATAATTGTTTCACTAAAAAGTAGAATGATAGAAACATCTTTAATTTTTTTAAGAGATGATGTTAATAGAGTTGAGGAATTATTTAGACTGGTGGTTGAACTAGATCTAGATGGGGCATTTGTGGATTTATCAGTTCCGGGAGGAGGAATAATTGCGGCATCATTGCCGTTAATTGGATTAGCCGCGAAAACATGGGAATTTAAAAAAAGTAATCGAACTATTATGATAGGAATTGACAAGAATCCAGATGTACAGGATATGTTAATAGCAAATGCATCGGGATGTAATTTGATAGTTGGACCTTATGGTGGAGATGATGTTGAGGGTGACCTGATGAGTAAAAATATAATGTTAAAAAAATGGATGGTTGAATTAGGCATAGATGGATTAGAAAAAATTGGAAGAAAGAACCTTAGAGCAAATGACCATAATACGGCTGCCATCTCAGGATTAAGATTAATAGGCTATAATCGGCCATTACCAATGTGGTTACGAAAATAGATGTGATAGCATGCCAACGATAACTTTAGAACATGAAACTTTAACTAAAATTCAAAAAAATAATGGAGTTGTACATGATTATATAAAATGGGAAAATTGGTTACCTAAATTAGGATGCCCTGTTGAAAATAACGATGAAGAAAAAATTGAAATTGAGGTATTTCCGGATAGACCTGATTTGCTAAGTCATGAAACAATGGCCAAGGCCATAAGGTCTTTTTTGAAGTTAAGCAAGGAAAGTCCGGACTTAGAAATATTACCTGGGGAAAATAAAATTTTTGTTGACAATGATACAATAAATTCTCGTCCAATAATAATGTCTGCAATAGTAAAGGGAGTAGATACTGGTAAGGATTTCGATGAAAAAGAGAAATTTATTCAATCTTTGATGGATCATCAAGAGAAACTACATTTAACCCTTGGTAGGAAAAGGAAGTTTGCATCAATTGGGGTCCATGATTTGAAAATGATTAATGCACCTTTTAGATACATTACAGTTCCTTCAAGTTTCAAATTTACACCTTTGGGGGGTGAAAAAAATATGAGTATTGATGAGATAATTTTTCAACATCCGAAAGGCATAGAATATTCTAATTTAGTTGATAATCTCAAATCATACCCTATAATATTAGATTCTAATGATGACGTAATATCATTTCCCCCAATAATAAATGGTAAAAAAACTACTGTAACGCAAACCACAAAAGACTTCTTTATTGATGTCACTGGATGGGATTCTAGAGCGTGTGAAACTTGTTTACTATTGATGTGCCTTAATCTAGGAGAAAGAGGTGGTAAAATAGAGAGTTTAGAAATTACTTATCCCAATGATTCAATCATAGTTACTCCAGTGGGAGAATCAGTTGAACATAAAGTACCAGATAAATTAATTAAAAAAATACTTGGCTTTGACCTAACTAATAAAGAAATTTCTGAATCAATAGATAAAATGGGGGGCGAATTAAGTGATTCAAGGACCGTAACTAATGGAGTCAATAGTTCGGAAAGATGGTCAGATTGTTTAGTTGGTGATAAAGAGCACATAATATCCATGCCAAGATGGAGGAGTGACATTATGCACCCGATAGATATTGTTGAAGATATAGCAATTGGAATAGGTTATGATAATTTGAAAGATGATTTTTCATCAATACACTTAGATGCCATTCCCCTAGAATCCGCACAAAGAAATAGACGAATAAGAGAAAGTTTACGTTCACTTGGCCTTCAAGAAACACAGAGTTTGACACTATCTAACGAACGCGATCAATTTGATAAGATAAGGAAAGATAAAACAGGAATTATTACTACTATATCAAATCCCATAAGTAAAGATCACACCATTCTTAGACAATACATTCTCCCTTCATTGATGCAATTATTAGCTTCCAACAGACATCAAGAACTACCACAAAGAATTTATGAATTAGGATTTGTAGTATCGGATCTAAAGAATCAGCATAGTTTTTCTTGGGCATGTGCAGAAGTAGGGGGTGGGTTTACTGCAGCAAAGGGATTTACTCAAGCATTATTGAGAGATTTAGGCATACTAAATACTGAAGTAATATTTGAAGCAACATCTGAAGATAATGGACCATGGCTACTTGGAAGGGGTGCAAAGGTAATTATACGAGGAATTGAAATCGGTCAGTTTGGAGAAATAGACCCAAAAGTTAGCATTAATTTCGGATTAAGGTCTCCAATACATGCTGGCGAATTTGACATTGAAAAAATTAAAGAAGTCTCAGTTGACTCACTTATCTAATATATCTTCATCAAATAACTTCATAGCATCCAAAAATTTTTTATTATCTAAATGTGATTTCCCTTCTCCTTTTTTTGAATCTTTGGCAATAACTTTTCTCTCATATTCTACAATGTTTTCTGTAAATTTTGAACTTTTCAACCGAGACGAAGATTTTTTTTTCTTAAATGGCCATATTGGAGTCACGATACTTCATGAAGTAAATAGCAAATTAAGATTTCCCAATAATTATCAATAAAGACCATAAAACAATAATTTCTAGACGGCTTGATTACTATGTCGAATAGTGTAATTGGCATTGATGAAGCAGGAAGAGGACCAGTAATAGGTCCGATGGTGGTGTGTGCAATAAAACTTCCAAAAACTGATTATAAAATATTAAAAAAAATTGGTGTTGATGACTCAAAAAAACTTAGTAAGATTAAAAGAAAAAAAATTTATCAATTAATATTAAAAGAGTCCGAAATAAATAATTGGGAGATATTTGTCAATATATGTAAAGCATCAGATATTGACATTGGAAGGAAAAAAATGAATATAAATGAATTAGAAATTAACTTATTTTCGGAATCTATACTGCAAGTAAGTACTGCTTATGATAATGATGAAATCTTTTTAGATGCATGTGACGTAAATGAAGATAGGTTTGGAGTATCCGTAAGAAATAAATTAGGAAGTTTGTGGAGAGATAATATAATCATATCAAAACATAAAATGGATCAAAGAAATTTAGCAGTAGGCGCTGCAAGTATTATTGCTAAAGTAGTAAGGGATGAAGAAATATTAAGAATTGGGAATAAACTAGATTTTCAAATTGGTTCAGGATATCCTTCCGACCCTATTACTATCATAGCAGTTAAAAAAATGATTACATCAGAATATCCTCACGATGAATTAAGATGGAGTTGGGCTACAACAAAAAATGCTTGGATGAAATATCATAATAAGGCGATTCCGATTAGAGATGAAATAAATCATTTATCATGGAAAAAATCTTTCAGGAACGAGATAGAATAAGAATGGTGAAATGCATAATATCGATAGGAGTGAGATACTGACATGAGCAAAGATACTGATTGGGACTCCGGCATTAAGGATGTAGTTCGAAAATACGCCCTTCAAAATGCATTAGAATATAACGGAAATGGCAAACCCAGTAGTGTATTGGGCAGAATAATGTCTGAAAGGAAAGATTTACGAGCTTTGGCAAAAAAATTATCTTCGCTAATCGATTCTGAGGTAAGCATTGCTAATGAAATTGCTGCTAATGATGGCATAGAAAGTATAAAGAAAATATTAACAAAATTAAATCCGGATGCATTAGTTAGAAAGAAGCAAATTCGTAGAACTGGCTTACCAGATTTATTAGATACTGAAAATAAGAAAATCATATTAAGATTTGCCCCTAATCCAAATGGCCCATTGACTTTAGGTCATTCAAGAGGAATTGTATTAAATTCTCAATTTGCTAAGAAATATAATGGAAAGGTTGTGTTGCGATTTGACGATACTGATACAAAAGTAAAGCCACCGATGTTAGAAGCATACAAGTGGATAGAAGAGGAATACGAATGGATAAGTGGTTCACCTGCAGATATAGTAATACGAGCCAGTGAAAGAATGCCAATATACTTAGATTATGCAGAAAAAATGATTTCAAAAGGATTTGGGTATGTCTGTAGATGCAGTTCTGGAGAATTTAAAAAACTGAGAGATGCGGGAGAAGTTAGTCCATACAGAAACAGAAGTATAGAGGAAAATCTGAATGATTGGAGTGCCATGTTGGATGGAAAAATGAAAGCTGGAGAGGGAGTAGTGAGAGTAAAAACTCCAACAGATCTCCCTAATCCTGCTCTAAGAGACTGGCCTGCATTAAGGATTCAACACGGTGAACACCCTATTGTTGGAAAAATGTATAAAGTATGGCCACTATTAGACTTCCAAAGTGCGATAGAAGATCATGAACAAAGAGTAACGCACATAATTCGTGGTAAAGATTTGATGGATAGCACCAGAAAGCAAAAATTATTGTATGAGCATTTTGGATGGGATTATCCAGAAACGATGTATTGGGGAAGAGTAAAAGTTTTTGAATTTGGCGGGTTCTCAACTTCAGGAATGAGAAAATCAATAATGGAAAGCGAATATTCAGGATGGGATGACTTAAGACTACCAACAATAAAATCATTAAGAAGAAGAGGTTTTGATCCAAGTTCACTTAGATCTTTTTGGCTAGATCTCGGACTTACTCAAAAGGATATCTCAATTTCAATGCAGACTATTGAGTCATTTAATATTAAAAAAATTGATCCGATAACGCCGAGGAGATTTTTTGTAAGGAATCCTATAAAATTAAAAATGTCTTGGAAGGGCAAAAATAAAAAATTTAATGATATATTAAAAATCCAAAATCATCCAAATAGCACTAATTTAGATGATGTTAGAAAATGGAGATTTAATGAATTTGAAGAAACTTTGTTTATTGAAAATAACGACTACATTAAATGGGATAAATTTAGGCTAAAGGATTTCGCAGATGTTTCTAAAATAGACAAACATTGCAAAGTAGAATCAATTGAAAGACAAGATAATCGACAAATCATACATTGGCTACTTGAATCAATTTCTAGAGAGGCCGTTTTACATATTCCTCAAGGCAATAACATAATGATCCACGAAGGCATAATAGAGAACTATAATTTAGAAGAAGGGAAAATATATCAATTCGAAAGGGTGGGTTTTGCCAAGATAGAAAATATAACTCCAGGTAAACCAATAAAATTAATTTGGCTCCATAGTTAATAAAATTACCATTTAGGATTGTATATTTTATTAATCTTATAAGCGGCGCATTCAAACACGTGATATCAATCAGATGGCAAATGACGCTACGAGATAGGGCCAATGCATTTATTTTGGCATCACTAATTACAATGATAATTTTTATGCCAATGGCCGTTCAAAGTCAAATTTCCGAAGAATGTTGCAAACAACGAGAATTTGAATTATTTTTAATTGGTGAACCTGATGATGGAATATTAACACCATTCTATTCTGAGCTAAATACAGAAGAAGTTGAAGTTGAAGTTACATCATCAATAGGAGGAGAAGTTAAGATTGCGACATGGGATGTAACTTGGAGGATCGAGGGAGAATATCTCTCAGAAACTTGGGAATTTTCCATACCATACAGGTTACAAGGAGCAGCCGGTTTTACGCTTAATGCCACATTAGAAGTAAAAATTGGTGGCGATACATACGAAGGGTCAATTCCGACGCCTGAAATATTATTGACTGGAGAAGGTAATTTGGAGATACCGGTAGAAGTTGCACAAGGCGATATATCGGAAGGAGATTTAGTAGAAATTACTCTAAGTGTACAGAATTTGGTATTTACAAGCCCTGGTGAAGATACTGGAGTATTCTTTGTTTGGGGATCAGAAGAATATGATGCTAGCATAAGGGTGAAATTGCCACTCTTAGAAATTTTGATTAAAGACCCGAGTGTAACTGGTAATTTAGTTTATCTTCCTGTTATGATAAAGTCAGGATTTGAGGGCGACATGTGGTCAAAATCTAATGGGATTGCCAAAGTCCAAAATATAGAGATAGGCGAAAGCCCCATAGCGATACTAAGAGATATTGGCGTAGAAGTAACATTTGTTTGGGAAGTTCCGGTCAACTCTGATGGAATTATTAAATTTGAATTTGAATTAATCCCTCAACCAGGATTAATTATTAGTTCAAATAAGACTCATGAGATAGTAGTTGGGGAAGATAGTGGACCTGGTGATTGGTACCCAGAGAATGAGCCATTGAGAGATGGAGGATCTACAATTGAAGTTGATATCGATACGAAATTTAAGGGAAATTCGATAGAAAAACAAATTTCAATAGAATTTGATGGGGCAATGTCACAATGGATTAGATGGGGATTGGACAATATTGGAAATAGCACATTAGATTCCAATAGTTGGTGGAAGAATCTTAATTCATATTCTGATTCCATAAAATCTACTGAAAAACATAATGGTAAAGTTGATGATTCCGAAATTAGAGCACTAAAAAACCATCTGATAGGCTCTAGATCAGACCTTAGATCATTTTTTGCAAATGGCCTATACCTAGAGATTGAGTCAATAATTGGCATAAATCCCATAGATTTAGGTCCTACAGAAATAAATATCAATATGGGTGCAACTAGAGCATTTAGTTCGGAAGAAATGATAATAACGATTGAGACTTCTTATGCTATTGAAGAAAATCAAAGGCAAATATTAGTTGAGAACTTTATTAGGCCATCATCCGAACAAATCTGGGATGAAGTTTCTTTGAACATTATGTTCAAAACTAATATGTTGACTGGCATGGGAGACATATATGCAGATGAAATAGACTATAAACTGAGAAGATGGATAATCATGGAATCAATTAGTATTACTGAAGAAGACATTGATACCGAAATTGAATTCAGAATTGAGTTTGTACCGCCTAGTTCAATTATATTTAGCCCCCTTGTATCTGCAATGATTTCTGTACTGGCATTATCAGTCGCTTTAGTAATAGGAATGGCCCTAACAAAAAGAAGAGCGAGAGTTCCTACTATGATTACAGTATTAGTCTTAGGAGCCTTAGCATTTACAATTTATTGGATGGGGTTACCTTTGCAAATAGTATTAGGAATAGTTTCAACTAGCGTTTTATTAGTATTTCCAATCTCATTGGTATCACCAACCTCAAAAACTATTGAAAAAATAACTAATAATGTTGGAGGACCTTATGTCAAATGTCCATCTTGCGGTATTTCTAATCAAGTTCAGTCTACGGTGAGGCCATTAAGAATACCATGTTCGGAATGTAATAGTATTTTAAGAATTGAAAATTAATTTATAATTCCGTATTTTAATAAAGAATTCATTAGGTTTTCTGATAATGAATATTCATCATCGAAGTCCCATTTATCTAACTGATAATTTAATTGGCCTACCATATCAGTTTCCCAACCTGGTGCTACAATACAATTCCAAATTATTTCCTCTACACGTGCAGTAGAAGGTAGATTTTTCGTTAATACTGGTTTAGCCAATAATGATAAAGATTCTTCCTTCATAGCAATATTCATATCATTCCATGATGAAGATAAAGATTTTAAATAACTCACATCAATCCAATTAAAATTTTTTAAATTTGGATTTTTTACTTCTGTTATAGGTAATATACGGATGCTCCCTTCTTTTTTTAATATATTTTTTAATTTTAAAAATACAGGATCATAGGTATTGTCAAGTGAGTCATCTAACCAGTTGCCCGATAATATCCACGGGCGTAACCTGCGTAATCTTATGCTATTAGGGCATATTTCATTAGCTAATGCATGCGACTGTGCTATTGCGGTTAGAGGTCCTTTTTTGGAATCTCCATCTGAACCAGTTAGTCCTTCAACAATTGAATCTGAGAGGAATAATGAATTATTATCATTATTTAGATATGGACCAATTTGATCATTTGAATTCACCACATTTATGGAAGGATAATTTTGATTAGGTTCATTTACAAATCTTCTCCTATAGGGAATATTAGAATCTAATAAGGCGGCCTCAATTGGGGCAAGGGCTAAACAGCCACGGATACTAGGTTGGGATGTAATAAGAATAGTATTGTTAGATTCTTTAATATCTTGACTGAATTTTATAAATATTTCAGAAACATCTGAGAAAACTACATCATCCAATAAGTTCTCCATAAGCGGGCTGAAATAGGTTAGGCGTTCAAGCCTTCTGCTTATAATTACTCAACCATTAATCTTAGTTGATCTCTTTTATATGTCCAAGTTTCAAGAATATTTCCATTTCCCTTGTAATATCTAGCTAATCTACGTATTTTTGATTCGCATAATTCTAATTGTCTACGATTATGAATATCTTTTTTGTTTGAATTTAAATGATCAATTAGCCTTAATGCTCTACGCATGAGGTTCATCATATCTTCAGGATAAGATGGTACAATATTGTTCCTAGTAAGAGTTTGGGAGATTCTTTCACCTGTTACTAAACGAGCATCGGGGACTGCATATCTATCTCTAAGAATCGTTCCAATAACTGCTGTTGAATTACCTTCTTTTGAGAGAGTTAAAATTAATTCCTCAACTTCTTCTTTATTATCATTAGACCAAACAGGAGGCATTTTAGAATTGGGCTTGTTTGAGCCACTACTTCCTTTCCCTTTACTATGCATACGTGCCACTCATAATCACCTCTGACAGCCATGCGACTAACCCACCCTCTTTAATCGCTACGTAAGATTTTTGTAAGAATTCGATTCAAAGACGATGTTGGGCCCTTCCCAATCGACCTGGGCCATTTGGCCACTCCCATCCAGGTGCATCTGCTCTAGCCGAGCCAATTAACAGATTATTCTGATACACTAAAACTTCATCACCACGTCTGATATCGCCCTCTATTGATTCGACATTTGTGGAAAATAAATCGCCTTTCCAAATATGATCATTGCGTAAATAAACTCTAGATAGGGTGCCATATTTATCCAAAATTGGTAAACAAGATTTTGAAAATGCGAATCTAGCGCTTCTGGGATTCCATTGTGCAAGTTGAATACCATTATTTTTAATTGTAAAAATCGGAGGTCTGCCCTCTACAGATGTATCATTTAACCATAAATCACATCCATGCTGAAACCTAGAGAGAGATTTTAGCTTTTCTAATCTGTGCAAACTTTCTTTCATCTTAGGAATATTAAAATCCAATATTGCATTATCTATCTCAATAGATAGATTAGATAATGATTCTGAGCAGCCTGCAGATAGTCCTTTTCTAGTATCTTTAATATCAATCCCTTCTATTTCAATTTTAATTCCGGAATGATTTATTATTCGAGAATAATTTGTTCTATTAGATATTTTCTTAACCATATTTTTTATTATATATATTTCGTCTTTATCCCAATCTCCAGTAACAGGAATATCATAATTACCCGCTGGCCAAATATCCTCTAATTCCCTCGGAACTAACCCTAATGGGGCAGTAACAATGACTTCATGAACTCCTCTTGTATTGATTGATTTAGCGAATCTTTGATGACTTTGGGATAAACGATATGGTTTCATTGCTGAGCAAGGTAGCAATAGTAATACATTGGTTTGATGATTAGGGGGGGTATGAAAATTTGAAACCCTATTGTGCCAATCTTGGATTAAGGCATCAGAACGGCTGGTGAAAGAATTACATCGCAGAGTAGCGGAATTTCCTAATACCCTAGACAAACCAGACCTACCTCCTCCTAATTCTCTCATTTTGAGGTCATGGAGCCTTAAATGTTCAACAGATTTTGAACTTGAAGTGCTTTGCATTTCAGCTAATTCCCTTAGTGAACCTTCACGAATTGCAGCTCTTGTTGCAGAGATTGATCTCTTCCACTCTGCACATTGGGCATCCATATCGGAACTTTCACTAACAGTATAATCAATTTCTCTTGGCCCTAGGGTCGACAATAAAACACCGATTGCAGAAGCGCTTCTTGACCTAGATAAGTCAAATAAATCTATTCCCATCCATGTAAGTAGAGCGCAATTATCAGGACCAGCGATACCTGGGGTCCAAATTAAAGAAGAAGGAAATTTTGTCCTTATTGTGTCTATAGCATCGATTAGCAACCCTTGATTCTTCACTAATTGAGGAGAATCTACCAAAACGACTATTGATGGTTCTAAATTTTTATCATTTAATTTTATGTCATGATGTAAGGATTGCCAGGAGACAAGTAGGACTTCTTCTCCTTCGCTGAATGTACCGGAATCTGATTCTGCAAGGCTAGGAGGAAGTACTAATCCTTCCATTGATGTCCATGTATCTGGAGTATCAAATGGGAAGCAGAAATTACCACGTGTAGATATCGAGATATTTGCAGGGATTGAAGAAGAGTTTCTTCTCGAACTAAAGGGCGCAATTGAAATAGGTAATTCTGGATCATTTATGCCAAGTACAATTCCCGGCGTCCAAGATGATGGGTTTTTCCTGTCACCGAGGGAAAAAATACGAGAAAAACGTTGCCTAGATTCTACTCCGCGAGCTAAAGGCCTACCATCCATATGGTTGACGAGTGATGCATTTCGCTTGAAGGATTCTAATGTGAGGGAGGTTTGGGTTAATCGTGCGAAGCATAATTGTATTGCTAACTTTGGCAATTTTATTTCTAATGAATGTTAGTCCAATCATAAGTGCTCAATCAACAAACATCAATATCTTGATAGATGAAAATGTAGAAATTGAAGGACCAGTTACAATTGAGTATACTTGTAATTTAATAGCATGCATGGAGCTTGAATTAAAAGTCATTAATAATGGAATTTACACTAATAAGTCTGATTCTCACAGAGTTTCTTGGTCCGGATTGGTTAATGGTAGCTTTTCATGGCAGGTTTATGCTGAAGCAGGGATAGGCGAGGAGGATATTACTAGTAAAATAATAATAGATGATAATGGCACAATTGAGATGTCAGATTTAACAGATAATATTATTTTTAATGCGGAAAATTACGGAGATTATTTTTATCATGCTTCGCCATGTCAAATGGATAGTTGCAATAATCTAGATAATATTAATGAGGGGATGAAATTTACAGGAGCATTGGATTCAAATATAGATAAAGATGCAATAAAATTACTAGGTAGTGAAGGCGATATTATCCTGATTAAAAACATAATATTTGCTCATGACATCAATATAGAATTATGGAGTGTTTTACCAGAAAGTAAAACAATTATTACAGATTTTTCGAATTATATTTATGAAGATTATTATTTGGAATATCCAGAGGGGGAACTTTGGTTAAAGCTAATTCCTAGAAATGAAATTGGATATACACCTTATCAATTTGAAGTGATTTACTATGACTCGAATAATGAATCACCAGATAATATGGAATTAAACAATCCTTGGAATCATGGAGCATCATTATTATTTGGAAATTTTTATCGTGGCCAAATTGCTGCTTCTGATATTGAGGGCGATTCAATATTAATTAATGCAGGCGCAAAAATGGAAATTATTCCAATTTGTCAATTTAGTAATTATGTAAATATTGAAATATTTTTTCATGAGAATGATAATAACATATTAGAATACCTGACAAATATTAAAATTTGCCCTGATAAAATTTATACAAGTAAAGATACACAATCAATAGAATTCAGAATTAAATCTAATTTAACAACAGCATGGGAGATAGGCATTTATTCAAATAAAAATGGTGATGGAGGAGATTTAGGTGATGCACCTGATTACATATGGGAAAATGGAAAAATTGATGATAATTGGGTAATAATAAATGATAATAACACTGAATATAATGGCCATTTGGGAATAAATGATGATATAGATATATACGGATTGATGGTAAAGCACGAAAACGGCTCTCATATTTATTTTAATGATTCTATAGGAGATATTTCCATACATATAGTTATTTTAGATCAAAAAACAGGAATAATTGTAAATTATACAAATGGAACTGAAATTATAGCACCGAAGGGGATACATGCAATACGGATTGAAAAAAATAATGGTGAGTCAGGAGAAGTAAATTATCAATTTATGAGCCCAGAGTTTGTAGAATACCGTCCTGAAAATATAAAATTAGAAGATCTATCAAGTATGTTTACAAATTTCTATATTTTTGTAGGCATCATGTTTTTAACTCCAATGATGATAGTACTATGGTGGAATAGAAACGATATAAAAGGTAAATACGAAATTAATTCAATTGAGCAACATGAACTTAAAAGATTAGAAAAATTACGAAAAAGAATATCTAATGGCGTAGATCAAGAAGTAATAATTTCATCATTACATCAACTTGGAGATAGCCCTTGGAAATCCGTAATTCAGGAATGTGGAAATCCTCTGATTAGACATATGACCGAACAAATAGAAGTTTGTATATGGAAAATTGAAGGGAGTAAGTCAAATATTTTAGTAGGTATTAAACCATATAAGAATATTTGGAAAATGGCTGCTATTCGAATATTTGCATCAGAAGGTCCGCCCATAGAGATCAAAGAAGTTACCCCTCAAATGATATTTCAAGAGGATGAGATTTTTCTCGAGACTTTGGAAATTGGAAAGAGCGTATTCATAAAAATTTCATTTATTGATGAGCCTAAAAATATAGATTTCCAAATATCAGGAGTCGTCAATAATGTACCACTAGCTGCTACTTCTTCAAGAGCAATCTCATTCGATTAAGAAAAATAATTAATTTCCCCTTCTTTTATTTGCTTCGTCGATTATGCTATCTTCTAGCGTTAAAGATTGATTCGTAATATTTTCTCTTAAATTGATTAATTGTTTTTTAAGAGATTTTGAAATCTTTTTTGGGATATCTAATTTCAGCAATACCGTAACTGAGCCTCTGCCCCTACTAGAACGCATGGAAGGCAATCCTCTAGAATGTATAGATATTGTATCGCCTGGTTTAGATAATGGCGGTACTTTAATTTTCAAATTCTTCCCATCTATATGTTCTATCTCAATAACTGTGCCCAATAATAAATCTGAATAATTTACAGGTAGGGCCATTAAAATATCTGCATCATCTCTTTCGAACCAAGGATGTTCTTCAATTTCAATTTCTATATAGAGATTACCAGCAATTCCATTTTTTCCTCTTGCTGCTTCCCCTTGGCCCGCTATTTTTATACGATTACCACTAGAGATTCCTGGAGGTACTGTAAATTTTATTTTCTTTGATTGATTATATCTTCCTTCTCCGTTACAGGAATTACATGGATTGGTAACAATCACCCCTATTCCATTACAGGATGGGCAATCTGAAACGACTTGTTGAGCAAATGGGCCAACTCGTTCAACTCTTTGCACCCTGCCTCTGCCATTACAAGAAGGACAAGATTTTGTACCATCAGGATTTTTAGAGCCTAATCCATTACATTTTAAACATGCAGATAATGATTCAATTTCTAATTCATCATCATAACCGTCTATTATAGCTGTAAAAGGTACAATATGCCTAATTAATAAATCTCCACCTCTATTGTTACGATTGGGTCTCGAGTTACCAAATATTTGTCCAAATATACTCTCAATTCCCCCGCCAAATAGATCATCAATATTGATATTTACGCCTTGAAAACCTCCAGGGCCAAATGGTGAGCCCCCTGGCCTGTTATGCCCATATCTATCATATTTTGATTTTTCATTAGGTTCAGAAAGTATTGCATATGCTTCTTGAATTTCTTTGAATTTATTTTCTGCCTCTGGATTATCTGGATTTTTATCGGGATGATATTTACGTGCTAAACTTCTGAAAGATTTTTTAATCTCGGAATCACTAGCATCTTTAGAAATTTCAAGAATTTCATAATAATCACGCTTATTCGCCATAACCTACTCAACCCTCCGACTCATAGTGACTTTTTTCAACCGTTCCCCTCTAAAGATAGATACCACATGAAACACAATAATTAGAATCCACATCGTTTAGGGAATTGCAAGAAACACAAATAGTTACTTTAGATGTAGAATTAGTAGATTTGATGTCCCATTTTTTATTATTCTGAGATGAATTAATTAATACTTTGTTATTATTTATTTTCTTTGATGCAGATTTTTCAATTAACATAGTTAATAGGTTTTTAATTTTGAAATATAATTGTTTAATGAAGTTAATTTTATTTGGTTCTTTATTATTATTATTATTATCATTATTGATGAGTTCAATAACTTCCTCTTCCATAGTATCTTCATTTCTTTCTTTATTTAGTGAACCAACAAAACCTTTCATTGCAGAATTAAATCCATCATCATTAAAATTACTTTTTGCCTTTATTTCTAATTTATTTAAAATTTCATCACTATTTTCCCATAATCCTTTATCTTCTAATTTATACGATTTAGAAAGTTTACGAATTGCTTTTGAACGGTGATACTCATGATCTTTGATTATTCTATATTTTGATAACATGAATAAACCCAAAAACAATACGATAGAGTAAGTGATTATTTGTGAAAATAGATCTTTTGATAATACATCATCAACTACTGGAAGAACAGCCCTTAAGGCTGTCAAACATAATACTGGAAAAATTGCTATTCCAATTGATACATATGCTGAGCGATTTGCCATAAACTCAGGATAGTAATTTATCGTTTGAACCATTCGTTTAAATGATAGTTTAAATGATATTAACTACTGGAATAAACTATAGGCAGATAGCATGGGATTAAATATTACAATTACTACAATGTTGCGCCCATATGAAGATTCGGACAATGTCATAACATCCATAAATAATATCTTTCCAGACTGGAGGTCCGATTCCATAATTACAAAACAATCTTTTCCTACAAATAGGCTAACTACAAAAATTAAAGGGTATTCCATTAATTTTGAAAAATTTATATTATTATTAAGAAAACAGAAAATATTGGATACAGCATTTGACGTTATGACTAAAAATTTGAAAATTAATTATACCTTTTTTTCCATTTCAAGACAGTCTGCAATGAAAGAAGTGATATCTTTCATAGTTCAAGACATCCCTTTAGGAGGGTCTATGGAAATAGAACTTGAAAAGGAAAATCTTGAGATTTGGTTAGAAGATCAAACCTGGCATCCAGGAAGAGAATTGATACCGAGGCAAGTAAATGATGATTTGGCTATGAAAATTAATGGTGAACCAGTAGAGTGGTTTGATAAATTTGGTAATCCAACTATGGCGCCATATTTAGAAGAAGAATAGCTGACCATAAAATTTGAATTATACGTTATATTGATTGCTAATGGCCTGTAGCGTCATACATGGAAGAAGAATACATAGTAAAACTTCAACCAGAAGAAAGTAAGGTAAATCCCTTGGGAGTAATTGGGATTATTTGGAATGAAATGAGTGGTGGAATTGGCCCTTGGGGTACTTTTAGGCCAATATTTTCAATAATTATATCTTTAATTCCTTTTTTATATTTAGGCCAACATTTCAATGGTGAAAGTAATAAAGCATTTAGTTGGACATTAATACAACTTCCATTAATATTGTCAATAATCTTGTGGCCAGTATTATACTTGTGGTCAATATTTGATTCATGGTGGATTTCTAACAAAATAATAGCATCAAAATAGACGTATTATTTAAAAATCATCAGGTAATTCGATTGGGCTAAAAAGATGCCCAGGTTTCGAAGATTTTGATAATTGAAGAATGACTATTGATTCCCAGTCTTTTAATAATATCATGGCATTGATAAATGGTAATTCGGTAGAGTTAATTATTGTCCTTATTATGGTGTCTAAGATGTCCATTCTATCTATATCAACATTCTTTAGAACGGATTCAAGAGGGAAATGAAAATCAATATCATTATTATTTTCTAGATTTACATTTTTTTTAAAAATTTCCAAATAAGGAATTTCTTCATTTACTTCTTCTGCCTTTAAATTCAATGATTCCGAAATAATTCTAATAAATTTTGAAATTACCAAAGAAACCTCAACTAGAGGTAAATTATATTGATTTACAAAATTAACCATATTCTCTTGTAGAAATAATAGTTTATCTTCAACCGGGGAATTAGTGGCAGGAATATGCTCTGAATTATCTTCCACGACTATACGAGGTAGCATATCATTAATAGTAATCTATGTAGTTCTGTCATCATATCTTATGGGTGAACCACTATTGCCCCTCACCCCATCCAATAAATCATCTTTAATTTCAAAATTATCATTCAGCCAGTCTCCATCAGTATCCCAATTGGTTGGGTCGGTGCCGTCTGCTATCATATCACCATCAATATCAATTAACCACCATCCAAATACATATTCTCCAAGGCCCAAATTAGGCAAATGAAATTGATCACCTGCAAATCTATTATATTCATCAGTCCACGCCCCATTTATGAGAATATTATCATTAGAAGTATTAATTATTTCATAATTCTCATCGTTATCATCTATAATAAGTGAGTATAACATATCTCCATCATTAATTCGATTCATCCTTAAGTAATTTGTAGATACTGCCGTACTACCTGAACAAGTGCCCAATAATGATTCACGTAATTGCCACCATTCATGGACTATTTCTCCGGCGCAGTCATACAAACCAGCGGCTCTGACTAGAGAGGGAGATGATAGAGTGGCATTAACCGTAGCATAGTACTCCTGGAAGTTTGTGTATGGCACGTATGTACAAGTACCTGAAGAACAATCCCAGTCTCCATCATTATCTGCATCATAACCAGCATCGGTAGGATCAGTAGC
Source organism: Euryarchaeota archaeon UBA557 (assembly GCA_002503285.1). Taxonomy (GTDB): domain Archaea; phylum Thermoplasmatota; class Poseidoniia; order Poseidoniales; family Thalassarchaeaceae; genus MGIIb-O3. The sequence continues at coordinate 60,519 of DARI01000013.1, forward strand.
ATCATGAGTGAACCATGACCAATTTAAATTTGGACGGGATATATATCCTTTTGAAACATCCACAGGCTTAAAGTTAGTTGCAGATACTTGATACCATTGAACAGAAATTTTTAGTAAAGATGACCAATTATCATTTGTCTCATTCCATCCTCTATGATATTCATAGAAATCCGGCATCATATCTCCATCTGTATCATTATCTAATGGATTGGTGCCGAATTTGAAAATCTCACGTCCATCGGATAGGCTATTATCAATTACATAATTTGTGATAATTCCATTAATGATAATTGGTTTCATTAGTACAGAATCATCATCAGAATCAAAATCTAATGGATTAGTACCATTATCATATTCCATGAGATTAGTGAAATATAATTCCAAAGTTCCACTATCGATCTGATCACTCAATGGATTCAATATAAATTGTCTTTCAATCCAATGCCCTTGTTCTGCCGGGATATCTCCTAATTCTCTATCATACCATCCATCTGCGTCGGGGTCATAATTTACATCTAATGGATTAATTGGATTTAATGACCATCTATATGAATTAATAGGCAAAAATTCTCCATATATTGAATAACAATATTCCCAACCATCAGTCATTCCGTCTCTATCCGAGTCAACATCATTTGGATCACTGATTCCAGCTAAACTAATATTAAAATTATCATAATTAAGCTCATTAATCAGCCCAATTTTCTCGGATGCAGAAATACTTTTTGAAGAAAATGTCGTATAGAGAGTACTTTTGGCTGATGATAAAGATAATTCATTTTCCTCCATTTGTGCAATTATTGCATCTTTTCCATATGAAACTAAACCTGTTCCATTTGGTATTGAACCAACAGCAAGCCTTTTTCCATATATTCTTGCATCATATTCTGCTAAATTATCATAGGACTCAGCTTCGGTTATTATCCCATTTCCATCGCAATCAAAGGAATCATTATCAGAATCAATATCAACATCGTAATCAGATAGTGGATTCATTGACCATGAGTTTTCTTCTAAATTCCATTCTGTGAACCAATATTCATAGCCATCACTCATTCCATCCCTATCAGTATCAAATGAGTTTGGATCAGTTATACCAAAAATAGATTCTAAGAGAGGCTTTGGGGCCAAACCTGATTGCCAATCTACAAATTGTTCCATGGCTAAACTCGCCCTAGATTCCTTTGCAAAAATTATTCTATATATCCTGTTTACTGATTCTTGAGAATTTATTGATTCCACTTCAGTCCAAAACTTAGGTGCATCTGAAGGGGCTAATCCTCCGTTAGATGGGTTATTATTAGTCATATTTAATTCTACAATGTCAGTTATCCCATCAGAATCTGAATCATAATTGCCATCACCTGCAACTAATGGATTAAGGGTCCATAATTCATCAGAAGAGTTCCACTTTGTAAATATCAATTCTATTCCATCTAAAATACCATCTCCATCCGTATCTGGATTATTTGGATCTGCAGTAAATCCAGATACATTATTACCTTCAAGTGACATAAATTCACCGAAAGATTGAGACGATTCTGCGCCTATCCAGGGCATTGATGTTAATTCTCCCGCAACATTTGTTAAGAAAAATTGAGGAGAAGATATTGTATTACTTATTTCACTTTTATTACTTGAGATAACATTATATTCTTCCCAATTATTCATCCCATCGCCATCGTAATCTCCTAAACTATCTCCCTCATTGACAAGGTTTAATGACCAAACTTGATCAAACAAACTCCATCTTGAATGATAAAACTCCCATCCATCTGGCATTCCATCTCTGTCAGAATCCGCATCTAGAGGATTGGAAGAGCCGATATCCTGAAAAATAATGTCATCTATGATAACTGAATAGTACAAACTAGATTGATCTCCAAAAGATTCTAATGCAAAATCCTTCCAAGAATTATGAGATAAATTTGTAGAAAAATTTTCTGGATACGTTAACCCTGAAGATGTAGATGTGGAATATAAAATATCTTTATTTAGGTAGTATTCCATCCAATTAACTAATTGTTCATCTGAACTTAGAATTCCATCATTATTTATATCAAATCCATCGCCATCAGGATTATTCAATGAATCTGAACCATTCATTGGATTAATACCAGAGTTTCTAGGTGACCAATTACATGCATAACGAGCTTCCCACCCATCGGGTAAGCCATCACCATCCGAATCTACTGAATTAGGATCAGTATGCATCCAATCTTTGGCTGCTTCGGATGTTTCACCATGAGAAAGTAGACCATTTTGTAAAGTCAAATCTAATAAATTACTCCACTTATATTCGCAAATATTTTTTAGACCATCTCCATCTGCATCAAGAAACGCATCATTGGGATTGAGTGGGTCCAATGTCCACTCATTTCCTCCTGTATATTCATTTCCTATCCACCTCCTATTTTCAATTTCCCAACCATCTGGCATACCATCGCCGTCGGTATCAGCATTAGTTGGATCTGTGGGGCCATCTGTCCCCCCTCCAGTGCCTGAGCCCAACCATCCCTCTAGATGAACAGTAAGTGCAGATAATCCTATTTCATCATCACAGATATACTGCAGATTAATGTAATGACAGTTAAAGATTGAAGAATCAGAAAACCACCCCCAATATTCCTCTCCATCTGTTAATCCATCTCCATCGGAATCCACATCCCTAGGATCCGTACTATTATCACCTGAGTCAGAAATAGAGCTATATCTATATTCATCAAGATTGGTCCAAAGTCTGTCTAGAAGGAGTCCATCGTTACCAAAATATTGTATCCCATCATCATCTAAATCTCTAGCGGCATCAAATGGGTCTGTAGGATCTAATCCATTGGCATACTCCCAACCATCCGGCATCCCATCTAAATCAGAATCATTAGAAAGAGGATTTAAGGGGACTATATTCATGTATTTACCGGGAGATATACCGGCGAAAACCCATGTTTCATCGGAATTCTCCAATAGTGCAAGAGATGTAACTAGACCAGGTATCATAGTTTGATTAAGATACATACCTAATATTCCTTGTTGAGCATTTCCTTCTAAACACCATGTACCAAATTTAGAACCAATTATTACTTTGCCATTATATGATAATATAGATCTAATATCATTAGCGCCTTCTAGAATATTATCAATATTAAGCATTCTTTCATTGTTAAATGCTTCAGTTGGCTGAGATATTATTAAATCCAATTTAATTAAATAAATTCCACCAGCCATACCTAACCATAGCCCGGTTAAATCTCCATTTACAATTTCTTTTTGCAATAGATTTACTCTTGAAGTACTACTTGAGTCAAATATATTCTCATTGACGAAATAATCAGCGTTAGTCTTATTAAAAATCCACCAAGGATTTCCTATTGATGAAATTCCATCAGTAGTATTCCATGCTATCAAACCAGAATCTGTGCCAACAAATAATAATGGAATCCTGCTATCCATTTCTACATGACTAATGGCAGTAATAGTAGAGTTAGAAGAATTTAATAAATCTGATAATTCATTTACATGGTCAATATTCTCGTAATACGGTACATCTTCAAATCCATCATATAGTCTGACTTTCCAAATATCTGAGTTTCCTCCAATCAGTAAATCCAAATTACTATTCTGTGTTTCCAATTTTGAAATCTCTGTTATTGATCCTATTGGGAATAAAAACATAGAGTCAAATTCCGGTAAACCATTTACCAATTTAGAGATTTGTAAACCTTTATTTGTCCCCATCAATAAATAACTATAATCTCCAATTTCGTATTTCTCCAATATATTCATTTCAGTTCCTTGATCTAAGTGAAATAGAGTCGATGTATCTCTGAAAGGATCTACTACTGATATACCATATTTTGAACCAATTATAAGCCTATTTCTCAGAGAATCAGCGATTACATCATTTATCGAGCTATCGACTAATGATGTTTTAGAGTCGTGATTAAAAGAGATTATGGGAGCGTCATCATTAAATAATTTTACCCCCATAACTCCGGGAGAGACTCCCATTCCTGAATCTGAATCGACCATATATTCCTCATAATTACTGAATTGTTCACCCCATTCAGAGGTAGAAATTGTAATATCAGGAGTTAAGAATCCATCTCCATTAATGTCCCACCCGTCGCCATCTGGATCAGTAATTGAATCGCTATAATTTCTTGGATCTAGTCCATTATAAGCTTCCCAACCATCAGGTATACCATCTCCAATTGAAGTTAAAGAAGATGCAGTAGAATCCGTCCATGAATAATAGTCAGAATCAGAGAATCGAGGATCTGTCCCGAGCCAGCCATCATCGAGAGTAGGTCTTTCATATGTTGATTGGCATGAATCAATACTGAGTCCTTGAATTTGGCCATAACACCACAGACCATCTCTTTCAGTAATCCAATCATTGGGTGCACCGAATAAATATTCTTCAGTATTAGTAAATTTTTCACCTGCATCTATAATTCCATCCTTATTAAAATCGAAACCATCTCCGCAGCCCCAACTAAAATCCTTATCACAGCGATCAAAATCTTCTGTCAAATCCCGGCCATCCAAGGGATCAAAATATAAGCAATCCCAGGTGTTTGTTAATGGATTTAGTGAACCGACGCCTCCGCTGGTGCACATATGAATTTCGTAGCCATCAGGTAGTCCGTCCCCGTCGGTATCTGCAACCCTTGGATCTAAATATTCACGTAAACCAGACTTAGTTTCAGAAGGAGACTTGCCAGTTAAAGAATTTCGTTTTTCAGAATCTAAACACGAATCTAAAGTGAATGGCCAACAATATTCCATTAATGCAGTCGCGCCATCATTGTCGTGATCCGTAATATTATCAGTTGCATTATACGAATCTAGACCTTTGATTATCATATTAAAATTATTTAATTCAAAGTTAATATCATCTCCAAATATAAATTCATGCATATCTGGTATCATATCTCCATCCTGATCCGTAATTGGAGGTTCTCCTCCTTCTGCATCATCAGGATTAATTGAAGAAACTGAAGATTGAGGCCTAGTTTGAGAAACAAATGCTAAACTACTTAATATCAAAAATGATAATAATAATGCGCTTATTTGTTTTTTACGCATGGTTACCACTATTTTATATCGTAAGGAGTGATGACTAATTTATGATACTGATGGAGCGTAGTTCAGACATACAAAAATTAATATAAACGATGAGTTGTAAAAAATTATTCTAATATCACAGTTATTATTAATTTTTATAGTATTTGTTGATAGACCATTGTGTACACGGAACATTGTAGGTATGAGTTTGGAAATTATACACCTAGGTTCGGGCAGTAGAGGTAACTCTACATTATTAAGGACTGACGAAACGAACGTGCTAATTGATTGTGGATTTTCTCTTAAGCAAATTGAAAAAAAATTAATTCAAATTGGTTTAGATGGTAAAGAAATTGATTCCATTATTGTCACTCATCACCATGGAGATCATTCCAAATCTGCAAAAAGAGCCTCTATTAAATGGGATTCTGTATTGCATAGTAACATTGAAACAGCAATAAAGATGGGTTGGGAGCCGATGGAAGTTTGTAAAACATTTAATAATCTAGATAGAGTTGAATGTGGAGTAGATTTTAGTTTTATTTCCGTACCAATTCCACACGATAATGCTGATAATGTTGCAATAATAACAAATAGCGGTAAAAGTGAAAAGGCGGCCTTCATTACTGATTTGGGAGAGTCAACATTAGAATTAGAGAAATACATACAGGGCTGTAAACATATTTCAATAGAGGCTAATTATGACCAAAAAAAATTAATGAATAGTGCATATCCTGATTCATTAAAAAGGAGAATTTCTGGCAGGGGAGGGCATTTGTCAAATTACCAAACCGGTGAAATATTATCAAAAGTTTGTCACTCTGAACTTAGTAGTATAGTATTATGTCATCTTTCAGAGAAAAATAATGCCCCCCATTTGGCTGAGAGTGAGGTATTGTATCACATAGGTGAGATTTTTGACGGAAAATTATCTATTTCAAAACAAATGGGCCCTGAGTTTTCTAATTTTATATAATGAAATTATATTGATTACTGAAATATATAATTAATTTCCCATAATTGCCCTATGCACAGAATTTTGAACATCTTTCATTCTATCTACTGCCCCTAATTCTCTAAAAACTGATAAGGAGCTCTGTAAATAATTCATTCTTTGCGATCGATCAGATTCCACAGCGCCCAATCTAGCTAATAACTCTCCTTGCATCATCCTAAAATCGTTTGCTTCGGCTACAGCTAATCCTCCAAGATAATGTTTTGAAGCTTCTAAATTTCTTCCTGCATCCATGAGTACTTGACCCAATAAAATTGAAACTTCGACGACGCTTCTCGGATTATTTTGTTTTGATAATTCTTCTAATGCACCTGAATAATGATGTAATGCTAAGTCGTTATCTGAAATTTTAGCATAATATCTACCAAGCACCGCTCTTGAGCGCGCGTGGAGAAAATCCTGACCATTATCTTTAGTTTCATCGTATGCAATCAAAGCATGCTCCCTAGACTTATCTAATTCATTCATTTCTAAAAATGCTGAGGAAAGTCTTATTCTTGCATCGCATAATTCAGGATTTGTTTCTGATTTTAACAATTCTTCAACGTTACCATATACCTCTAAGGCATGCCTAGTATCTTTTCTTCTTCGAAAAATATAGCCCATATTGTTATATGATTTTGCAGCCCCTACTGCATCCCTTATTGAAATTTGAATTTCTAGAGCTTTTCTATGTAATTCTAAGGCATCATCCATCGCCCCTCTTTTAACTGCGATATCAGCCCTGGCTGAAAGTAATCTTGATAATTCAGTTATCATGGTATTTTTTCCAATACTTTTCATTGCTGAATCATATTCAATTTCTGCCTCATCCCAACGCCCTTGGAGAGATAATATATCGCCCCTTAATTCTCTTATTAATCCCCAACTATTTTTGTTAAAGTCATCAGATTCTAAAGACTTCAAAATCGAGTAAAGCTCTGTGTGACCTGCAGTGACGAGATTATGACCTTCTGCGAATAATATATCAGATATCTCATCATAATTTCCTGATAAATGAAGATGGTGGATATACTCTATCGTATCTGTAGCGCCATTTCTTTTATTTTTATACCATTTAACAGCATTTTCATGTAATTCATACCTTAATGTTTCATCCATTGACCTTACAAGAAATTCCCTTACAAGATCGTGAACATCATAAGTTTCGTAATCTGATTGGCGTGCTAATCCTTTTTCAACTAACTTATCCAACATGTCTGTTTCCCTCTCTATTGAATTTATTGCTTCTAGCTGTACGGGTTCCCTAAATACTGCTATAGCACCTAATAATCTTTTTTCCGGGCCGGATAATCTACTGAATATCTCTTGATCTACAAATGCTTCCAATGTAGAATGAAATTTCTCACCAACACTACCTCTGTTTATTAATTCCAGAATTAGAGGATGACCACGTGATAGGGTAAAAATATGATTAAACTGTTGACCTTCGAGATCGGAAATAGCAGTTAGTATTTGTTTACTTGAGTCTGCATCTAGTCCCTCTAATGGGATGACCAGAGTAACAATTTTACCACTAGAGTCAGATTCCGGAACAACCATCCTAAATGAACGTGAAAACATAACTAAGCCTACTTCAGATAAGTTAGTAATTTTTAATGTCAGGCCCCTCAATAATGAAATTAAAGTCTCATCTCCAACTTTGTGTAAATCATCGATGACGATCAGGGAGGGAGAATCATCCAACCCTTGACAAATCATATTTACTGCAATTGAAGATTGGGGAACAGGAGTTGATGATATGTAATCAGCCAATTCATTATTTCCTATTGCAGATAGCCATTCTGCGCAAGCCTCTAAGAAAGCACGAGAACCTTCCCAATCTTGACATCTATGATATAGAAGATTTCTTCTATGTGTAAAACGTTCAAGAAGTTTAGCAGCAAGTGCGGTTTTTCCGATGCCAGCTATACCCGGTACTAATATAGAATTAGATTTATTTTCTAAAAGGGCAACCATATTTTCTAATTCACTTTCACGCCCAAAGAACCTCCTTGTCCTAGGCATGTCGTTTAGATAAGAAACTAATTGCTTCTCTATGTGCTTTGAGAGATCTCTTTCAATTAATTCGGGAGAAAGTGATGACAAATCAACAACGCCGTTATCATCCATGTATCTTAAAAAATCTACATGCCGTAGTGGTAAATCAGAGATTTCAATAGCATCAGAAAGGATTACATTTTCTGATCTCCCATCAGGTAATAAAAGTCTTATTTTTTGTTGTGAGACTTTGGTCCAAATTTCATCAGCAACTTTTGCTCCATCCATAGTTAAAAAATACGCCTTTCTCTTCCTTGAAACGCCTGTAACATGAGCTTGTCGTTCTATTAATTGACCGCTTTCTTTCATGCCTGAAATTGCCCTAGGAACATTAGAACGGGCAATAGCAACTGCATTTGCTATACCCATTTGAGATAATGCGAATGGTACTTCGACTTTACCTGAGTGATCCACATAGTCTCTGAGGTGAAGAAATATCCTCTCCTGAACGCCTGGACGTGCCATAGGGAGTTTGGTCATATACTCACTCTCACCTTACTCATACAAGAATGTTAGCGATAGTTGGACCATACAATTATACTTTAGTTACCATAAAAACATTAATCATGATATAGATTGATGTCATTCTGAAATATGATTAGGATCTTCTATCCATTCTTCATCAACTGTATTCCAAAGCCAACCAGGATGGTCATCGTGTTTCTGCAGTTCTTTTCCGGATTCTAAATTATTTTCAATTAATTCACTGTCTTCATCTAGAACTTCTACTTCTATGAAGAAATATGCTAATGACGCAAGTGCTATTATGATAATAATTGTAATAAATATATATCCAATTGGGAATCCTTTTTCATCTTGTTCTCCTTTGTAAATAATATCAACAGAAATGGAATCTTGTCCTCCCATTGAGAATTCAGGAGTGGCTGATGTGCCTGGAATTCTAGAAGCAGGGACACCAAGTATCCAAGATGAATCTGCAGATACTAACGTGGTATTTACTGTATTGCCGCCTATGCTTACAGATATTGTTTGACCCGGGAGTCCGGAACCAGAATAAAGCATAACTCCATCATCATCTACAATATCATTATCCAAAGTAGTAATTATAAATTCTACAGGTTCGACAATAAATGAAGTAGGATTTGAATTTATCTTTGATCCAAATTGATCAGTTGCGACGAAAATAATATTTGTCAAGGACCATGTAGAAATATCAGTATCATAAAAATTCATGTCAGTTGGATTATATGTTGCAATTCCGTTGCTATTTACTTTGATTACAATGCCATAATTATCATCATATTCATCTACGCTATTATACACTGATATATATTCTAAATCGGAATCAACATCATCAAAGAATTGGAGTAAATTTATTGTTGCGGTTGTGCATCTACTAGAAGATTTTGAATTTAAATCGCAATACAACGTGGTGCTATCTATCCAACCTTCTGAAGTAAAAGTAGGCTGATTATTATTAGCATCTGGAGGATTATCTGCGATTATTTGTACCTCGGACCATCCACTATAATCATATCCATCATATGACCTAAATCTTAATAGATATGGAGAATCATGGTTTAAATTGGATGAGTCCCACGAATAATTCCATTCTCCATTTTCTGAGAAATCTGAAATTGAATGAGAATGAATTACTATATATTCATTTTCTATATCTTTTATTTCCATATCAACCCTAGAAACATCTCCATCGAAGTCTCTCGCAACACCACTTACCAAAGTATTTTCAGAAACTGATAGCCTCATACCACCTGATGGTTCATTTATGTTAATGCTTGGTGCAAGATTAGAATTATCTACAGTCAATGACAGAATAATTGGAGAGCAAACATCTATTATCCCATTACAAAAATCAGAATCAGATGCCCAGACTGTGAATGTAAAGGATGCAGAAACTCTTGGTTGCCCGCTAAAATCCCAATCCCAGTCCCAAGTACCCCCATCATTTACCTCTATTGGAGTTGTGACTTGAAAGTTTGGGCCTTCTATCAACATGTATATCGAAGTTATATCTATATTACATTCCAATGGACAGCCGTAGGGATCAGAAGAATCACCTTCGAAGTGAATAATACCATCGGAATGACTGGATAATGATGCTGGAGTTGAAACTGAAATAATTGGAGCTTCGGTATTAATTTTAAAAGTTCTAGTAATTATCTCGCTATAATCAGTTCCATCGTATGACCTAAATTCAAAACTATAATCTCCTTCCTCCCTATTGGACATATCAATTTCAAAATACCATGCACTAAAAGGATGATTGAATCTTGTTACAATGCCATTATCTGCCCCACTCTCGTCAATTGCCATACCAGAATTTTGCCATTCGTTTGTAAATGGATCTTTTACTTCAATACGATGAACATACCCTTGTTGATCCCACTGAGCTAATTCATTTGTAGAATAACTACTTGCAAGTTGCCCATCGTGTGCGCTACCTGTGACATTCACAATTGACCTATATGAGTGCCCATTGGACTGAGTTATTTCCACCGATGGTGCTAAATTAACAAGTTCTATATAATCTTGATAGGTTGATTCATCAAGTGTAAATTCTCCTGTAGCATATCCAAATCCAAAGCGATAAATTGTGTAAAAATATCTTGATAATTCGCGAGTACCTTGTGAATTATCACAATCAGAATCATCATTATCGACTGTAAGATCACCATCATTATCTATTCCATCGGAACATGAGTCTTCATATAGATCATCAGCAAAACCATCTGGATTATCTCCTCCACCCAATCCTCTAAAATCTAAATGGAAATTAGAAGGAAGAGAAAACCATGGAGTGTACCCATCTAATTTAGTTAATATCGTGTAAAGATCGTTGCCTAATGCATCTTCTATTAATACTAAGGCATCTGAAACGGCTGCTCCATTAATTAATGCCTGGAATCTTACTAGCTCCGCCCTGCTCACTTGTACGGCATAATGAGTTGGTTGAGATTCTATAAAAATATTATTTGTATCTAGATTTGATAAATTGGAAAAAGTAAAAACCGTAGAATTATTGTCCATATTTAGAGCAAGCGGGAAATTACGAGGAATTATATTGTCACAAGCGGGGCAATTTTTTACTGGTGGAACTTCTATTCGAGTTTGAAATCCATTTGCGGGCCAAGCTTCTTGATCAGGCCAAGATAATCTTACAGGATATTCTCCAGAAGGAGCTGATGGGATATTTTCAGATTGAACTGTTACAGAACTTTTTGTAACGTTATATGTCATTTGAACATTACTCCAAGTATTTTGAGAGAAAAAGGCTAATGAGCCATATTGTAGACTATCGACATATCCATCGTCATAGTTAGTAATTAATGCACCCGTAAGTGCACCGTCAAATGTATTTCTTTGAACATCTAACAAAGCACCTTGTGCCATAATAGCATTAGCCTCCCCTGCTGCAATATTATTATTATGTATTGTAGCTCCAGATCTGAAAACCATAATTGCAGGACATTGGAATTCTCCACCCCACCATTTTGTGCTCGAACACACACCTGTTCCATCAGTAGATATTTCATTATTTACTAGATATAAATTTGATATTTGAGTATCAGAATAAAAATATTCACCAGCGATAATAGGTTCTTTATTTGTTTCAGAGATAGTATTATTTTCTGCCTCTACATCAAACGAACCATAAAGCCAAAGTCCATTAAATCCTTCAATTGGTCCTATGTCATTGTTATGAATTTTGGCTACACTAGATGAAACTGCAATTCCAGATCCACCAGATGCGCCGCTGACTTGATTATTTCTAATATCTACCAAAGCACTGTTTGAAGAAAATATGCCTGTGCCTTCAGATGTAATTATATCATTATTATAAATATCTAAACCAAATGAGTTTCCGCTTACTGTCCTCTTGCCCTGAACTGAGATTCCAACGCAATTTACATTAATTGTGGAATTAGTAATTTTTCCTGCGGTATCTCTAAATGTGACTCCAAAATCTCCTAAACCGATATCAGCATCATCAATATTTACGAAAGATTGTTGAGCCCATAATGCAGAACGGCCTCCATCATTATTTTGACATCCTTTTTCAGTCCCATCTTTAAAAAATGGATTATTTAATGTAAATGGAGCAACTGAGGTCCCTGATGAATAAATTTGTAATGCTGAACCACCGACGTTACTTTCTTCATCATTACCAACCGTAAATGAGCCATCAATTAGAATTGGTTGTGCCAAGTTAGTAGTAATGATACTGGAAGTATTTATATCCGTAAAATCTAAGTTTTTGAAAGTTGGACTTGCTCCATCTATAACTAGTGCACCATATCTCCACTCGTTAACTGAAGATATGAAATGAGGTAATCCGTATGCACCATCAAATACGACGTGCCTCATACCTGTAAGGGAAAGGTCAATCGAGCTCCGAATTAAGACGCCTTCGTAACACGAGGGGTCAACTACCGATATTTCTTGATTATTTTGCGTTAAACCAACACAATCGCCAGTTGCATTCTTATTTTCCCAATATCCGGCATTGTAAACCTCGGGATCACTCCATTGAAACGTGATTTTTTGGCTAGGGTTCGCATTAGAATCTGCGCCACATGAAATCATACCTGCACAAATACTTCCTCTAACATCGATATGGGTACCATTTGGCATTGAAATACTAGTACCTGGGTTAATAATTAATTGGGCACCGGTTGCAATAGTCACATCTCCTGTTAATTCATGAATTCCGGACCATGTTTCAGTTCCAGTAATAGTTCCAGAATCGGTCTCATTATTTGCAGATACGAATGATGCTGGGCCAATTAAAGAAATTAAAATACTAGAAAACATTATGAAAACTAGAAAAGTACTACGTGCTTTAGTATTGTTACCCATACAACTTGGGAGGGACTAGTGAATTTAAAAATAGGGTCTGAGAGAGTCAAAAATTTTAATTAAAATCAAATTCATTTTTTATTTCTTCTGCCCATAAGTTAACATTTAACATCCCATATCCTCTTTTTAAGTCATGATTTGAACCTTGAATATTTGATTCTGTAGATTTTGCAAGTGCCACCTTTACCTGAATCAACTCATCATAGCTAATTACGTTATCTTCACCTGCAATAGCGTCCCCGTATAGCTCCAATAGTAATGCTAGTGCCCCAGTTACTAATACCGTAGAGTCACTAGTTCCCGAAGAATATGCATAAAGTGAGTCTGATGATCCAGCAGAGTATGTCGATAATAGCCTAACTCCAGGGGCTGAAATCTCTGGCTTTTGATTAGGAAATACTCTTTCATAATCAGTATATGGATCTATTTCATTCCCAATAGCACTATTTCCCCAGATTGAGCCTTTTTTATTTGATGCTGCTACGGATATTACTCCCTCTACATTTGCAGGCGTTGAAATATCATAAATTGATTCATCTAATCCAGTGTTGCCTGCAGCAGCTACTACAAAAATACCTTCATTTATTGCTTCTTTGACTGCTAAAACTGTATCTGATGTATCATCCATTCTCTCCCCAGGATTTGCACCAAGACTTAAACTAATGATATCTGCATTTTGAGTAATTCTACACCACCTTATAGCCTGTGAAACCATACTCTCTTGGCCTGATTGTCCAGTTGGACCCAATGATATCGCGATAGATAGAGAAACCTCTGGTGCAGCTCCAATCAAAGTTCCATTCGCAACAAGTAAACCTGCCATCAATGTACCATGTGAATTAGTTCCTATATCCCTTATATCAGAATGAGAATTATCATAAAAGTCCCTAAATCCAACTAGATTAACATTAAAAAAATCTGGATGGGACATATCTATTCCAGTATCAACCATGCATACCTTAACTCCAGAACCATAGTATCCGTTTTCCTGCATTTCCCTTATTCCTGTTTCTTCAAATGCCCACTCAGAATCAGGTAACGAAGAAGATATGAATGGACTAATTATAGGCCAACTTATTATCAAAAATGTAACAAATAATGAAAACATAAGGGCGCCCCATGGCCATAGTAATTTCCTTATTGGTGTGAAGTTTCTCCTTAATTTTATTGCGTCATTATCAGAAATGCCATACTCTTTACCCGAGTAACCAATTGCATTATTATCTATAGCAGTCAGTATATTAGGATCATCTGGTTCTGGCAACAGGTCCAAATTAGTTAAAGGTTGCAAATTCTATCCCCTACAGGTATGCTAAAATAACAATGTAATAATAACATTTGTATTCAATTAGAAAGGCGCACCAGGCTTTCTTGTAGCTTTGCTGATTATATACAGTAGAGTTATTAAAAGAAGTAAGCCAATAATATAACCTAACAAAGGATTATCAGAATCTTCATCTGGAGTTAGTACCTGAGCTTCCTTAACGCATTCAGTACTATCAATTTTTAAATCACTGCATGATGTTTTATCAACTCTATCGACCCTAGGGATATCTGAAAAGTAAAACTCGACGAAATACTTCTCAACTTCAATATTTGTAAAATCCATGTTGATATAAAAAGTAGAGCTTCCTTTTGCGGCGACATTAGAAATATCTGAACCATTAACGTCGAGGAAATTATTACAACCTATATCAGAACAAAGTACTCCATTTAATTCGACAGAAGATGCATCTATCAAACCTGAGTTCTTAACTACAACCAAATAAGTAGCTATTTCTCCGGCTAGAGGCCCAGTATCTCCGCTTAATAGCATGATACTGTTATCATCAGAAATCGATAATATTGGACTTGATTTCATAATTGTAGTGGTATACGGCCCATAAGTATCGTTATTTTCACCAGTAACGAGTAATTGAAGTGTAAAAACGTCATCAGTAAGATTAGTTGGAGGAAGTATAGAAACAGAAGTAGATCCATTAGAAAATGGAGATGAAGGTTGAGACTGTATTCCCGATATAGTCCAATCATCTATTGATTCTATACTATAATCAAACCTGAATATGTCATCGCCATTACCCAAATTTGAGAATTCAATATCGATGCTTAGTAACTCGTTTTCCACTACGCCATAAACGCTATCCAAAAATCCATCAGAATTGAATTGATGATTTTGAGGTACATTTACAATTATAACATGTTCTTTGACATAACCATCCATTGTAGAAAATATAATTTTAATTTGATGACCATTCATTAAATGGTGGGCTTCGTCTACATTAGCTGGAATTATTCTAGCCTGTAAAATACTCATCATTGAATTCTCCAATCCCATATCGATTGATTTAGTATTTGTCCAATTACCGAACGAATCCTTAAATTCAACATCCCACAAAGAGCCGTCGGCACCCGGAACTACGCCATTAATAGTATAATTGTCGTAAGATTGGTGCCCCAAATATTCTATATTGAAGTTGAATTCAACTGGATTATATGTACAATTAACTAAACAATTGGAATCAGTAAAAGACAAATCTGCATAACCAAGACCTGAATTGGATATTGAAATTTCTTGATTTTTAATAGCAGTAATTTCAAGAGTTATCAAAGGAGTGGTTTGTGAAGTTCTGATGGTGGCACCTTTACCACCTGAATAATCCATTAATCTATTTTGTTGAGAGAAATTAAAACTACTATAAGTATCAATTTGCCCGGCTGGCAATATCAATTCTAATAATCCATCATTTCCTAATTGCTCATCCCAACTCAATTTAGAACCAGATATGCTAAAAACAATATTATGTGATTGTAAATCCAATAAGTCATTTGAAGTACCATTATAGTCTAGCCATTTAGTGTCTAAAATTAATTTACCGCCGATTGAAAGATCTGATTGTACATTATTTATGCCAATTCCTACATCTATGTAATTCATTGAAACAAGATATGGGACATTGTTAGATGAAGATTCGGCCGTTATCCAAACAATCCAGTCACCAGGTTCAACCATAGCGCTCCATTCACCATTCCACAACATTTGGTCATCAAGTATTTTGTTCGGGATAACTCTATCTCTTATGATTCCTGATTTAGGCATTATAATAATTTCCACATTATCCGATATGTCTTGAAATTGATCAACATCAATATAAGAAATTTGACCAGTAATTTCGACTATTCCAGCAGATATTTCGATATTTTTGACATTTGAATCGTCAACTAAAGTAACATTTACCTCTTCATTGTCGAAACCATCTAATTCAGAAGAAATCGTCCAATTACTTCCATATGGAAGATAGGTCGACCATTGTCCAGATTCATCCGTTTTTAGATAGATATTCTGATCATCAGACATTAAAATTATAGAAGTATTGAACATACCTTCTCCAATATTAGGAGAATCATTATCATTTAAATCCCAAAACACTGTTCCTTTAAGATTGACATATTTGCTTACATTTAAGTCAATATCTTGATTTATTCCTGGAGTCAATTCACTATCAGATAAGGAAGTGGAATTAATAATCCACATTACATCATTAGCGTCGGTATAATTCAATTCCACGTCCCACATACCTGGCTCGATTTTTAATTCAATTCTTCCAAGATCGTCAGAATAAGGAGAATTAAAGCTGCCTAAAATATCATTTGTTAACTTTAATTGAGCATTAGATAGTGGCATTACTCCATCTGTTAATGTGATTGTAGTAAAAGCGACTTCAGATGTAATAAGTATTGATTCTTGCGAAGCAGTAGTATTTGATACATTAAGTAACTCACGGATACTCTCAAAAACACCAGAATTTGTTTCTGTTGGATCAACAGTTACCAGCCATTCACCTTCTGGAATATAAGTTGAAATTGAACCATTAGAATTAGTCATATAAGAAAGCAACCATCCTGACTCAACATCCTTTAGTTTAACTAATTCATTTGCCAATAGTCCACCAGATTCATTTTTGATAGTAATATTAGTTAACCAGTTAGGTTCAAATGCTATTGGAATTGAGATAGATTGGGAAATTAAACCTATTTCAATAATATCGTTAGAATTATATAATGTATCGAATTTATCGCCTGAAGATGGATTTGGTCTATCTATTGCTATACTATATACACCTGGAGATAAAGAAATTTCGGCCGTACCTGTTGAAATCCATTCATCACTACTTAAACTAAATTCATACGTAGGTATAAGTGGATTTGTAGATTTAATTGCAAATGGATAATTCACCAATGTCCCGTTTGTAATATTACCATCTTGGCTATGATCGATAAACAAAACGATAGTTACAAAACTCATTTCGGAGTTAATTAATAAATCAACATTTTTTGATGATTCATTAATATAATAAGAATTGAGCTCTTCATCAATGGAAGCATTAAGGTTGGATTCAATCGAGAATTGCCAATTACCTTCTTTTATAAACATTCTAAAGTTGCCATCTTGATCTACAGTAGTCCTCCAGTAGGGTTGAGATTCATCCATTGGAGTTTGACGTGCAATGACAGTTATAATTTCCCAGTCATTAAGAGAATTAGTATAATAATTACCTAATATATCCATACTTAATGTACCATCAACAATAATTGCTTTATTTGCCGTTAAATTAAATGATTGATTATCATCAATATCAGTATTTACTGTAAACCTAATATTCGTGGAGTAAGCAGTATCTAAAGTATAAATTAGAGATGCATCTACAATAGAATTTACAGGTAATGAAACTTCAAAATATCCAGATGAGTCAGAATTTACTATTGTTGATAATCCGTCACCCCAGTATAATTTTATAGGTTGGTTTGGCAATACTGAGATTATAGGTTCATTATTAAGTGACATTGTTGAAAGATATGAATTTCCTGATATAATTTTACTCACTTCAAAATTATATTCTGCAACTAAATCTACCGAACCTATCTCTATAATCTTCCAAATTTGATTATTTTCATCTAAATTATGACTTAATATCCAAGTACCTGGAGTTAATTCTATAATATATTCACTTAAATCAGCATCAAATAACGCATTAACAATATTTGACTCATCATTTTCTGAATAAAATGAAACATTAAGATTTTCAATTGATACATTATTATTTAATAATTTAAAACGTAAATCTGATGTTTCAGGTATTGGAGATGGGAATATTGCATCAAATGATGCATCGGAGCTAAATTCATAAACTACTGAAATTTCAGGCATTCCATCATTATCTGAATCTATTTCTGCAACATATGATCCTGGAATTACAGGTCCAAATGTTATCTTTCCAGAATCATCTGGATAAATCAAACATGGTGCAACATTTACAATTATACAATCTCTCGTTGTAATTTCACCATTATTGTGATCTTCAGAATGAATTAAAGATATTGAGGAATTAACTTTCGCACCGGCAGAATCAATTAAATTACCCGATATTGATCCTCCAAACACACTTATTGGAGTAGGCATTGGAGAGTTCATAAGAGGTATGATGAATTGGGTGCTCAAGTTGACATGAGAGCCATCTTCAAATATAACAGAAATATCATATGTACCAGGTATTGCATCATCTACTTGGAATGTTCCGGGCTGTACCATTGGACCACTAAATATTCCAGTTCCCAAAAAGGAACCAGTTCCATCAATTATCCCATATGAATCCAAGGATTGGCTAGTATCAACTGTAAAAATACCCGATCCTATTAGAGTAGCCTGATTTAAGAATTTTGTGAATGTAGAAATGCCATCTGATGTAAACCTGCCTGAAGCATTTATTGAACCATTTAACAAATATTCATCCCCTCCAATATGGCATAAAATATTACCATTCGGTAATATACTATCTTGGCAATCCTCATAGGTAATATCATCATTTATTATACCATTAGAGAGGTGTCCTTGGCCTACAAATAATCCATCTCCAATTATGCTGTGATTATTATACACAGTTTGAGTATGATTTCCAGTAAAATTTGAAACTGATAAAATACTATCCGATTGGACGCTACCTTCTCCAGTAAATGTAACATTACCTAAACCTTGGAATTGTAGTTTGGATCCTTCAACAGTTCCGTTAGAAGTATCTAGTAGGTAGGGGGCAAGAATTACACTTTCAGAAGATGGTGAAAGCACTATTTGAGCATCCTTAATTGGTTCACCGTTAAAATCTCCACTACCTGACCAAGTTAGAACGCCAGATGCAGAAGAAGAATCTACATCTATATTTACTTGTAGTATTTCCTCTCCGTTACTGTGCCCATCCGTACCTGAAATATTAACAATAGACTCTGCTAGCCAAGTTGCCCCAGCAACATTTCCAAGTATTCCAGTAATTGGATTTGTCATTCTTTGACTATTTTCTTCAATAGTTAATTCAAACATAGTAGAGCCAACATCAGATGTCATGATTGATGCCCTGGCTGAATCTAAATCTATATCTCCGATATATGCCGATACGCGAATCTTACCTGCTGGAACGGTTAATGAAAATTCGCCGTCTTCATTAGAATCCGTATAACCTATTGGTATCCAATATGTCCTGTCATCTCTGTCAATAACGCTTCCATCTAAATTTTCAATTTCATCTCCGCTGAATGCATCCCTTTCTACCAAAATACGAGCATTTGGAACTATTCCAGAACTATCTAGTGATACTGTTCCCTCCAAAGTTGCACCACTATAATATTTCAGAATTTTTACGAAACGATTTGAATCATATATACTTCCACAAAGTGCAGATGGATTATGAGATAATAAAGAATCAGAAACTATTTCTTTTGTAACTCCAGTAACTCCGGTTAATGTATTACCATTTTTGTCTGTCCACTTGACAGAAATATTACCAGCCGGGTGATAAATAAATGCACTTCCACTTAATGGCATAAGAGACCCATCTAACAACAATATGGAAGTATCTCCAATCGATAAATTTTGTATTGTTGGGCTTTCTATTAACTCATCACATTTCATATCATCTACTAGATTGTCTAAACCATCATCGTCATAGTCACTGTCATACCAATTTGAAATCACCATATGATTCATCATCGCACCTGGTAAGGCCCAAGCATTCTGTAAATATGATCCGGGGGCGCCAGTTAAACCAGTTGTCTGAGGGTTAAACCAAACTGAAGGAGTTTCGGCATCCCCTTGTAGCCCTAGAGTAGAGGTTCCATAGCCAACATAGGTTCTAGCAACCATTGTTTCAAAGAAATTTGCAGTATGTTGATAGTCAATATCAGTATATCTTATGACCTGGCTAGCATCAGAAATCGCACCGCTTTGTTGGAGTTCCAAATCTCGCATATATGCATCATTGAACTGATCGGCCGTAAGAGGAGTTATTGCTCCATCACCTCTTTGAGTTTGATAAAGTGTCGAAATATAGTCGTCCATATCTAGGCCGGATAATCCAGTTGGAGCATGGAATATACCAGTAGTTTGGCCATAATGATATGAATAATCATTGTAATATGATCCGCCAAGAGGGTACAAACGATTATCTACGGCGAAATATCTAATCTCATTATTTCTATCAACAGTTTCTCCCAAAGCCCCTTCGTAATCTTGAACTGAATAGGTTATTGAACTAGAGATGCCGTGATACATATCTACCAATTGTTCGATGTCAAAACTTGTAGTAAAAAATGCTCTGGAAATAGCCAATTTAGAATTAGTTCTATGAATTCCAGTAGATGCAGATTCGAAATCATCTATTAAATCCGTGGTATACCTATATCCGCCAATATCATAATAAGACGGCGGTAATCCTTCATCCCAATCGCTTAATGTTGAAGATACTGATGCAGATCCTCTTGTTTGATTGTATAATGAAACTGCGGCTGATTGATTTCCACCAAGTGAGGTAGTGTCTCCATTTTCGGAGACTACGATCCACTCAATCTCCATTGAAGGTATGCCATTTGAATTAAGTGGAAAACCACTCAATAATTCCACTCCATTACTAGCAGCTCTTACTTGCATTGCGTGTTCTATTACAAATGAAGATTTAGAATTAGTCATTATTTTAATAAATTCGCCTAGTTGAGCTTCGTTCATGGTACTGGATAATGAATTTAGCAATTCTTCACTAAGGCCACCATTATATTTCATATCACCTTGAGTGAGTGTAGTTAAGAATAATGCAATTGTATCTTCTTGACCTTGAGATAGTAGCATTCCCCCACTATGAGGTATTCCTGATTGGAAGTTATCTGCAACGGTAGGGTGTTGACCATGTGCTAATGCACTGAACCCATAATCCCACCAAGAAACAAAGGCTGGCCTTTCAGAAAAACTAATTTCTGAATCTTGTTGTTCTAACCATGAATATGCATCATTCCAGCCATAAGAATTGAAACTTGGTCCAAATGTACCTATGTATTGCATTCCTTCTGTTCTACTTGGATCATAGTCTGAACTATCCAATATAGAAAACTTACCAATTAATTTTGTCTTTAGAATATCTGGAGTTAAATCATATATTGTTTGGTCAACATCAGAAGCATATTCTGATTGTCGAGGAATTCCGGAGTCTATTCCATAGGTTACATGTTGGGAAAATACTAGCATGAAAATGATTGCCATTACAGGCACACCAACATGACTTTTAGTTGCGGGCCATAATGAACGGAATCTAGCCCTAGGAGTTCCAATTCCTGAGTTTCTCCATTCTTTGGTAAATTGTGAAAAGTTTGCAGATTTCCATAACATAGCAATACCTATACCTCCCAATATTGCCATTATAGGAGTTGCATTTATGATAAATCTGCCTGCAGACCAAGCCATATAAGTTGAAATTATTCCCCAAGAACCTAGAAGAGTATATGCTCCTTGATTATTTCTTGCCCCCTTCCATAGGAATACGAATGCGAAAGATAGTGCAATTAATGCAACTATAGGACCGTAAGATGCGAATAATACTCCCCTACTTGGCGCTTGTGCTTCTCCAATTGTACCAAATATTTTATTCTTATCAAAGTAGAATCCTCCTGTGAAGAGAATATCCCAACCTGCATAAGCATTGATTTCTTGAAGTATAAATAATATACCAAGTATAAAAGATACAAGAGCAGTTCCAACTCCGAGAACTAACAACCATGGTTTATCCCTGAATGAACATGTTACCCAGCCAAGAATTATAGAAAAGCCAATAACAAAAAATAATGGTTGCAATCCATTTGGATCAGTAACTAAATTTAATCCTGGCCATGCATAGAATGGAAGAGATATTATGAATGTTGTAAAAAGCATCTGGAAATTAGCAGAACATAATTGTATACTATCTCTAGAACGGAACAAATTAAATAATAACTGTAGTGAAAATACTAGGAATATTATTGAAGGGCCATAAACAAACCCTTTCCATCCTAGGGCCATGACTGCAAATGATATTCCTGAGAGAGTGGCATTAGCCATAACTTTTGGATTTCTATTCCAAGATTCCCTAATTCCTGCTAATAAATACAATGGATTTGCAGATGTTTTGGCAAAGAATCTTTCTTGGCTCATATGAGAAAGTGAAGCAATCCAAAAGTAGAATGCCGTAGATAGTAAAAGTATAGCAAATGAGTCGTGATCTACCATACCAAATGTAGACCGACTGATGTGGCCCGGCATCAAAGCAATGAGCCATGCTGATATTATAGCAGCCTTTTTTCCATAAATCTTATTGGCTATTCCAGATACAGGCAATACAACCAATGCGCCATAGATTGCTGGCATAGCAGCTAGGCTCCACCAAACTACTTCTCCAGTATTGTCAGATTCTAAAATCCAAGATAGTGCAATCCCCCCTAATGCGAGAGACCAAGTAAATAGTGGGGGCCTTGGATTAATAGCACCGATTGGGTAGGCTCTGTCCATATCAAATATTAAATGACTATTATTTGCCACTATATAATCAACTACGCGCTTCATATACCATGGATCAGATCCTCCTGACATATCCCAGTCACCAGTCCCTGAAGCATTCATTGCAGGTATCACATTCCAAATGATCCTTACCGCAAGAGCTGTAATCAATGAGAGTGGAATCAAAATATTGTAGAAATTAGAATTCCACCACAATCTGAATTTACCATGAGTACGCATAGGTGCTATATCGCCAAAGTACCCTCTTGATGCTAATGTTATTGCTAAGACATTTAACCAAAAGGTAATAAAAAACCAGGAAAAAGCGCCCAAAAAGTCTTCTCCTTCAAAAATATTAGGATAAAACGTATTACCTATTTCTTGAAGATGTCCTA
>DARI01000007.1 GCA_002503285.1 Euryarchaeota archaeon UBA557
TAGTTTCCAGATTCTAGGTAAGGATATTCTTCCCAAGTTTCACACCAGAACATCATTGAAGCATTATCATATTCACAGTTTTCATAATAGCTGGTATAATCTACCATTCCATCTCCATCATAATCAACATCACATTCCCAGTCAGAATATCCGTCTTCATATGTATTTTCATTACAATTATCAAACTCTTCATAATTCCAAACAGTTTCCCACATTACAGGGCCAGATCCGTTATCATAATGTAATTCGAACTCAGGCATCTCAGGCATTTCACATGGGCCAGACATAGTTGTCAACGATGTTGACATCAAAGTACTGCTATTTTGATCCCATGATCCATTTGAAAAGTACGCTGCTTGCCATAATAAGCCATCATTATTAATTTCACACGTTTCATCGGTAACTTCTATTGTCCATGTCTGACTTCCAAGGCCAACTCCTTGTTGGCTTCCATCAGTCCAGCTGTAATTGCCTTCAGTTTCATTGTAACTATCCATTGAACCTACTCCACGAGAGAATTGTATCAAATAATCCTGATTATAATTGAAGGTTTGATTAGGGACTGACCAACTCATATTGTAATTACCAGTTTCAAGTTCAATACTTCCATCAAACCCAGTGATGAACATGTGCTCTACTTCATATTCATTATTGTCTATCTCTATGTGAGTTGACAAAATTCCATTACTACCACATGGGCCCAATATTTGATATTCTCCAAATGCTAGCTGATTCATACCGGACTGATTGTATAAATTAATTTCAATCCAATTTCCACAATTAAATTCTTCAATAGTAATATTGAAACTTTCAGAACTTGAGTTATAATAGCCAGTCCAATTTCTTGATTCATAAATAGAATCCGGTTCTTCTTCTCCCATCATTTCTTCTACACCATATGAAAAAATATCCCATTCAATCATATAAGAATCATTTAAGGATAAATTACTGGAAAGTATTTCCATTTGATAGGTTCCTATATCTAAAAATACCTCTTCATAAGGAGAAATTACATCCCAGGAACTCGAATTATTATCCCAAATTGATAAATCGATTTGAGGACCATAATTATTCATTCCAGTGCCTGTTCCATTCTCATGATCGGCTGAGACTGGGCTCAAAATTGGCGAGATTGCTGAAAGTAACATTACTAGTGTTAACATCAAACCTTTGTACATACGTGCGTCATTCATGTCTTCACGGCCATACTGGGACTATATAGGTCTGTTTCCAAACTAAGTGTCCAAAAAAACACTTAAAAGGGTTATTATATGTTTCCCAAAATAATTTTCACATTGATTTTTAATTTAATTATAAATAACTCTGAAAATCCTAACAATTTTATAAGATATGTTAAATTTATTTCTTCCATAAAGATACAGTATCATTTGAAATTTTTATATCTCTGATCTTTGATAATCCGGAAGTTAATAAATACTCTTTCCTAAATAGTTCGTTAGATTCTCCACTTAGTTCTATATTTGAAACGCATAAGTGTGCCTTATCTACAAAACCAGATTCTAAAAAGCGCATCCAAGTATTACATCCGCCTTCAACAAGTAGTGATTGAATTTTCCTATCTCCTAACATATCCAAAATTTTTGATATTTCGATTTCTTTATTTTCAGAAATTACTACTCTTTCAACATGTTCTTTATCATTAGTTTTATCAAATTCTGATATTTGTACTAATAAAGTAGGGGCAAGACCATCATTCATCAAATTACTATCATTTAAAATTCGATTATTTGGATCGATAACCACTCTTAGGGGCCTATCTCTGGGACCAATATCTCTTCCTCTAACTGTCAATGACGGATTATCCCTTATTGCAGTATTTACTCCAATCAATATTGCCATTGATTCTGCTCTTAAATCTTGGACTAGATTTAAAGATTCTTCATTACTAAATCTCTCTGCTGGAACGTCCTTATTTCCGTCTATTCTTCCATTTATATCAGTTGCAGCCTTCAGTGTGACTAGTGGTCTACGATTTCTACACCAATGCATAAATGGTCCCATTTGTTCTTCACAAGACTCTTTTAATATTCCTGTTTTGAAATCAAATCCTTCATTTTGTAATACATCCAAGCCACCACCTCTAACTGTAGGATTAGGATCCAAAGCTCCAATAACTACTTTTTTTATTCCTGCCCATAATAATGATTCAGTACATGGCGGAGTTCTACCAAAGTGATTACAAGGTTCCAGAGTAATATATGCCGTGGCACCTTGCAAGGAAATGCCTCGAGCTTCTGCATCAGCAATCGCCATTTGTTCAGCATGTAAACCACCAATGTGATCATGCCAACCTTCAGCAATCACTTCTTCATTCATAACAAGTACACATCCTACTAGTGGATTAGGCATTACTCTAAATTTACCTTTATTGGCTATATCAATTGCATATTGCATGAATTTTTCATCATTATTCATACAAGTTCATACCTCTCGAAACGATTCTCATTCATCATATCTCCCATTCATAGCATTCAAGAATAAACTCAATGTTGGAGGTAATGTGACGCGTATAGCCTGTATACTTAATCCGAAAGCACGTGATGGTTTATCAGTCACTCAATGGTCTCGATTTGAGCAATCTTTAGAAAATTCAGGATATAAAATAGATTTATTTCATACTGAATATATTGGACATGGAATGGATTTAGCAGCCAATCTAAGAGAATCAGAGCATGAAATTGTTGTAGCAGTAGGCGGGGACGGAACTGTACATGAGGTAGCTTCAGGATTAAGGGGTTCAGGAAAAGTTATGGGAATTCTTCCAATTGGGAGTGGAAATGACTATGCAAGGGCACACGGTATTCCAATACCCAAAGGGAAAAAATTTCTAAAAATGCAAGAAGCAGTAGACATACTGACAAATGGAGTAGATAGAAATGTAGGAGCATTTAGAGTAGAAGGTCCACCAGCTCCAGCACATCCATTAATTCCAGCTCCTATACCACATGTTTGTAATGGAGATCCAAATAATTCCAATAATATTGTAAGATGGAGTTTTCTTGAGTGTGATAGTGGAGTAACTTCCGCAGTTAATCGTATGAAAACTGAAGGAAAATTTAAACGTGTACGTGGCCAATTAAAATATACTTTCTTAGGTATTAGGGCTATTTTAGGATGGAAAACTCAGAAAGGATGGATTAAAATTGATGATAGTCCCGGTGAAGTTGTAGATTTATCTGGTTTATTTTGTATGAGCCAATGTCAAACATTTGGTGGAGGATTTATCATTGCACCAGGGGCATCTCCAACTCAAAATCATGGCTCTTTAGTATCTGCTTGGGGACTTTCTAAGATTCAAATGTTACTTGTTATGGGTCCATTAGAGAAGGGAAAACATCTAGGTAAGTGGAACAAGATATTTATGAAAAACGCCCTAAGTATGGAATTAAAAGCTGTAGATTCCAATGATATGCCAACAAATGAAAGTCACAATCCAGATCTATTTGTTAATGTGGATGGTGAAGCTGTAATGACTACTCCAATAAGTTTGAAATATTTTGAAAATCAAATTACAGTAAGAGGAGCCAAGTCAATTCCAAATCAATGAATGTGGCGCCGAGAGAGGGATTTGAACCCCCGAGTCCAATGGACAGTGGATTTCAAATCCACCGCAATACCGGGCTATGCGATCTCGGCAGCGTGCCGCCGAGATACTCATTAGGCATGAACCTATATGCTAGAGTTTGTAATAACCTGGTCTACACCACTCAGGTAATCCAGTAGTTGCTTCAGGATGAGTAAGGCCAATGAATAGTACCATTACGATTATGAAAAATGTTGGAAATAATGCTGTTAAAGTTAATATTTTTGAATCTTTATCCCCCCATAAATGCATAAAAATAGCTGCTATCATTATGAATTTAGGAATCGCTATTCCCACTAATATGAAAAGAGTCATTGCTTTAGAAAATTCACTACCTACAGCTACTACTTCAATAGCAGTTAGTACCATTAAACCAATGAAATTTGCCCAATAGATATCTTGTCCAAATATTTTATGTTCACTCATTTTTTTCACCTCAATAAAGATAGAAGAACGGGAAGACCAGAACCCATATTAAGTCTACAAAGTGCCAATATAGTCCAAAATACTCAATTGAAACAGCATTCTGAGGAGTATATCCACCAGTCCACGCTTTCCAAGTCATGTATGTCAATCCAATTATTCCAATAAAAACGTGAGCACCATGAGTACCAGTTGTAACAAAGAACGTAGATGTACTAACTCTGATATCTGCCATCATTACTGCATCAGTGGTCACATAACCACCTTCTATAGATGCTATATTTGCAAAATATTCTTCAAATTCAGAAGGATTTGCAGCAGCCAATTCTGCAAGATGAGTGTCTTCCCAACCATGATGTGGGTGATAGTGATCTGCATGAATTGTATAACCTTCATTTACTAATGAAACAATATCATGTTCATGAAGTCCTAAAAATCCAATTTCAGGAATATAGAATCCTACAAACCACTCGACCATCTTCAATGTTAGGAATATTATTGCTAAAATCCAAGTACTTCCTAAATACCGGTAAACACGCTTTCTACGGACTTCTTCATCAACACTTCCAACGGGTTTTTTTGCCCATCTAAGTGCCTGAACTATAGTAAAAGAGGATATTATTAATGCAAATGTATTGATTGCTCCAGGAGCAATATGGAACCAACTAGATGCAATTAATTCAGATGCAGGTAAGAAGCAATTAACTGCTTCTCCAGAATCTATAGTTTGAGAATTTACTATCCAAGATCCACTTTCATATATTTCTACACATGGAGTAAGTCCCAATCGGTATCTCATATATGTGCTGAATAATGATGTAAAAACCATCATTTCAGACATTAGGAACATCCACATTGCAACTTTCCTAATTTGAATATTTTGGAAAGGAGTTCCTGTTGCTCTAGGCTCATATATGCCATCAAATGAAGCATCCTGTCTCCACCAAATAATCATTCCAAAGAATGATATCGTAAGTCCTAAGAATATCAAAGGTATGCTTGAAGGATCTACCATTTCTCCCCAAGAATATGCAGAAGCCACTGTATAGAGAAAGATTCCTATTCCAATAGACATTATTATTGGTGCCCATGAATTATGTGGTGCTCCATGACTCCAATCATGTGGTCCCCAAGCACTTTGATGCTCATGGTCATCATCGCCATGATAATCTCCGCTCAATTATTCACCTCCTCATTTTCATCATCTAATACCATTAGACTTTGGAACCATTTTACCAGAGGGCTTGGGTCATTTCCTATATGCTCTTCATTTGAATCCTTTAGTGTAGGAAGATCAATCCATTCTCCATGATTAAAATGGCCAAAACTAGGGGTTGGTGGCGGAGATGATGTCATCCATTCAAACGACCATCCTCCCCATGGATCAGCAGGTGCCTTTTTCCCACGGATTACTGATTTTATCATATTAGCAATAAGTAAGAAATTAGAGAAGAAGAATAAGAAAGCACTTACTGAGATGAACATATTCCATCCAGCAGCTTCTGCAGGCAGCGAACCCATCGCTTCTTCAGTTGAAATGAAGTATGTGTGATGTCTTCTTGCCATGCCCCAAACTCCTAACCTATGCATTGGCCAAAATACTCCATTATAACTTATGAACGCTGTAAGGAAATGTAGCACTCCTAAACGCTCATCTAACATTCTACCTGTCATCTTTGGGAACCAATAATAGATGGCAGAAAAGAATCCAAATACTGTTCCGCCTACAAGTACATAATGGAAGTGTGCAACTACGAAATAAGACTCATGGAAATGCAAATCCATCGCCATCGATGGGAAAAACATTCCTGAAATTCCTCCAAGTGTAAAAGTAACTAAGAAACCAAGTGCCCATAGTGTATGTGTTCTGTATACTAATGATCCTCTATGCATAGTTTTTAGCCAATTGAATATTTTAATTCCCGTGGGGACGGCAACCAGCATCGTGGTTAACATCGTCACAAATCTCAATGTAGGGCTCATTCCTGATGTGAACATATGATGCCCATAAACTATGAACGAAACAACTCCAATACCTGCCATGGCATATACCATTGACCTATATCCAAACACAGTTCTTCTTGCACTGGTGGCAATCACTTCAGAAATTACTCCAAATGCTGGTACTATTACTACGTAAACTTCTGGATGTCCAAAGTACCAGAAAAGATGACTCCAAAGTAATGGATCGCCTCCAGAGCCCGCATCATAAAATGCAGTACCAATGACCCTATCTAAGTAAACTTGAACTAATCCTACTCCAAATGCTGGAATGGATAAGAACAACATCAGATTGGCAACTAATATTGACCAAGTGAAAAGAGGCATTTGCATCCACCCCATTCCTGGAGCCCTCATTACTGCAATAGTAGTTAAGAAATTAACACCGGTAAGTGTAGATGAAGCAACTAACATAATTTGTCCCGCGACCCACATCGTAGTCCCGACGTGAGCCGTTTCACTTACTATGTAAGGCGCATATCCAGTCCATCCAGTGTCCGCCCCAGTTCCTGAGAAAACACCAGTAAAAATTAACAGTGCACCAACAGGTTGGAGCCAGAATGACATTGCGTTAATTCTAGGTAATGCTAAATCCGGTGCACCTATCTGTAGAGGAACCATCCAATTAGCAAATCCATTGATCAAAGGCATTGCGGCTAAGAATATCATTGTAGTTCCATGTAATGTGAAAAATTGATTATATTGGTCTTGAGTCAAGAAATCATTTCCAGGAACAGACAATTGAATCCTAATCATTAGTGCCATTATGCCACCAACTCCCAAGAAAAACAAACCAGCCAAGAAATATAATGTTCCTACTTTTTTATGGTCTGTACTCGTCAACCACTCACAAATCCATGGCTCAAAAGTTTTCCAATTAAACGAATCAGGATTTGTCCTATAGAAGATATAAGTTACAGTAATTACTAATAATATTGCAGATATTACTATCAATGTTGATAATACGACATAGGGATTAGCTTGCTCTAAAACTTCTATAGGTGCGCTAACCTTTGCAGTTAGCCTATTCCACTCATCTCCAGAACTTCCTGCACCGCCACCAGCGTTACCATTTACAGAATTAGTATGAAGTATAAATTCAATATTCTTGTCAGATGCTGGAGCAGTCCAAATCAATGTCCAAGATGTTTGATCATTGCCTATTTCTGTGTGTCCCACTTCACTTGGATTATATCTTTGAACAGTTGCATCATTGGATGCTAATTCACCCTCACTAGCCCATAAGTGAAATCCTCCAAGGTTTATATTACCAATAGTACTAGGGCCGCCTGTAAATCCAACAGTTAATTCATAAGTTTCTGAATAGTTGTATACTTCTGGCAATCCCTCAATAGTGGGAATTACTGATTCACTAGTCGTGGCTCCATGACAATTACACCCTGAGTCCTTTACTCCGGAAATACCAGTAGGAAATGAACTTACAAGTGGACTAAATGCCATAGCCAAAAGTAAAATAGACATGACAATAATACTACGTGCGTGTATTTTTGTTTTATTCATTTTACAAATCCCCCATATTTAGTTATGAACAGAAAGTCCTGCTGACATCAGTGAATGCGCATCTCCACAGTATTCAGTGCATAATATCATGGATTCACTAGCCTCAATCATTGGGAGCCAAAGTGTAGTTTTGTGGCTGGGTTGAACGTCTTCCTTCACTCCCAAAATTTGAACCCATGGCGCATGAGTAACATCTTCTGATTGCATAACCGCGAGATAAGTTTCTCCTGCCTTCAAAGACAGAAGTGGTTGCATTCCATAACCTTCTATGGATATAGTTCCAATATCACATAAATTAGTACTTAATTCAAATCCCCTATCCGGAATTATATCTCCAGTCCAACGATCATCATTTGGATTACATTCAAAACTCCAAACCCATTGTTTTCCTGTAATTTCCAAAACATGGTAGCAATCTGATGTTATTATGCCTGTATTCATATCCATTTGATTATTGGAACTTTGTCCTTCAGTGCATTCAAATCCATGATTACCTCCATTTTCAGATGTCCAAACAGCATCTAATGGTGCCCAAGATATATATGTTAAGTATATAATTAGAATAAATGGTAATATGGTCCATGCAACTTCCAGTGTCATGTCATCATTATGTCTAGGGAATACCCCGACTTCTATTTTATCAGGATTTTCCCAATCTTCTCCTTCTTTGGATGTGTACCAAAATGAATGATGAAATAACCATCCAAATGTAAATATTCCAATTAAAAGGGACCAAGAAATATACTCATTCCACAATTCGTAAAACAATAAGCTTTCGACCAAAGTACCGACCTCTAAGCTTGCGGTATGAAAGTTATTCATAAATCCCGCGTAATCAGGTTCTTGATAATATCAATCTTATTAATAAAATATGATATGATTATTTGCCTTCAACATTGATTTAAAATGATTCAATCTACCTACTAAAATACAGTGAAATAAAAAATATGGAACTAATATTATAATTATCAATATCCAATCACCTTATATTAAGAACATTTCTTGTAATTAACAACCATGTCTAAAAATCGTAAATATTTTGATATGGAAACCCAATCATATCGGTTCAAAAAGGCTTCAAAAATCATTAAAAAAAATATTTTACGAAATAAATCAAGGATTGAAGGTGGATCGAATTGTCCAATACTTGTCGAAGGAATAAATGATGTCAAAGCCCTAAGAACATTAGGATTTACAGGAGTAATTGAGAAATTAAACCGTGGCTATAGCAGATCAAAATTAATTGCATACCTTTATGAAAAGTATGGAACTAGAAATAAAATTGATGGCAAATCATCAATAATTATCTTAATGGATTGGGATAAAACAGGAAAAAGTATTCAAAATTTTTTTCGCATAAGGTTAATGTCCATGGATATGGCAATAGATGAAGAAATGCATAATCAATTATCAATATTAATTAATCCTGAAATTATGGCTGTGGAAGAATTATCATCTTATGCAAGTATTTTTTCTTCTATAACATAAATTCATTTATCGAATTTATTAATCGGTATGGAGCTCGGAATTTCTTTTACAGTGTTCAATACTAAATGAGTGACCGATCTTTCTACTCCTTCAATGGATAATACATTTTTAGATAAGTTATCTAAATCCTTTCTATTTTCTGCTCTTGCTAAAATCATTGAATCAAAATCTCCAGTTACGTCATAAGCACCATAAATTCTATTATCTTTAGCAATTTTTTCTTGGATCTCTATCAACCTACCTTTTTGTATTCTTAATCCAATAACTACGTTTAATTCCCATCCAATTTTTTCATGGTCAAGAAGTACGGAATAGCCTTTTATTATGCCGCGCTCTTCTAATTTCTTTACTCTATTGCTCACCGCTCCCAAGGATACTCCTATTCTTTCAGAAATTTTTCTTAGTGAAGTTCGAGCATCTTCACACAAAACCTGTATGATATTGTGGTCCGTTTCGTCTAACATGGTTCCATTCATATTCCTAAGAATATCGCATGGCTATTGAACATATGCCAATTAATATCAATTTTTATTTTTCATTTGATTTAAAAATTATTCTTCTTCATTGATTATTACCTTTAATTCCCTAACGGCTCGCATAATAATTCTCTCAGGTTCATTTACCATGAGGCTGACTCTACTCCCAATCCACACTGGCAAGCAAACCCCATCTGTTTCATCAACTAATACCAAACTACCTGTAAATTCTCCTATATCGGCATCTATTTCTAAAGGAAATATTTCTTCCTCGATTAGTAACCTGTTTATTATTACACTACTAACTTCAATAAAGCCCGAATCTATTTCAGAAATAATTTGCTGAGCAGCTCTACCTATTATTCTATCAATTTCTTTATTTCTTAACTTAATTGTATCAAGTCCTAAATGAATTACTTTTAGTGGCTTCCATCGCTTTCCTGGAATTATTATTCTTCCTGATTTTCTACTTTTCTCATTCTCCCAAATATATTTAGCTTCTTTAGTGCACCAGAGTATTTTCTTACCTCTGATCCATAGGTTATCTGGACAACTTCCAAATCTATCCATTATTTTGTTAGTAATTTCACTCCCTATTGGTTGAGGTAAATCTATTGAATCTTCACTAAATTGATTATCATTTAATACTTTTTTAGGTATTTTTATATTTAATTCATTCACTTTTTCAAGTATCGCTACAAAAAATCCTCCTCCATTATTTTTATCATTCCAAATTCTTACACAGTTACGAATAGATTCTAGTATGTTAGGTTCAGTTGGGGGTAGAGTGGAACTAACTACATCCAATTCTATTGTTATGTTACCCCTATCATCTAAAATAGGCCATTCAGTTAAACCTTCATCAAACAATAATTTTGGTAATATTGTACTAGGTTTTACAACTTTTACGGAATATCTCCTCATTATTTCTGCTACAACTGCTTCATTCTCTACAGGATCTAATGAGCATGTTGAATATACTATTCTACCTCCAGGTTTTGTAATTTCTATTCCCTTACTCAATAAATCAATTTGTAATTTATGAAGAGAACGCCCACCGGAAGGTAACCATTTTCTCCATACATCAGGATTTTTTCTAGTAGTTCCAGAACCAGTACATGGAGCATCTACTAATACTCTATCATAGCCTAATCCGGGAATTTTGGGGATATGTCTCCCATCATGATTCACTATCATACAAGTTCTAGATCCATGTCTTTGTGAATTTGATACCAATGTATTAATTCTTGTACTAGCTATTTCATTAGCCACAACCAAACCTTTATTGTTTAAATGCTCAGAAATCTGTGTAGTTTTGGATCCTGGTGATGCACACATATCTAGGATGATTTCTCCAGGTTTTGTATCAAGTGCTATTGCCGGAATCATAGATGCCGATTCCTGCCTAGTTAATCTACCAGTTTCATGTAAAGAAGAAAGTAATACTCTATTTTCTCCATCTATTTTACCCCTTTCAAATGGTAATGTCCAAGCACTTCCAACGCCATTAAACCAACTTATCCGTTTAGAACCAATCTTAATTAACCAATTTTCTACCCATTTCGAATCTTCTCTTAGGGGGTTTACTCTTACTGTTTCTGGCAATCTTTCAAATGATCCTTGGAACCATTCTTCAGAATCCGTTCTCCATTTACTAACTGCATTTAGTAAAACACTATCCTTTCCAAGATTATACCAGTAATCCGACTTACTTGCCACGACCTTCCGAACACGACATCACGAAAGAAATACTCGTACCCCGTATTGAATAAAACATCTAATTTTTATTACTTAACAACTATATCTTTATAAAATATTATACCATTGATGAATCGCTCCCCGCTTGTGGACTTGTTCCGCAAAGGGGATGCACGTAATGAGATTAAGCAGGCGAATAGCAAAAAATAAAGAAAAACCGATACAAACTGATATTTTTGGAGCAACTAAGAAATTAATTGAATTGGTAGATAGGGCTAGAAATAACTCTCTAAATCAAGGACCATTAGTACCAATTCAGGCACTAGTAACTATAGAAAATGATGAATGGACTTGGCAAACTGTTAATCGTGAAGTTCTAGAAAATTTAAGTCATAGATTGGTTTTTCAAACTCCAAATGGTAATCGACGTGAGATTCTAATGACTTCAAGTATGGATAATGCAATGGATGCAGCATCAATGATAGTGGAACTCGATGGTGGTTGTGTATTAATCGAGTCTTTAGAAGCATAATCATAATTTGATATTATTTTATTGGGCTCGTGAGTTTGAAATAGTCTATATGGGTGCGAAGGCCAATGGCAAAGGATAAGAAGGGTAGTGGAATCCAGCAAGCAGCTGGATTAATTCGTTATTTTGATGAAGAAAGTGAAGATGCCATTCAAATATCAAAAGGTGCAATATATTTCGCCTGTATCTCATTCTCATTAGTAATTTATCTAGCACAACATGGCGTTTGGTCGTGGATGTTTAATGCACTAGGTCTTTAATTATCGTCAAACAATATATTTGTAGATTGTAAATCCGTTTTTGGGTTTGCCCTAATTATTGCTTTTTCTGCCCTACTCAATGCCCGTTCAACAGCAGGAGAATTTCTATCCGATAAAGCCGTCCTTGCTTCCTCCAATGCATTATCTGCGGCCAAAATAAATTCAACTGAATCTTCATTTACTCCTCTGAGTGATCTAACTGAATCTTCTAATTTTAGAATGTTTTCATTCATCTCATCTTTGGCTATTTTAATCAGATTATTCCATGAGTTTATATGTTCTTCAATAGTTAAATTTGTTACCCTTTCAAAGGATTTTAGTCTATATGGCTCCCAAGGATTTCTACCTAGACTTGCTACTATATCATGCACACATCTAGCACGTATTGACAACTCTCCTCTAATTTCTATTTTATTATAGAAACATCGATTAAAAAGTCCAAATCCCCAATAATGGGAACTATATATCTTAACATCTAAATCATTTGATTTACAAATTAACTCCCAAACTTGTTGATCCCAGTTTGAATCGTCATTAATAAATGGCGTTTCATGTGAACCAATTGAGTATAATACAGACTTTGCGACATCTCCAAGATAGATTCCCCTACTCTTCTTCGAACTTTTTACTTCCAAAAATCCCTTTTCATTAATGTCCATTTTTGGCTTACCTTGCACCACTTGTGCATACAAAACCGAAACCCCTGCTTCATTTGATGAATAACTATCTGACTCGTAGTAAGACTGGTCCACGTACTTCTCACGGTATCTATTTGATTGAATGTTGTGTATGAACAAACTACTTTCAAGTTAGTTTGTAGGTTTTATTTCTATATTTTTAATTTCTTTAACTATCTCTTCAGAATTTTTCAAATCAGAAGTAGTAATTTTTTTCTGAGCTCTATGATATATTTCACGTAAGGTTTGATCCCCTATTTCAAGATAAACTCGTGTTGTAGCTATACTAGCATGCCCCAATAATCTTTGAATTGTAACTAAATCTGCACCTCTCTCCAATAATCCAGTAGCAAAAGTATGCCTGAGAGTATGGGGGCTGAGCTTACTCTTGGGAATATCTGCTGCTTCTGCTATCTTATCTATTATTTTTTGAACTGATCGTGGATTCATCCTATTTCCTCTACTGGATAGAAATAATGCACGATTATCTAATTCATTCTTACAACGCTTAAGTCTAGATTTCCTCATTGGATACCATGAATTTATTGCATTAACAGTCGAATTAGTAAATAAAACAGTCCTGTCCTTTTCTCCTTTTCCACCAATTACAAGTGCAGATAAATCTTCAAAATCTAAATCATCAATATCAAGTCCACATAATTCTGATACTCTCAATCCTGTATCAAGCATGATTGTTACAATGGGTGAAGCCAAACAATCCTCAGATTGACTCGTGGACAATAAAACTCTCTTCAATTCATTTTTTCCTAGTGTTTTAGGTAAAGAACGGCTTCTTGAAGGTCTTTGAATCCAATCAGGAATCATATAGCCCAACCATTTTAATAAATGAGAAATAGATGCTATTCTTGCATTAATTGTTGAGGGCCTTAATTTACTGATACTATTTAGCCATGCATCTATTCTTCCATTATTGGGGTCACTAAATGAGTGAATATTTTTAACAGATATGGTCTGCATTTTCTCCCATTTTCTCCCATTTTCATTTGGTAGATTTGTAACTGAGAAGGTTTTAACTCCGACAATGTATGACCTAATTGTATGCTCACTTTTTTTTTCTGTTCGCAATTTTTGCAACCAACATTCAAACCAAGGTAATTTTGATATCCTATCTAATCTTGGAGGTAATGGGATTTTCGAATTTACAAAATTAATATCTTGAGGCATATTATCATCTACTTTTGTATTTGAAAATATTTCACCTTCTTCTTCCATTATATCGACCCATGTCGTAAATGACGTATGCATCCCTGCCCTAACGAACAAATAACAGGGGGCCAATAGAGTATTGAATGCTTCTCATGATTGGCAATAAGTCATGTGGATTTTGATATATTAGTAAAATAGCCGATTAACTATCAGATGTTAATTTATGACTATTAGACTCAGTTTTTTCTTCAGATTCATCTCCTATTTCTACTTCTAGAGAATCATGATATCTAAAAGTTAAATATTCCGCTACCTTTTCTGCGATATTAATTCCAGTTGAAGCCTCTATTCCCTCTAGTCCAGGACTAGAATTTACTTCTAGTATTAATGCACCCCTTTTAGATATGAGCATATCTACTCCCGCTATATCAAGTCCTAACGTTTTTGCTGCTAGACAAGCGATTATTTTTTGCTCTTTGGTTATTACTACATCTTCTACAGAACCACCTAAATGAAAATTTGAACGAAATTCAGTTCCATTTGCTTTTCGTTTCATTGATGCAATAACTTTTCCTCCAACTATCAATACACGTATATCTTGACCATGAGACTCTTTAATATATTCCTGAACTAAAGGCCGCATATTCTGTTCTAACATCTGATAAACCAATTGTCGTGCTTGCTGATCCGTTTTAGCTAGAAATACTCCATATCCATGAGTACCTTCTGTTGATTTAATTACACATGGAGTGCCACCAACTCTACTTACTGCTCTAACAGTATCTTTCCAAGAGCCCACTTGGGCTGTAATTGGTACTGGAACTGAATTATCGGACATCATTTGACAAGCAACTAACTTATCCCGACTGCTCATTATTCCATTACTTGAATTTAATATTATTACTCCTTTACTTTCAAATTGCCTAACTATGGCAACCCCCCTTCTAGTTATTGAGTAACCTATTCTTGGTAGGACCGCTTCACATTCTACAGGCCAACCTCGGTGAAAAATTTTACCTCCATCCTTATCTATAACTATAGTCAAACTCAACGGATCAATTATTTTGACATCCCAACCTGCTTTTTCTGTTTCTTCCAATAGCCGCTTGGTACTATACAACTCAGGACCTCTTGAGAGTATCACAAGTCGCGGCTTCATAGTTTTCGCAACAAAAACTACTTCTTGAGTTCTTTGCTTAAATTTATAGTTAAACTATCATAGTGCCCTTTCTGTGATACTTTGAAACAAAGGGATTGAAAACCATTACTTATGGCTCGATTAACATAATGAGCAAAGATGACCATTCTACTTTCGACTCCGATTTATTATCGGAGATGTCAGTTGCAGAGTTAAGGGACATTTGTAAAAAACTTGAATTACACGTCTCAGGTAAAAAATCTGTATTAATAGACAGGATAAATTCAGTAAATGATCATAAAAATAATTCAATAAATGATGAAATAGACGAATTAATTCTTATTGATGATGATGATGATGTTATAAATATCCCAGAAAATGAAATTAGTAAAAAAATAGATGAACTAATTTTACAACAAACTCCAAAATCTACAGTTAGAAAATTAATTGAAGACGATGAAAAATCAATAAATTTACCATCTGAAAATGATGACTCCGAAGTATTTGTAGCAGAAATAATTCAATCAGATATAAGTAAAAAAGTAGATAAAATTATTGATATTGAAGATAATTCCCCAACTGTCATTACACTACCATCTTTAAAAAATCTAAAATTAGATAAAAAAGTCATTGGTGCAATATTTGCAGCATTATTATTAGTCGGAGGAACTGTATTTTTTGTAATAAATAATGATAATTCGTTCTCCCCTAGGTCTTTAAAATATGGTGATGAAATGAATTTTAATGTAGAAGAAGCAAAGATCACTATTCTTGGCGATGATATGGTGAAAATATTCCGTGATTCATCAGGAAGTGTACTCGAAGATGCATGTGGAGAGTTAGAAATTAGTATGAACGGAGTTGGTAAAGTATCCGTTTCTAGGGAGGAAAAAATTTCTACGGATAACCTAGGACGTTCGGGATTTTACACTGCAGAAAAAAAAATAGAGCATACTTTAGTTGTTGATTTTGAAGGTAAAACTTGGAGGGATGTTGAGGAATGTGGAAATCTGGGATGGTCGATGGCAGGAAATTCTCTTGATATGATTACAACATCATGGACAGAACTAGAGGCTAAAGAATTAAAGCGTACAAAAACAGATATTATCTTTGAAGACATAGAGAATAAAATTACAAATATGCAATCAGTAACTTACGGTTTAGATGGAGTAAGTGAATTAGATGTATTACTTCCAGTACTAACTTTACCATTAAAACCCATAGAATTAAAATCATTTTTTGGCGATAGAAGTTTATCAGAAGGTTCAAGTTCCATAGGAGATGAATCGTGGGATTCTGATTGGGAATGGTCAGTAGGCAAGGAATTCAAAAGTTCCAACCATGGACTTGTCCGTACAATAAATATTTATCATTCAGAAATCGGTAAATGCATTGGCCATGCAAATATCGAGATTCAAGTAAAGGAAAACTATCCATGGCCAATTAGGCAAGAAGTAGATATCTTAATAGATAAAAATGCTCAAAATAATGAATGTAATTTTTTAGTTAGTTCTGCAACCGACTCCCTCCTGCCAGATGGAAAACTCACAATTAGATTAAAAATGGGTGAATCCAGTAGCGTTACCGGCACTACTCCAATTGATTGGGGTAAGGATTATCTAAAGCCAGAGGCTTTTGATGATAGGCCAAGAAGCTCAGATAAGAAAAAATGGATAGATTCTATGTGGGATGAATCAGATCTCCGTTCCTTTAACCTTGAAGATGCTAAACAATGTCTGATAAATAATCATCCTTCATCAGATATCTCAATTGCAATTATTGATGGAGGGTACATTTGGCAAGCAAGTTATAATCATCCTGAAAATTCTATAAATTCTCAATGGAATCTATCTTGGGTTGATCCAGATGATAAATCAGGTTGGCTCACTTTAGATGGTATTGACTCAGAAGATTGTACTATAATAAATAGTGAAAATAATGCCCAAGGGGAAATAAATTGGAATAAAGATTCAGTTCCAGATACTCCTACATTAAGCCTTTTAGAACAAAGAATATTGGACGAAAAGCGGTATCCTGATTTACATGATAGCATTGCAAACTCTCAAAACTCATGGAATTCTGATGTAAAGATGGGATACCGTCTTTCTGTTTCTGAAGAGAGTGAATTGTTAAGTTTAATTCCGATAGATTTAATCGATGGACAGGTATCAATGTCCGGTACGCGTAAATGGACTAATTCAGGTAAAGATAACACAGTTTCTTTCATCCTTAATGCACAGACTGGAGAGATGCTTGCATGGTATTTGTTACAAAATTAGTTGGCTTAAAATAAACTACTTCAATCTACTATGCTGTTACACGTTCTATGCGGCATATTCAACACCTTGCCAACACTCGTATAATCCGTGAAGAAATTTAAAGATAAGAAAACTCTTCCAAAAGTAGAAGAAGCACCTCTGATAATTGATATCGAATTCATTGAAACAGAAGATGATCATAGTATAGCGAATATTGATACATATGAAGAAATAGAGACTACTAAATCAATTAATCCTATTCATTTACCCAAATCTTTGGCAACGCCTAAAGGAAGAGCTAGAATTGTTACAGTAATCAATCAAAAGGGAGGAGTTGGAAAAACAACTACTGTGATAAATATAGCAGCCCAATTAGCACTCAGGGGATTTAATATATTAGTAATTGATTCAGATTCACAAGGTAATTGCGCAACCGGGCTAGGTGTTGATAAAAGTAAAGTTAAGGAAACTACTAGAGATTTAATACTAAATCCAGAAACAGCAATTAGCGCTAGACACGCTACAGCAGTTGAGAAATTACACATTATAGTTGGAGATAAAAATCTCATAGGTCTAGAACAAGAAATGCTTAGACAATTAGGACGTGAAAGGCGACTATTGGAAGCATTAAATCCTCTATTGCCTCATTATGATATAATTTTTATTGATACTCCTCCATCTTTAGGCCTAGTTACGATAAATGCGCTAGTTGCTAGTGATGGTTTATTGATTCCTGTTCAAACTGAATATTTTGCTTTAGAGGGGCTTGCATTATTATCAGGTACCATAAGAGAAGTTAGAAATCTTCTAAATCCTAATTTAGGAGTAGATGGCGTACTTTTAACTATGCATTCTTCAACAATGTTAAACCAACAAGTCGCGAATGAAATATTAGACAACTTCCCAGAATTAATAGTCAAAACTCCAATTCGTAGAAATATAAAACTTGCAGAAGCCCCTAGTCACGGAATACCAATTCATCTTTATGATCCTAGTAGTACTGGGGGTCAAGATTATCAAGAAATAACAACTGTATTAGCAAGACGTTGGGGCTTAATATAATGTCAAAGCGTGTTTTAGGAAGAAATTTAGATTCATTATCCAGTCTTGCTGAAGATGGGCCCAACCTTTCTAGTTTTACAGAACATAGTACTGCTCCAATAGATTCGCCGAAAGTTGCCGTTTTTTGGATGATTTTTGGAAGTATTTGCTTTGGTTCGATGAATGCATTAGTTAAGTGGACAGCTTCCAATGCAGATGTTTGGATGATAATATTCATCAGATCAGTCGTTATTGCATTAATTGTAGCAATTATTGCTAATTTAAATAATATTACCTTAGTACCAAAAGATACTAAAACTATGTTTTTAAGGTGTTTATCGGGCCTAATTGCAATGATATTATATTTTTCAGCACTTGCAAGAATTCCGATAGGGCAGGCTGTTACTTTACAATATACTGCCCCTTTATTTGTGGCCCTGTTATCAGGTCGAATAATAAGAGAAAAAGTATCTCCTTCAATTTTCATTCTT
Organism: Euryarchaeota archaeon UBA557; assembly: GCA_002503285.1. Lineage (GTDB taxonomy): Archaea > Thermoplasmatota > Poseidoniia > Poseidoniales > Thalassarchaeaceae > MGIIb-O3. The sequence continues at coordinate 18,773 of DARI01000007.1, forward strand.
CTTATTTTATCTTTTTTTGGTATAATTTTAGTTATATCGCCGACAACTGAAAAAATTGAACCAGATGCATTTTTAGCTCTAGGATCAGGTTTTTTTGCTGCATTAGCATATATTTTCGTAAGAAAACTAAGGCAAACTGATTCGCCTGCAAGTGTTGTTTTTTGGTTTGCACTATTTTCTATTATCGGAAGTGTAATACAAGCAGCACCCGATTTAAACTCCTTAACTCCTAAGATTTTACTTGCATTGGTTGGAGTAGGAATTGGTGCTGGAGGGGGACAAATTGGAATAACAATGGCTTATCACAAAGCAAATGCAGCCTGGGTAAGTGCATTTTCATATCTTACAGTTATAATTGCAACATTTTATGGTTACTTAATTTTTGATGAAACTCTTACTATTACTAACATAATTGGAGGTATTATGATAGTTTGCTCCGGAATAGCTCTAGTATTTATTTCTCCAACAGTAAAAAAATAAAATATCTTACTCCATCCATTTGATGACTTCAGACATATTTTTACGGCTAAGATTCGGAACCTTTGCATCATCTGCGGGATATCCAACTGGCATTAGCAACATTGCATGTTCGTGTTTTGGACGATTTAATATCTCTCTAAGAAACCCCATTGGGGAAGGAGTATGGGTCAAAGTAACAAGACCCATATTTTGTATGGCAGATATAAATATTCCAATTGCAATGCCACATGATTCCTGTGAATAATAAGTAGGTCCCCATTCTAAATTTTTTCGTTGTCTTTTTGTCTGCCTAAATATGACGACTATCCAGGGAGCATCTGTTATGTGTTCTTTTACATAATCTGTACCTAGTGGCTTTAATAATTCAGACCATGATTCCGGCATCCTATTACTGTAAGTTTCAATTTCTTCTTTTTCAGATGCATCACGTATTTTTTTCTTTAATTCTTCATTCGAAATTACAACAAAAGTCCAAGGTTGAAGATGGGCGCCCGATGGTGCAGTACTTGCCGTTCTAATTGCAACTTCTATTAATTCACGTTCAACTTTTTTATTTGAAAAATGTCTCGTAGTTCGTCTCCTATTCATTATTTTATAGAATGATAGTGAGCGTTCTTTCATTTCTTCGAATGGCAACTCATTAAAATCTAATTCAATAAAATCCAATTCATTGTCTGACACGATTAGACCTCCATTCTTTTGGCTTAATCAATAATGTAATTAAGACTGAAGATATTACAATCAAAACTTCAAATCCAGGAATACTACGATTATTATCCTCTGAATTACATGAATCTTCAGGCCCCCCCCATTCTTTTCCATCAAACCAACAATTCGACCAAACTTTCCATCCAAAACCATTTTCAGGAACATTTGTTTTTTCACCATCGCTCCAATTCATCTCAATGCGCCAATTCAGATAGCTCGCATCGTCAATTATCATTAACGAACTCTCCCATATTTTCCCATCATCTAATGTTATCATATCATTATTTTGAGGTGGATAGCAAACTCCAGAGTTTATGCATATCTGAGTTATCCAAATCATAGATGTATTGTTTTCTGCTGCATCCTCATTCAATGTTATTGATATATTATAAATCTCAGATTCAATAACGATATTTTGATATTCCATTGCTGATATCCCAGTTTCTTCAAGACTCATATTTTCATTTATGCCCCCCTCAGATCCTAATACGTTCTGTAAAAGTAAGAATACAATTACCAGTGATATTACCTTATGCATATTATCTCCAATAATTTAAATTAAATTAACCCTCTTCACTTAAGTTTCTAATTCCCACAGTTCATCGCCAATCCAATGTATAGTTTCTATTGCTTTTCCTTTGACCATTTTTATCATATCCAATCCACTTACAGTTGCCATCCCTATGGCAAGTGGCTTACTATGTTCTTGATCCTTTATCCAGATTATTTCACCCTTTTCAATTGATTCATGTGCAAGATGAATGCCAGCCCCCATGCAGTCAGCTCCATTCATCAAAAATGGTATTGCACCATGGTCAACTGCTGCCCATCTAGTATCGGGCTTCCACTCTAGAATTCCTCTGATAGTGGGGAACCAAATTTTCTCATCTCCTACAGAAACTAAAAATGCCATTATTTTTTTATCAACCAATAATATATCCTTTCCATCAAAGTGTCCCTTTTCCAAAAATTTAGAGGAAATATCAATATTTAACCCTGTATGTGATGTTATTTCCTCAATTATGTGTTTAACTTGCTTATACCTTACTGGGGTACGCCTTCGCAACCTCTTCTCACTCACGTCCTTCCGAACAAATCATAGACGAATAAGATATCTTTTCTTAATTTATTAAATTATATTTTTGCCAATCTATTGAAATAAGGGTGGACGGTCGGCGGTAGGATGGCAAAGTGGCATGGCATATCTCGTCGCAAACCTAGCGGAGGTCGTTTGAAGCGCCCTAGTAGATACCGAGGTAAGAGAAAAACAGAAATTTCAAGTGAAAATCAGTTTGCTTTCGTTGGAGAAAATGATACTCGTAAATTATATCGTAAAACCGCAGGATTACAAACTGTTCGTGTTTTATCAGTAAGTAATATAAATGTCAATAAACCCAAAGAAGGAAAAACAATCCGTGCTAAAATTACTAATGTAATCAATAATGATGCAGATACTAACTATGTTAGGCGTAATATTGTTACGAAAGGAGCAATAGTCGAAACTGATATAGGGCACGTCAAAGTTACTAGCCGTCCAGGTATGCATGGTGTAGTAAGTGGCATTTTACTCGAAGACTAAATCTTGCAAAATACTAAAATAATCTCACCTATGAGGTTCCTAATAGTATGACTCGTGACCCAAGAAAAATGAGAATTTGGACTCGTTATTTTGATTCAAAACTCAGTCGTTCAAATGGCCGTCGTGTCCCCAAAGAGGCAAGTATTCCAAATCCTTCTTTGGACGCAATAGTTTGGGCTGCAAGAGATGCTGGAATAAGTAAAATGAAGCGAGAAGAAGATGCAAAACATCCTTCAAGGTCATTTTCCAAAGAAGGCATGTTGATCTTATCAACTAAAGATGCTTTAGAATCCACTAAGGCTGAAAGTAAAGAAGGAGTTTTACAATCAATTGGATTAAGGTTAAGAAAAAATTACTCCAGCTCAAAACTAGAAAATAAATCTACATCTATTAACAGACCAGGAAACCGGCAAAAACTTTCTCAGAGAAAGTCATTCAAAAATAAAGCTAAATCTTCAAAACGTAGGAAAAAACTTGGTCGTTAGACATCAATTTCCATCATCCAGCCAAATACATCTTCTGATTTCCTATTTTGTATTGATACTAAACTATCATAGATATCTCTAGTGATTTCGCCAACTCCTCCATTACAAAATTCTACAACAATATCTCCATGTTTTATCGAACCAATCGATGATACTACTGCTGCAGTTCCTGCACAGAAACACTCATCAGCAGTCAGTGCATATTCGACATCTATCTTTTCTTCTCTAACTTCATAACCTTTCGATCTTGCAAGTTCTATAATTGACAATCTAGTAATTCCTCCTAAAATTGTTCCAGTTAGTTCAGGAGTAGATATTACGCCATTTTTTATACAGAAAAAGTTTGCTGCTCCAACTTCTTCTATATATTTATGATTAACAGCATCGAGATATATTATTTCTGCAAATCCTTCTGATTTAGCATTCTTAGAAGGCACCATGCCCGGGGCATAATTACCTATCGCTTTTACACCACCGGATCCCCCCGGTGCAGCTCTATGATGATTTTCAGAAATCTTTAATGAAGTTGGTTTTAATCCTCCTTTAAAATATGGCCCAACTGGCGAGACATAAACTAAAAATGTATATTCAGGTGCAGGCGATACTCCTAATATTGGGCCACTTCCCATTAATAGTGGACGGATGTATAGTGTACCCTTTCCTGCAGGTGGAATCCATCTTGAATTTTCTTGAACTGACCTTATTACTGCATCAATAAATATGTCTTCGGGAACCTCTGGCATTCCGAGCCTTCTAGCTCCCATTTGCATCCTTTTTGCATTTTCCTTTGGACGAAATAATACTACACTACCATCTATGGCCCTGTATGCTTTCATTCCTTCAAACAAACCTTGTCCATAATTAAGTACACCAGCAGCAGGAGAAATACTTAGATTTTGGAAATCTTGCATATTTCCAATCTCCCATTCTTCTCCTTGTTTACAATTTGATATGTACATTCTATCCGTCTCTCTAAAACTGAATGTAAGATTTTCCCAATCTATGGTAGAATATTTTTTTTCCATTACCTCTTCGACTCCAATTATATATCACGCACAGCAGTGAGTTTTCAATAATTCCTATTGCTATTACTCTTTAGGCATTATTTTATTCGAATCTTACACATAAATTGAATATCTTACAGTCGCCCCTAAGACAGGGTTGAAACCATGTCATGGCAAGAAGAGTTGTGTATAATTTCCGGAGATAATAGAAGCTGGGAACAAAATAATATTTCAAAAACAGTTATAGAATTATGGTGCCGTTCTAAATCAGGCCATTCTGTCTTATTATTAGTTAATGGCTTACGCCCTTATTTAGAAATATTTGATCCAAATACTAATTCTGATTCTATTAAACCAACTCTTTCGTTAGATAAATTAGATGAGATAAAAGAATTACACGGCCAACCAGAAAGAATAGGAAATAAATTGTTTGAAGGGGAGATGAAGCCTTTTTGGAGACTCTACATAAAAGATACTAGATATGTTAGAAATGTCAGAGAAAGGCTAATGAAAATCGGATGGGGAGTAACTAGTGCAGATATTCTATTTGTTCAAAGATTGTTATTGGATTGTGATTTGGGCCCGCATATAAAAGTCAAAGGGAATATTCTCTGGGCTGGTGACAGAGCACCCGAGAATGCTAAAAATAATGATAATACTGATACAAAAATAGCAGAATCAAAAATTAAAGACGTAGGAGGTACAGGGATTTATCCTCTAGATATGATAGTTTCTTGCGAGTATCAAGATTTGGAAAGGGCAAAGCCATTTGCAACACCTTTTGTGATATTCTCTTTCGACTTGGAGACCAGTATAGCTACTAATGAAATTTTGTGTGCTGCCGCAGTTATTGAAAGAAATAAAGAAAGAACCGAATATCGATTTAGGGGAAATGAAAACTCTATATTGGAGGGATTAACAAAACTAATAAGACATGAAGATCCAGATATTATAACTGGATATAATATTGATAATTTTGATTTACCAAGAATGGATGAAAGAGCGAAAGTTTTAGCAAGAAAAAATAAAATGACAGAGGTTTCACTAAATGGTTGGGGCAGAGTTCCTGCCATTGAAAGTGAATATAAACGACTTTTGCCTTCACGTAAACAAAATAGGGTATGGCGCATTCCTGGCAGAATCCCACTCGATGCCTGGTGGCAAGCACGCCAAACATTAAGGCCACAAAGAGAATCTCTCAGATACGTATCTCAATTATTATGGCCGAATAATGAAGAAATGCATAAATTAGATATCGACTCAAGTCAAATGGATAAAGAATGGGCAGATCGTCCAGATGAAGTAATGGAATATTGTGTAAGAGATACTATTATTCCAATTGATATCTTAAATCAACTCCAATCAATTGGCAGAAAAGAAGCTCTAGCATCAGTGGCGATGACAACAGTTGATATAGCTGCAACAGCAACTACGAGTTGGTGGATAGACTCTCTTGTAATTAGATTAGCAGATCGTTCTAATATTGCTATTCCGATGACTAAATCTGGACCAAGAAGAAGAAATCAAATTGCTGGAGGATACGTACATGAAGTTGAGGCCGGGATGCGTCCTTGGATAACAGTATTAGATTTCAAATCTATGTATCCATCAATTATGATTTCTAATAATATTTGTTCAACTACCCTAGTTAGGAATGATAATGAAATTTCGAAATCAGATAATATTTCACCAGTTACGGGCACACGATATATTTCCAATGAAATTAGAAAGGGACTAGTGCCTCAATTGCTAAATCATTTAATGACTAGTCGCGACGCTCATAAAATTGCATTCAACAAAGCAAAGATAACTGGAAATGAAGAGCAAGCATTTCTTCAAGACCAGCTCCAATATGCTGTCAAAATTCTTATGAATTCTTTTTATGGAGTTTTTGCTTCAAGCTTTTATCGTTTCACAGATCCTAAACTGGGGGCTAGTATAACCGAATGGGCAAGATATAATATTAAAGAAATAATAAGACAATTAGAAGAAGAAGGAAGAGATGTAGTATATTCAGATACAGACTCAATTTTTGTTAGATCACCAGTAGATTTAGCTGCACCAACTAGTAAGCCTGAAGTAGGAACCGATGAACTAAAAAAATGGGAAGTTGCCAAACAAACGACCTTAGATTTTGGTGAAGAACTTGCTCTAAGATTTAGTAAAGAAGGAGCAGAATTAGAATTTGAAACTGCCTTATCTGCATTTTTTAGCCATGGGGCAAAGAAAAGATATGTTGGTAGAGTCATATGGCCAAGAGAAGAATTATTAATTCGAGGATATGAAGTTAGAAGGACAGATTCTTTTGAATTATTGAGAGATACTATGAAAACAATGTTTGAATTAATCCTTGATAATGAATCTAAAAAATCAGTCGATATGACCAAAAGGATAATCGATGAAGTAAAAGCAAAAAAAATTAATCCTTCCAAATTAGTAATAAGCAGATCATGTAAGGGCAGATGGGATAGCAAAAAAAATCAATGGTCATTTGATATGTATACTAATGAAAATTTGCCTTATATCCGTGCAGCAAAAGAAAGGATTCGTAGGGGATTAAGTTTTACTCCTGGAATGAAAGTAGGATACATAGTTACAGACGCGAAATCAAGTCCTATGGATGTTGAACCATGGCTTGTTGATGAAATAGGCGCTGATCCCCCAGATTATGATTCACAATATTATGCAGCACGTTTAGCCAAAGCACTTGGTAGAATCACTGAAGCATTTAATTGGAGTGAGAATGAATTACTATCCGGCTCTAGGCAGCAAACCTTATTTGACTTTTAATCTAAAATAATGGATAAAATTCAATACTTAAGGCCGTGGGTTTAATTTTGTTTAAACTATGCGACGGGTTATGGTGAAGCACACCCGGCCACTAGCTTCTATGATGGTTTTACTCTTATTTTGTCCTTTTTTTGCTGGATGTACGGATATATTTGATGAAAATAATCCTCCAACGGTTGTGATGGCTGTGGACCCCTCAGGTACAATTAAAGCCTCTGAATCTGTAATATTTAGTGCTGTAGGAACTTCTGATTCAGATGGTGACACTTTAACTTTTAACTGGGATTTCGGAGATGGAAATACTGGGCAAGGCCTAACTACCAGCCATGCTTATGCAAATAAAGGTGAATTTACAGTAAAATTGAACGTTGGAGATGGAATTCATGAAACTACTGTAACTAAAAAAATTAATGTTGTTGGCTCTGATGCAAGGGAGCCCAACGCCGTAATTAAATCTGAAAAACAAAATGACTGCGAAGATGAAGAACCTCCTTCAGGTGATTTCGTACTAATTTGGGTTTGTGAGGATGACAAAGAAATTGATGATAGAGATATAGAGGTATCAATCAACATCATTTTAGATGGTTCTAAATCTTGGGCCGGATGCGATCCTGATGATTCAGAATGTTATGCTGAGGAATATATAATTAGTTACAAATGGGATTTAGATACATACATAGATTCTGATGGTGATGGAGATACGGAAAATGATGTTGATGCAACAGGCGAGACATATGAATGGAAAGATGTCACTACGGGCGGATATGAAATAAGATTGACAGTTGAGGATAATAATGGATTTGTTGATTACGATGATTCTATGGTTTACGTCAATTATAGGGGAGTTTGGAATGACTTTGTTTTAGGAAGAGTAGCCAATAATCCTCAAAATGAAGATGCGGCTTGTGCCGATAATGAAAATCCTTGTGAATTAACATGGGAATTTCCTTTAAATTATGACCAAGATAGTAAAGATAGATTAAGATATTACAGGGCAAAATTAACATATCCTCAGGAAGACGATGACCAACAAATTGGTACAATTGGAGATACAGATAATAAATTAGACATGTATCTAAAAAATAGTACTGAAGAACCAGTCTCAAACACTACATCTCTAGGTAATGATAACAGGGATGCTGGAGATTGTAGCAGCGAAGATTATTGCGTTTGGATTCAAATAGGGGGCTCAACAGTTCGCTCTAAAGAGCCCGGTATTTGGACAATAGATGTAAAGAATGAAAAAACACATAATACGGATGTCAAACACCTGATAATTGAATTGGAATACCGATAATTGAGTTTTGATGCTAATTATTGGCATATTGTTGTAATCCTCACTTTTTTTATATGGGGGAACGATTCATATACACCCCATTAGTCGGCGAGAATACATTAGAGGTGTATATAATGGGTTCACAGTGGGAAGATAAGAAAAAAGATCATTTGAATATCGTATTCGTAGGGCACGTTGACCACGGAAAGTCTACAACTGTCGGAAGATTACTTCTAGACAGTGGACATATTGAACAACACGTTATTGATAAGAATGAAAAACTTGCTGCTGAAAATGGAAAAGCTGGTTTCGGCTTAGCATATGTTATGGATGGTCTAAAAGAAGAACAAGAGAGAGGAATAACTATCGATGTTGCCCACAAAGAATTCTTTACACCTAATTACTACTTTACAGTCATAGATGCACCTGGTCACCGTGATTTCGTTAAGAACATGATAACAGGAACTAGCCAAGCAGATGCAGCAGTACTCTGTGTAGCCGCAAATGATGGAGTCAATGCGCAAACAAAAGAGCACGCATTCTTAGCAAGAGTACTTGGTGTAAAGCAATTAATTGTCAATATCAACAAGATGGATATTAGTGGAGTAGACTACTCCGAAGATAAATATAATTCAACAGTTACAGAAGTTTCAAATCTTTTGAAAACAGCTGGATTCAATCCAGCAGATGTACCATTTATCGCAGGATCATCATTCTTTGGAGAAAATATATTCAACAAGAGTACAAATATGCCTTGGTACAAAGGAAAGACTCTTTTCGAAGCAATTGATAGCATTAAAATGCCGCCAAAGCCAACAGATCGTCCACTTAGACTTCCAATTCAGGATGTTTACAAAATTAGTGGAATAGGAACCGTACCTGTAGGAAAGGTAGAAACTGGTGTTTTAAACTCAGGTAAAACAGTCGTATTCAATCCAAGTCAAAAATCAGCAGAAGTAAAGAGTATCGAAATGCATCATACAATTCATGAAAAAGCCGAGCCTGGTGATAACGTTGGATTCAATGTTAGAGGATTAGCTGCAACTGATATTCGTAGAGGTGACGTTGCTGGATACCCTGAAACTGCTCCAGAATTCGTAAGGCATGATGAGACATTCGTTGGCCAAATTCAAATTATGGATATACCTAAAGCAATAGGTGCAGGATATACTCCTGTTTTCCATGCACATACTTCTCAAGTAGCAGTCAGATTTGTAGATCTCCTAGAGAACGCTAAAACGAAAGAAGCAAATCCAGCATTTCTAAAATCTGGAGACGCTGCATTAATCAGATTTATGCCTACAAAGCCTATGGCAATTGAAGAAATGTCTAAATTCCCTGAACTCGCTAGATTTGCAATTAGAGATATGGGTAAAACAGTCGCAGCTGGCGTCTGTATGAAAATTGAAAAGAAAGCATAATATTTCTAAATTAAATAATTGGAGTGAACATAATGCCTGTTGTGACCACTATCAAACTAACTGGAGATAACCATACTGATGTTGATATTGTATGTCAGCAAATTAAATTAATATCGGATGAAACTGGTGTAAAACTTAGGGGACCAATTCCTCTGCCAACTAAAAAATTGTTAGTTCCATGTCGTAAAAGTCCTGATGGAGAAGGAGCAGAAACATGGGATCACTGGGAAATGAGGGTTCACAAAAGATTATTGGAATTAGTTACAAATTCTTCTAAAGATGAAAAATCATTAAGGAAAGTATTACGAATACCTATCCCAGATAGTGTAACAATTGAATTATCATTACGTAATTTAGGTTAATCCTAGTAATGATGTTAACTTAATATCAATTTTAGATTAAATAATTAATAATGATTATCTGTTTAAAAATTCCTTTGCTAAACTGCCCATTGGGTCCCATGCAGGTAAAACTTCTGGAGTAGTATTTAGGCCGGACAACATTTCTTCAGTTAGGTATGATTTAGGAGCTGCAATTTCAAACATATATTCGTCAAACCAATTATCATTCATTGTAAAAAATCCTTTCTCTCCACTTTTATCTGATCCCCATGAATTTTCAACCCTCCACCTTCTGGCCTCTCCTTCAACTACGTCTACTCCTGTAAAGAGCATAGCATGAGTCATCATAGTTTGTCCATGTTGTAATCTATTGGCTTTATCCATTCCAAATTCAATCCCATAGAGTTCTTCATATTCAAATAAGTTAGCATCCCATAATCCCTTTTCTCTTTCCATTTGTTTTCCTACATCACATCCCATCCAAACTGGCATACCATCTTCGAGTAGTTTTTGAGTTATTTTTTTCATAGATTCTATATCAATATTTAGATAAATCACGGGCGGACCTCGTGATACATTTTGTAAATAATCAACTGTATAAGTTTTCATAGTTTTATTCCTTGGATCATGAACAAGGCATACGTAGTTTTCCCAATCTATGTCAACAAACTCCGATGCAAATTCCAGTGGAGTCATCGTGCCTTTACTGTGAAATTTATCGTCTGTATCTCTCCACTGCCAATCAAAACTTTCTGGAGGTGTGCCAAGATGTATGCACAATATCTTCCAAATATCTCCAATTCTCTTCTCTTTATGCTCTCTAGCTTCTTCAATTGTACCGCCATTATCAATTATTTTACGTATTTCACTTGCTGAAGTCCTAAGAATATCCTTTAGTATTGAATTCATCCATCTAGTTGAACTACTGCTTTGAGATTCTGGATATGCTGATTTAGGTACTAATCCATGCTTTCTAATAAGATTGGTAGCCATATTCCATTGACCGCCATCTCCTATTGGATCACCAAGTAAAAATCCAATGGTTCTATCATCAATTTTTCTATCTGACGTTTCAATTATTGATTCTAATAAATGATTAGACCTTTCAAATTTATCCCAAAAATGTATATGTGCCTGACTAAATTCAAAATCTTTAATATTCATTTTTTCCATGGCGCCTGGTCTAAATAAATTCAAAGTAGCAAATAACCAACATCTTCCACTACTTTTTTGATTAGTAACAGACCACTTATCTAATTTTATACTAAAAGACGAATCCATTTCTTGTACCAAATTTCTATTCAAAGTTAATTTTGGTAATGGAACATTTGTAACAGCGTTTTGAGAAATTTTAGATTTACCATCATTCTCAAATTGCTCTCTATATTTTTTGATCTGATTGGCAGTTATTTCTATATTCATACATTCACTTCTCGTTCATATTGGGGCCGCTTCTGCTAAACCTGCAGCAATAAGGGTTTCAGCAATTAATGCTGGACAGGATTCAATATCTCCTGCTATTAGTAATATTTCTGTCCCATCTTCTGTAATTATTGGATCACTTAAATCTTTCAAAATCTTTATTCTAAGTAAATTATTAGAATCATTATTTTCGATTATATCATTTATTGTATCTGGAGGAATATGACTAACTTGATACGGGAAATCTTCTATCTCTCTAATTCTATCTTCTTCATCATATTCAGGATCCTCCCAATCACTTTTTATTTCTGGTACTTGAATGACTATTTCTTCTTCTTTTTCTTCATTAAACTCATCAAGGTTCTTATGTCCAGTTGATATTTGTACTTCTTCAACATAACTTTCTATTCCTTTCAATAAACCATCCCATTGTACATCAATCTTGTATTTGTTCGTATAATCACAAACTCCCTTGTAAAATATCCTTTCTGATGGATCATGCCTACTCCAATCAATTTTTTGCAAAACTCCAGTAAAATCAGAACCTTTCCCGCTACTCTTAACTAAATTTGATAGGATTGCATGTTGAGCAAATGCATTCATTCTCAATCTAGTTATGTCGTTTACACATGTTCTAAGAACATTTAATCTTCTAGTTTGTAATTGTGATTTTGTTGTATGCCCTCCTTCTTTACGTATAGTCTCTGAGCACTCTGAATCTAAATGATACAGTAATTGTTTTACTGCCGACCAAAAATTTTCCCTTGGTAAATCGACAGGAGTAGTCTGAGTTTTTTGTTTCCTAGAAACTTCAAATATCGTCTTTTCTACCGCTATAAGTTCATAATTACTTAATCTAAGGACATCATCATTGCCTAGCATGCGGGTAACCTGTAACTGCTGGATGGCAGGAGATAAATGAACAATCCCCTACATCATCTAATTTCTATTCTTTATACGTGAGTATCAAGAAGTAGTATTGTTTCGGTGTAGTGCAGATGTACCCGAGTGGTCAAAGGGGATGGGCTCAAGTTCCATTGCGTAGTGCTTCGCAGGTTCAAATCCTGCCATCTGCACCATTTGATTCTAATATGTCAATCAAATCTTCTAAAAATTCAATTGTGCCAGCAGTCCCATTCTTTTTTGTACTATAATCAGCAGCCGCAACAACCTCTTCAAATCTATCATCAATAGATACCGACCATCCTGAAATTCCGAACATGGGGATATCATTTGGACCGTCTCCACATGATATAATTTTACTAGGATCGATATTTCGTTGCTCCAGTGCAACATTCAACCCAACTGATTTATCAATTTTGGATGAAATTATATGAATTGCAAATCCGGTTTTTACTACTAGTAAATCATCCCATTTACTTGAAGATAGTAATGAACACATTTTATCATAATCTTCATCAGGATACAGGCACCACTCCGTTTCTCTCCATCTATTAGATTCAATTCCATCCGGATTAAAACCATCAATCTTTGTAGAAAGCCATAATGCAGCTTCTTTAGCTCTAGAACCATCTGCTAATACTCTGATTTTATGGCCTTCAATAGTATCCCAAACTATGCCACCATTTTCGGCAACTATGAATCCTGATAATGCTAATGATTGCATTATTGGAGTAATATTGGGCAAGGTCCTTCCTGAGGCCAAAGAAACAATTAATCCCAATTCTTCTAATCTTCTAATTAATGGGATCATTTCTGGTATAAATCCATTAAAATCCATTAATGTACCATCAATATCAAAAACTACCATTTCCCAATCCCTGTCTTTAGGAAACTCTTTCATAATACTCCGAGGATGTTATACATCAAGACACCACCGATTAAAGTTCTCCACTCATCATCTTCAAGGAGGTGTTACGCTTGGACATATCATGGATGAAGGGGATGAAAATTTTTTAATCCTTGAGGATGATGATTTTTTGATTCCACAAAAAGAAAATATTACGGAATCACCATTTAAAAATATTAAAAGTATTTTCTCTAAAGGTAGAAATGAAAGCAATCTTGAAAATAATAATATTTCAACAAATATAAACAAAAATGAAGATAATATTATTTTAGCAATAGATGGAAATTATGAATTTGATTGGAATATCAAAGGCATGGACTGCCCTGATTGTGCAATGAAAGCATCCAAAGCGGTAAAGAGATTGCCAGGAATTCAGGAATGCTCAGTATCAGCCACAGAAGGTAGAATAAGTATTACTTTGGATACTTCTAGAGGTAATGTTTCACGAACTTCTTCCGTTTTAGAAAAACTAGGCCATCCTGCCGACATAGGCTGGGTTACAATTAGTAACTTATCAGCTTTACAAATTGAAAATAAAGTCGGCATAAAAGGCTCAAAATTAACCGATTCAATTTCTAACGTAATAGGGGTGCTATCGTCTAGGATTAAAAAAGGAAGGATTGAACTTCAATTGTTGGATATTTCTGATCCAAATATTAAATTAGCACAAAAAAAAGGCTTGGAGTATTTTTTTGATGAAAATTACTCTATTTCAGCTATTTCATACTCAGATATTACCAAAGATCATTTGCAATTGATTGGGGCAATCTTGACAATTCCAATTATTATACTCGTAATACTAATGAATTCAAATAGTAATATACCTAATTGGTCCATATTATTAGTTTCATTAGTTGGATTATCATTTTCATCATATTATATGTTTAAAGAAGCAATTGCTAGTCTCCAACACAGAGTTTTAGGATTTCAAATACTGACTTCATTGGCTGTCATAGGGGCAATGTTACTTGGAGAATACCCTGAAGCATTAATGGTTTCAGGGTTAGTTGCCCTAGCTGCACATTTAGAAAATAGTGCATTAATAAGGGCTAGAAATGCAATGCAAGGAGGTTTTGATAGAATCCCAAGATATGCAAGAATTCATGCTTCAAGTAATATTAATCAATCATTGTACATAGATAGCATAATTCCCTCAGAAGGAATTTCACTTGGTGTCAATGCCCCAGTCTGTAACGATATGGATTTATTGCCAATTGAGGCGGTAAACATTGGCGATCATATAGAAATTAGGTCGGGAGAAATAATATCGATTGATGGAATAGTTATCGAAGGAAATGGTGCAGTAGATAAAGCACCACTTACAGGTGAACCAATACCAGTAATCGTCAAAGTTGGAGATTTTGTTGAGGCAGGATTAGTCTTAACTCGTGGTCCTATTTTAGTAAAATGTGAAGCAAGGGGTGACGAAACACGCCTATCAAGTCTTATCGAGCTCGTAAGAAAATATAGAGATAAACCAACTAAAACACATACACTGATTGAAAATTTTACATCTTTATGGGTACCTTTTGTTTTAGTAATGGCTCCAATTATTGGGATATTGACTGGAAATATATTTAATACATTGATTCTTTGGGTTGTTTCCTGTCCTTGTTCATTATTATTGGCTTCTCCAGTTCCGCATGCGACTGCCCTTTCTGTTGCTTCATCAACAGGCTTAGTTGCTAGGGGGGGAGACGTTTTAGAAGTCGCTGCAGGCATAGAAATCGCATTATTTGATAAAACTGGTACTTTAACTAGTGGTAAATCTAACTTGGAAGAAATATTTACAATACCCAGTTTTAAATTAGAAAAGGCGCTTAGTTTAGCCTCAGGAATTGAGCAAAGATCCAACCACCCATACGCAAAAAGTATAATCCAAGAATCTGATAATCGTTCGATCTTGCCCGATAAAATAACTTATATTAAAGATGGTGAAGCAGGAATATTTGGTAAAAATGAAAATAAAAAAATAATGATAGGGAGACTTGATTGGTTAAAAAAATCTAATATTAAAATTCCTAAATCAATTGATGACTCGGTTAAAAAGATGCGAGATAAAGGACTTGGAATTAGTATTCTTGCAGTCGAAAATAAAGCTGTTGCAGCATTTTCATTTTCTCACGACGATGCTAGAGATGGAGTAACGGAATTAATCCATGATCTCCAAGAAAGAAATATAGAAATTGAAATCCTAAGTGGAGATGAACAAAAAAGTGTAGAGTTATTTGCAAAAAATATTGGTCTAGATTCAATTGTATGTAGGGGAGGCGTAGATCCTGAAGGAAAAGCGAATATAGTTTCTGAAAAAGTAAAAAGGCAAAGAACTTTAATGGCAGGAGATGGTTTTAACGATGCTGGAGCATTAGCAGCGGCAACTGTAGGTATCGCCGTAGGCTCAGGGGAACAGGTAAATTTAGATGCTGCAGACGTCCTTATACCTGGAAGTAATCCTCATGCCATCATCAAATTGATAGATTTAGCCAAAAAGACGAGAAATATAGTATTCTTAAATATAGCTATTTCTTTAGTTATTACTACTTTCCTAGTTGCAACTGTGATTTTAGGATTCCAGATAAACTTAGCACTAGGAATAGCTCTTCATGAATTTAGTGTTTTCTTAATAATACTTAATGGAATGTGGATATCTGACTCTGGAGTTTCAAGATTTTCAATATTACTGAGCTTATTCAATGATTTGAAAGATGATATAATTGAATCATTCAAAATTTTCTTTCAAAGTTTTTTTAGGAAACCCCCTGTCAGCACTGAATGAAGAGAGATGGACTAAACATGACTGACGTATCATATGTTGAATCAAAATATGCTGTTCCTTTGGCCGAATGTCCTAACTGTGATCATATGTTACCACAAGGATTAGGTGAGATAACTTGTGAAATTTGCTCTGCAGTATGTAAAATAACTCATGAACCAACTGTTCAATCATTAATTTCAGAATCATTACCGTGTCCAAGTTGTAGCACCGTATTGGTTGCTGGAACTGATGAAAGGCCAGTCAAGGTTGAATGTAGCGCATGTTCAATTAATTTTGTTTTAACTCAAAAAACAATTAAAGTAGAAATTGATTGTCCAAGCTGTAAAAGACAGCTAAGAATCAGGCCCCGTCCAGGTACTAGGGAGTTAGATTGTCCCGCATGCCAAACATCATTTAATGTAACTTTTTAATTTCTCTACATGTATTTAGGGTACTAAAAACATCTTTTGAAAGCAATATTTACCCTGCGTAGTCAAATATCAAAAAACTACCGATATGCTGGGGATGAATATCTATGAGTGAAAGCAAGTCACCCAAAAATGAAGATAATCCGCCATCGGACGAACTAGCAGTACTTAGGGCACAACACTCCTTATCTACGTCTTCTACTATGGAATCATTGGCTAGAACTAGGGACAGACTCGATGAAGAATCAAGATTGAGATCCGGAATTAGACGAGAAAGAAGGATGCGTATTTCTGAAATGTCTGAAAGATTATCTGGGATGCACGGAGCAATGAGAAAAGCCAACGAAATCTTGTTTGAAGATAAAATTCAACAGATAGAAACAGATCTAAGGGCTGAACTAGAAGATGAATTAGAAAGACTCGAATCAGAGGCGTTGGAGAGAGAAGAAAGACTCCTTAGGGAAGAAATGTTACATCGTTTAAGGAGAGAAGAAAATAGACTAAGGGAGCAGTTAGATCTTGAAAGAGATCGTAGAATAGAAGCCCACTCATCTAAATTGAGAAATAGACTAAAGGATGAAATGGAAATAGAATTCAATAGAAGAAAGGCATTTTTGAGTGAAAGACTTGAATTAGAAGCTACGCAAAATATTGAGCGTATGGAAAGAAGAGTTAAAATGGATTTACAGGAATCTATGGAATCACAAGTTCATCGTAAAGTTGAGGCATATCGATTAGATCAAGAAATACAAATGAGAGAAAGACTTTCAGTAACTCGTAGAGAAAGAGAATCCGAATTAGAAAAATTAATTGTAAATGAGCGAAATTCTCTTGAAAAAGAATTATTATCTGATGTAGATATTAGAATAAAATCACTTGAAGAAGAATCTGAAAGAGGTGCATTAGCAGAACTAGATCGTAGATTTCGTTCTGAAAGAGAAACAATGGATGTATCCTTAGCATTACGTAAGCAAGAAATGACTTTAGAAAAAGAAGTAGAAATGGAACAGAGAATTGCATCATTTGTAAAAGAAAGGGAATTAGAGATGCTAAATATTTTAGAAAATAAATTCTCCAAGAGAAAAGATTTATCAAAAAAGGAAATTAAAGAAATAATTAATTCTTTGGAATCCGAAATCAAAGTTAAAATGGAATCAGTATTGTCTGATGCTCGTCAAAGTTTACTGGAAACTTATGTAAATGAGTATTAAACATTTAATATTCTTTTAATTCTATCATCTGCTTCTTTAGCAAAACGCCAATATGCTTCACTTCCTTGATTAGTTTTATTTGGTTTCTGTGCAATTACAATTGGTGCTCCTTCTAATGGAGATTCAGCAATTGAGATAGAACGTTGTATTTGGGTTTTAAAAACACTTTCTCCAAAATACTTACGTGCTTGCTCTACAACTGTTTCACATAATTTACTTCTAGTTTGAACCATAGTAAGAAGAATTCCAAATAATTTTAAATTTGGATTAACTGCTTTTTGTACATCTCTAATTGAATTCATAAGCTGACCCATGCCTTCTAATGCATAAAACTCAGATTGAATTGGAATCAATATCCATTCTGCTGCTGCTAACGCATTAATGGTTAGTAAACCTAAAGATGCTGGAGTATCTATTATTATGACATCAAAATCTTTCTTTATTTTTCTAATAGCAATTTCTAATCTATTTTCTCTTCCTAATCTAGTTGCCAAATCAATTTCAATTCCTGCCAAATCTAAGTCAGCAGGCAATAGCCAAAGATTATTCACAAAAATATTTTTTGGCATACCTCTAGTTTTATTAGGATTATGTTTTTCCCAAGCATCTTTCATAGATTTTGAAATTATTTTGGGTCCAATTAAAAACTCATTAATGTTAAGACTATTTCCTTCTATTTCACTCTTAAATAATTCATTCATAGTCAAACCAATCGTCTTTTTATCTAATCCGAAAGTAGTTGCAACATTGCCCTTAGGATCTAAATCTATCAATAAAACCCTTCTTGATAAAATATCCATTTTTTTATTTCCTGTGGAAAGAGAAACTGCTAGATTAACCGCAGTTGTAGTTTTAGCACAACCTCCTTTATGATTAACACAAGCTATGACGACCGTCATATTTGCTAAGCCGCAGATAATGGTTAATTGGTATTATCTGATTATTGTATTACTGGAACGTGTACTTCATCCAGAATTTTCCTCATTATATGTTGACCAGTCACACCTCTAATTTTAGATTCTGGTTTTAGAACAATTCTATGACTTACGATTTGCAATGCTATATTCTTAATATCATCTGGAATAACATAATCTCTTCCATCAATCGCAGCAGAGGCTCTACAGGATTTGAACAAAGATTGACTGGCCCTTGGAGATGCACCAGTAATTATTCTATGATCTTCTCTTGTTCTCCAAACTAACTCTACTATGTATGACATAATGGCGGGATCAACATGAACTGTTTCAAGTGCTTTTTGCATAGCTACAACCTTATTTGGTGATGTAATTTTTTCAGTTTCATGATCATCTTTACCTCGTAATTTTCTCCTTTGTAGGATAGCCTTCTCTTCTTGCCTATTGGGGTAACCCATACTCATTTTCATTAAGAAACGATCCATTTGGGCTTCAGGAAGTGGATATGTTCCTTCCTGTTCAATGGGGTTCTGTGTCGCCATAGTTACGAATGGCGCAGGCAATTTATGCGTAATTCCTTCAATAGTTACTTGCTTTTCTTCCATTGCTTCAAGAAGTGCTGCTTGTGTTTTTGGTGGTGCACGATTTATTTCATCTGCTAGCAAAATATTAGTAAATAGTGGACCAGGTCTTAGTTTGAATTCACCAGCTTGTTGATCATACATGTACGTACCCATGATGTCTGCGGGTAGTAAATCTGGAGTGAATTGTACTCTCTTAAATTTACATCCCAAAGCCGATGCAAATGTATTTGCCATCAAAGTTTTAGCTGTTCCTGGAACGTCCTCAATCAAAATATTTCCATTTGATAATATTCCTACTGTAATCCTGCGCAAATTTTCCTGTTTACCAATTATGACTTTAGAAACTTCATTCATTAGAGAATTAGAAATTTGAGATACTGTATTTATTAATTCCCTAGATTTAGGATTACTGCCATTTGCCATAGTCATTGCACATACCTCTTTATTCCAACCCCACTTTATTGACTACTTGAGTGTTCGGTGTTTATGAACCTTGAATTCTTCATCTCATCTTCCCCAAAAATGATCTTTTTTCCGATGAATAAATAATAATTCATCTAAAACCTCTCTTTCCGAAGATGTTAAATCCATTTTATGTAATTTTCTAGCATGAAATTCTGGAATATCTACTAATAATTCATCTCCTTCCTCGATTTGCCTTCCTATTGTAACTCCATCAATCGCTACTGCTACTTCAGTACCTTGAATGGACTCTTTAATACTGTCCTGCCCAGTTCTAATTGATTTTATTCTGCCAATCCTATTTCCATTTTTTAATAGGCGCTGTCCGACCTGAATTCTACCTCCAAGTACTCTAACTCCTATTACTGCAGGCTTAGATGCCCTAAATGTATGGTCTGGCAACAATCTTATCCTTCCTGGATAGATAACCTCTTCTCTATTTTCTTCTTCAATTTCCTTTTTCCTTATCTCAATCCACTCTTCATGCTCTTCAAGAATTCTATAAATTATATCTGAACTTATATACTTCACATTATTCTCAGAATTTTCTATTTCATTTTCAGCATCAGATAATATGTCAGTATTAAATGCCATAATAACTCTATGAAATGGATCTGCAGATGTTTCCACGCTTCTAACATCTCTTCTTCCAACTTTTCCAATAGTGGCACTACGGATGGGAATCCCTATGCTCCCTAATTCCTTAGATAATGCTTCCAAACCTCCAACAGTATCTGATTTAATACAAACTCCTTCTTCACTTAACTCGATAGATAATTCTGACTCATTATTGGCCTCTTGCATTGCTTCTTTAATTTCTAATTCATTGTGTACAACCCTCAAGGTTGTGCCTGCCAATACGCCATCTAAATCTACTGCGCTTATTTTTAGTCCAGATGCAGCATGGAGTATATCTACATCGTCCCATCTATTTCCAGCATCACGCATTTCACTCATCCCCCGAGGACTAAACATCCCCTTTACTCGGGTCAGAACTCCTCCCTCATTAGTTACTAAAACTATTTGATCCCCTTTTTTTATTGATCCCCGATGAAGTATCACATCCAATGTTTTCCCCAGACCTCTTTCTTCTTTCATTTCAAGAACGGTCCCTTCTCCTGAACCTTCAATATCTGATAGTTTTTCAATCAAATATCTTTCTGCAAGGCCTATTACTACGGCCAATAGGTCTTGTATCCCTTCTCCTTCTCTAGCTGATATTGGGACAACAGCCACATCTTTAGTAAAATCTTTAACTTTATCATATCTTTCAATGTTAAATCCATGTTCTGCAAATTGGCCTACTAATTTCCAATATTTTTGTTCAAATAAGTCAAATGCATCTTTAGACTGCTTACGAAGTGAATGCGCCATAGACCTTTCTTTTTGACAATTCCAACCATGAACTCTGTCTACCTTATTTGCAGCAATGACAAATGGCGTTTTAGATTCTTTAAGAATACGCATAGATTCAATTGTTTGTGGTTTACAACCTTCATTTATATCTACTATCAAAATCGCAATATCTGCCAAGGAACCTCCTCTTGAACGTAATGCAGAGAATGATTGGTGACCTGGTGTATCTATGAACAATAGTCCGGGGGAATCAAATATTTTTCCTCCAAGAAGTTCAGCACACAATTCGTTTAGAATTTTCGCAGGAACTTCTGTTGCTCCGATGTGTTGAGTAATGCC
>DARI01000012.1 GCA_002503285.1 Euryarchaeota archaeon UBA557
AGATGACGTAATTGATATGCCGGAGCCAATCTTAGAAGTCGTCAATAAACCAAGTTCTAGAAATGATGATTTTACACTTATTGACTGGAGCGAAGAATTCAAGCAACCTGTTATTGATAATGACATAGTAATAAATAAAGAATTGAAAAATATTGTTATTGATGATGAAAAAAAAGATGATTCAAATCAATCTAATCATAAACAAACTCCTTTTGAGTATAGTCAAGTTAACAAGCCAAAAGTGACTAATTTTGGAGGAATAATTGGTAGATCTAGGAATACCTCTGTATCAATCGAATCTAATGTCGTCTCAGATGAAGAATCTACGATTTTTATTGATGCTAGCGCTTCAGAACCAAATTTTCCTAATTTTATGAATCATAAATCATCCATAATGTCTAATAGCCCAGAGTATGATTCTGACGCCTTGGATGACACTAATGAAAAAATAGTTGATAGGACTGAAGATGCCGTTTGGACGGTAGATGCAAATGAGGAATCTACTCTACCTAATGAGACGATTTATGAAGAGAGTAATTCTGAACAAATAATTTATGATAACCCAATATACGAAGAACCCATTTTTGAAGATACAATCATAGAAGAGACACTTAAGTCTGATGATTTGATGATTAATGCTTCAAAAAACTATATAAAACTGCCATTGGGGCCTAAATGGGAAAGTGATAATCTATTTGATAGAGATTATGCGTCTCAATTATCTGATGCCGAAGTTCTTGTAATTTCAAAAGCTAAAGAAAGGGAAATATCTCCTTCAGATGATGAATTACAAGCATTATTACAAGTTGGGAGGCCAAGATTATCACAAATTTATAATGGCCTAAATAAAGCTGGTATACTTTCAGTTAGAAAGAAAGGGCGTTCTAGGATGTTTAAATTAAGTAATTCTGCATTAAGTCATTTTTAGGTTGTGTTTTTTTGAAAATTGAAGATAAAATAACTCCAGAAAGAATTGAGAAATATCTTAATTTAACCGCTAAAGCAAGGTCAAAAGCCACTCCTATAATAAAAAATAATGCCGATAAGAAACGCCTAGAGTCAATGCTTAGGATGTGCGATGATTATTCATCAGATGCACGGCATTTTCTTAAATCTGGGAAATTAGTTGATTCGTTTGCTGCAATAAACTACGCTCATGCTTGGATAGATGCAGCTGTAAAGATAGGTCTCCTGGATGGACATGATGATGATGTATTATTCACCCTTCCTTAATCCAATTAGTTTCAATATTTTTCTGGATGTTACTTCTATATATGATCCACCAGAGTTAATCAAACGTTCCTTTAATTCCCTATCAACAGTAAGTACAGGCCATGAATTTTCTATTGACATTTTAATTAACATATCATCTGTATGGCTTAATCCATTGATATTTGCAACTAAAGTACTTTTTACTTCTAAAAGGCTTAGCAACAAATTCCTCTTAGTTTTGGATAATTCATCTAATTCTTCTTTCACCCTTTCCATTAAGATTAATTCAAATTCTCCAATCACTCCAATTAAAGCGGAGTCAACATTTAATTTTGCATCCATTAATGCTGCCCAGCCACAAGCGTCAACCAAGACGCGCATCATAAATCATCACCCAGTTATTGAACCATGGCCGATTAAACGCCATCTTGTACCAATTCGTCTTGATAAGGTAATTCTGCTACCTTCTTTTGCACAGATGGGCAATCTTAGAGTTATGGTGGCCTTTTTACCCTTTATCGATGAAACAGTACCTACGCTAGTGGTTGTGGCCGAATTAATCATCAACATTTCATTTGGTTGAAGTGGTCGAACTTCACTACTGCCCTCATCACTTGCAGAAACCATAAATTTTAGTAACTCTAAGTCAACCTTTAATTCAGACCAAATCGGAGGCAACTCTCCTATTTTTGCCATTACTTGTCCCGATAACTCATCTGCTTTGGTAGAAACTGGATCCATTGGTGTCGCAATTCCGCATAATCCTCCTGCATGCACAGTCTGAAGATCTAAGCCTCCTCCTTGTGCACTTTCAATTACGGTTTCCAATGGTTCCCATCGAACTTTATTACCTTCCTTTATTCTTCTTCCAGGTGCTATGAGGATTTTATCGCCAACGCTGAAAGATCCTTCTACAACGCTACCTCCAATTATTCCTCCTTTGAGTTTACTAGGTCTCGTTCCGGGTCTGTTGACATCAAATGATCGCGCAACATACATCAACCCCTTTTCATCAGATGTCCTATCTGGAGTTGGAATGGTTTCTTGAATTGCTTGAATCAACATATCTAAATTAACATCATGATGTGCCGAAACTGGGATTATTGGTGCATTTTCAGCAATAGTCCCTTCTACGAAATTCTTTATTTCATTATATGATTCAATGGCCCTTTCTCTTGTAACGATATCAATCTTATTTTGTACTATCACAATGTTACTGATTCCTGCAATTTCTAGTGCAGATAAATGTTCTCTCGTTTGAGGCTGAGGGCAAGCTTCAGTTGCTGATACTAATAATAATGCCCCATCCATTATTGAGGCACCAGATATCATTACAGCCATTAGAGTTTCGTGACCAGGTGCATCTACGAAAGATACAGATCTAAGAAGATCTTTTTCTAAGTCATCTTTTTCTTCAGGATGCTTACCTGTCGCATAATATTCTCCATTATTGGTACAATAAAATGCAGTATCTGCATAACCTAGCTTGATGCTAATCCCACGCTTCATTTCTTCAGAATGAGTATCCGTCCAAGTTCCTGAGAGGGCCTTAGTGAGAGTAGTTTTACCATGATCGACATGGCCAACCATGCCAATATTTACTTCAGGTTGTCTTGAAAGTGATTTTGCCAGACTACATCACTCCTGCCGTTCACGCCTCTTCAGTAGAGGCTTGTTCGACAGATGGTGCTTCCTCTACGCCGAATATTATGCCTAGATTTCTCTTACCGACTTCGACGACCTTTAGATTTATTTGACGTGTCTCTGGACTTATGACATTTCCTCGAAGATTTCTACGCCTTCTCAAACCATCATGTTTGTAGCGATATACTTTCCCATTTTTCTTTACATATTTTTTACCTTTATATCCGACTCCTGCGGTTATTAGGATTGATTTGACCGAACCTCCATCAAGGTCCGATCGCATTGGCCTTCCGGTAACGTCGGATCCGCCAGTAATTTGTAATTTATATCCAGTAAGATTCTGATCCCCCTCTCCTAAGAATCCGCCATCCACTGTATCTCCAATCTTTTTACCTAATAAATGATTATAATTAGATCCCGTTATTTCCATGGAAAAAGCCCTTCCATTGAATGTAGGATTTGTATCATTAATCACCGCTTTAAATGATTGTTCGCCTGCCATAATAAGTCCTCTGACGGCATTCCGACATAAGGTTGCTATAAGAGCGGTTCGGAAGTATTGATATTTTTATCAGTACCTTGATAAAACTTTTTCAATTCTATTTTCTAATTCTGCTGGTGAAGAATTTGACATAGTTATATTCTGTGTCCGACCTCTTCCAGTATTCGAATTGACTGTTTCAGTATCAATTAAACCTTCTATTTCTAAAGATTTCAAATATTTCAAAAAAGTAGTATGACCCTTGGCCTTCACTCCATATTCTTCGCAAACTAATATGTACAGTTTTTTAGCATCTCCACTGAACAGATTATCTTTCTTTTTTAATCTTCTACAAATTCCAAGTAAAACTAATTTTTGATGCTCTAATAGGCCATCAATCTGACTTGGTTCAACAGAAGACTCTCTAAATTGACTAGGCTCTATGTCTTCAATACGGACTTCATCCATTCCGTTCATTTCCGCTCTTCTAATGCCTCCTTCTAGTAATTCAATACACATACGCGCATCTCCACTTACTGCTGAATATCGTCCAATTTTAGATAAAATATCCTCATTTATCGAACCACTTTTACATGCTAATAAAGCCCTTTGTTTGGCAATTCCAATCAATTGATTTTCATCATATGGTTCTAATTTAAGTACATTACTCATACCTAATCTTGATATTATTGCTGCCTCAAATCTATTCATGAGACTTAATTCCTGACTGATAAGAATTAATGATAAATATCCCTTATCATTTTGCCCTTCATCAATTCTTAATAGCCTATATATTAAGTCTGAACTATCCTTTCTAATGAGGACGTCAACTTCATCGAGTATAAGGATGAGATGGATATTATGGGAATTGAGATTTCTTCTGATAGTGTGTATAATTTCACCCGCACTAAATCCTCTTTCAGGATGCCTAGGATCTAATTTCATTGCTATTTGATGTAACACTTGAGATGTTCTTGAATAATTTCTACAATTGATATGAATTGATACTATTTTTCTTCTGCCCTCCAATTTTTTAATCAAATCATCACTGAATCTTTTTGCTAAAACCGTTTTACCGGAACCAACTGGGCCCATTATAGTGACTCTTGCACTTACGTTTGGATTATCAATTCCAATAAAAATCGATGCAATCTCCATCAATTCTTTTTCTCTTCCAACTAAGCTCGGTGGAGTCCAATCAAATGAAAATGGCTCTTTTGATAATAGTATTTTTCCAGCACCGATTCGATCTAAATAATCGGTCATAGTAATTCTTCCTCCCCTTATGTTATTAGTACTATGCAGACAATGCTTAGGAATCTTTTTTTTTCGGTGTTTTCATAGACTATACAGTATTGCGAAGTACAGGTGAGAGTCAGTGGCAAGCATATTTTCTGAACCAAAATCCTATACAGTAGTCTTTTCTACTGTAATTGCTATTTTTGAAATAATCAATATATTGGGGTTAATGGACAATGCGGTAATTGCATTAAATAATTATGATTTATTCCCTGAAATCCCAATTATTGAAAGTAAGGAAAAATTAATACTATTGCCATCATCTATGGCAATGGCGACTAATATTTTTTCTAATCGTGTAATTTGGGGAGATTTAAAATTAGGGCACCAGGATTATATAATTATAATTTATCTTTTATCTACATTATTTAGGCTATGGATAAATAATCCATCGAGAAAACTCAAAATCGAAAATTATAGGAAAAAACCTAAAATGATATCAATTAAATCGCGAAGATGGTTCTTATTATCATTTTTTATGATAATATTTACTACTCTCTTTATTGTTAATAAATTAGGTCAATTGGCAAAAATTTACGAACGTACTGGTTTTGCGACATTTCCTGATGGTGCTAAATTAGATTTATGGGCAGATCCTAAATGGATAGAGCCTTTACCAAATTTAGGTTTATTTGACTATCTTTCTCTATTGTTGATATTCATTTTAATCATTTTTTGCTTAAAACAAACATTCATCATTAGACTAGCAAAGAAAATAAAGCAAGATAAATTGTCAGCAATAGAGAGAGTTTGGAAAAATACTGACGACGCAATTTCAATTGGTTTATCTAAGCCAAATAAATCATTTCCTATTGTAAATGATGCATTTTCTAAATTATTGGATTTACTTTCTGCATCAGCAACTATGAACATTGCCGCTACGGCGCTGGAAGATGGAGATGTAAAAACGTCCTTCGATAGATGGAGCCGTTTGACAGCCCCAAAAGGCAAAGAGTCCGAAAAATGGCAAGGACTTTCAAACTCTCTTTCAGATATTGGTAATTTTGAGGTAGAAGGCGAAGAAGAATAACTTTGTATCGGCGCATTAATAATCATACCACATTCAGTTAGTTCCGGAGTTGATTGAAAGTGGCCGATAATCTGACACGGGAAGAGACTAACGAAATACTTCTGAAAGTATATTCTGACAATCTTGAAGATGCCGAAAAAATAAAGAAAATTTCCAATATTCCTAAATTATTGGATAAATTTGATGGTAAATATGATAAATTGGTAGAAGCATTACATAAAAAATATTCAAATATATCCAAAGAATCGACATCTGACGATTCTTTTAATGATTTTCAACCTGTTGAAAAAGGACCGCCAAAAAAAGAAACTCCAATTTTTCCAGATGATATGCAAGAACCAGATGTACCAGATG
>DARI01000024.1:0-127 GCA_002503285.1 Euryarchaeota archaeon UBA557
CTAACTTTTGGTTACCTCCATTTTTACTAATATGCATGTGTTTTGCTTTAGTGGTTTATTGGTTTTACACCCTGAAAGACCTTCGTTTTGAATGGAAAGATGTCAGATTCTTCATACTTCCAACCAT
>DARI01000024.1:168-10370 GCA_002503285.1 Euryarchaeota archaeon UBA557
TATCATCTTCAAATTTCAAACAGAATCTTGGATCGATGGGACTGGGAGCCGACGCACCAAGGGATGGATTACTCTTTTCGACCCGAAATAATTTCAGGAATTGCGGCAATTGAACTTTGGCTAACTGGAGAGTCTTCAATTGTTTACATAGTGCCAACACTTCTTCTCATCTCAACAGCGTGGTCGATACAACATGCTGGAGAATATTACAGCAACTCAAAGTGGGGATTCATCTCTGGAGTGGCATTCTGCTTACTACCTGTTACCATTACCTATGGCAGGACGATGCTTCTTGATGTAGCAGTAGCAGGAATGATTGTTTCAGTTTTTCATCATCTTCATTTAAGTTCCAAAACAAATCGATATTCCCTAATTATGATCGGAGTACTTTCTGCTATTATCGGTTTAACCAAATACCCATACCTTTACCTCGGTGGATGGATTGCTATTTTGTATCTCTTAAGAAAGAAAACGGAAGAAAGCAGATATATTGCGTTTGGTTATTTCGCTATTATCGCGCTTTTTCTTTTGAAGAATCAAATTCATACTGGATGGATTTTAGGCCCTCTTCAATCCCAAATATCTGGTACTTTTGCTAGTGGAAGTGCAATTGCCGCAGATAGCGTGACGTACTCGCCTCGTATATTTCTGACAGATTTCGTTGAACAATGGCATATTGTTTTAATTTGTATCGGCCTATACGGTAGTTTTTTAATTGCGAAAAGGCAAAGGGAATACATTTTCAATTTCTGGCTTTTAATCCTGCCAGCAGTTATTTTGCATGGATATATCCTTGATTTTGGATGGCCACGCTATTCAACTCCTTGGTTTGCACTTCTCTGTATTGGCCTTCCAGCTGCAATTGTCCATTCAAACGAAGAGTTTGAAGAAAGGATTAGACAGTGGAAAGTACCATCAATTTTAATTGGAATTTTGATTTTAACATTTCTTGGGCCGATGTTTCAGGCGATTGAAGATATGGGTCCAAAATCAAAAAGCTTGTATGATGAAAGAAAGAATTGGTCTGATATTTACAGAGATGTTGGTTATGAATTGGATGAAAAAACCACAATTGTTACTGGTAAAGATATCACAATGGGACTTTATTCCCAAACTCCTTGCTTCAGATACGAAGATCCTGAGTATTCGATGCTACAAGCTATCAACAAATTTGAAGCAACTCATGTATTTACTCAGGACCTGCAATATCGATACGATATTGATGTTAACAGCACATTCTTGTATGGCTCACCAATTGAGCCAGTCAAAGTATTCTCGTCGAATAAGTATGTTGGGCGACTGTGGGAAGTTAATCAATCGCGACTTGCAGAGTCCGATTGGTGGAGAAACAGTACCATTGAAATAAACGGCAGTGGAGCGCATTATGGAGATTTTATTTGGTTAGAGAATGGTTCAAAATTTGATCTATTAGAATATACAGCAATACGCCAAATTTATGAAACAAATTCAGAGATAGTATTGGGAGATATTTTTGACATACTCACTCAAAACCGTCAAAATTTGCTATGTGATTCTTTAGAATCTTGTTCAGAATTTAGCAGATCCGAACATCTTGAGATTAACTGGGCTGTTTGGATGACCAAGACAGATTCTGCTTAATTTGAATTCCCATTTGGATTGATTAAAGTTCTTATCAGGATTTGACAAGTGGCAACTATGGCAAAGATAGATGCAGCAACTAAAGCGATTCCTGAACCTGGTCCAGCATCATACTCTGCTGAAAGGTACAATCCAATAATGACTGAAGATATCCCTAATATTTGTGTCCAAACTAAACATGATTTGAAACTTCGACCAATTAATTGCGCACTTGCTGCGGGAGTAACAAGTAGTGCTGTAACCAGTAATGCCCCTACAATTTTTACCATACTTACAACTACTGCAGCAGTAATGATACTGAACAACAGGCCAAGACCTTGGACGGGGAGTCCTTGTACCCTAGCAGCCAGAGGGTCAATCGTAATTGCAAGCAATCCATTACGAATGAAGAATAATAATATTATTGCTCCTATGCAAATAAATGAAATTTGATCTAAGCTAGCTTTGTCGATTAAAAGTTGGGAACCAAATAAGTAACCTTGAATTTCAGTTGTTATAGCCCTACCAGATATCCTTAAAGATACAAGTCCAAGTGCTAACATGCCCGTCATAAAAATAGCAATAGATGAATCTCCAGTAAGTATTTCTCTAGATTGTAATTCGTAAATTAAAATGGATGCAATGATGCTGAACATCAATGCATACCACAATGGAGATGTTGCACCAAGAACGATGCCAATAGCCACGCCACCGAAGGATACATGAGCCAAGCCATCTCCAATTAGTGCAAGATTTCTAACCAAAAGGAATGTTCCAAGAAAACCTGCTACAATTGTGACCATTATAGAAGCAATCAATGCACGTTGTAAACCTGGAATGACTCCATTGAAGAAAGATGGGAAATATTTCCCCGGCATTGCTGGTGCAATGAATTCTAAAAAAGGAACACATATGTCAAATATAATTAAACCAATTCCCACTATTCTTCCCCCTTTATATGAGATTTTGAGTGATTATGATCTTCCTCATGAACTGGTCGAATTCCACGTAAATCTGCAAGTCTTTCTAATTCAGGAAAATCTTCATTAGGACCATCAAAACTAATGGTCTCTTCTAAGAAAATCATTCTATGGGCCGTTTGACGTATAGCAGTTAAATCGTGAGAAACCATAAGAATCGTTTTTCCACTATCATGGCAAAGTTGATCTAATAATTTTAATAATGAATTTCTAGCATCACGATCCATGCCAACCAAGGGCTCATCAAGTAAGATAAATTCAGCCTCAGTTGCAAGTGCTCGAGCAATAACGGCACGTTGTCGTTGGCCTCCCGAGAGTCTAGCGACATCGATATTTTCGTAATCTTGTAATCCTACCATTTTGATTGCTTTATTCACTTTTTGGTGACGAGTATCATTTGACAAGAAAAACAGATTTTTAGCATTTAAAGTACCTAAGTGAACTAATTCACGAACTGTTATTCGGACATCTCGGGGCAAATTTGCTGCAGCCTGAGATACCCAGCCAATTTTTCCATGCAGTTTTCTCGACATAGGACTGGAATCATAGATCTTGATGTTACCTTTTTGTGATTTCAAGACTCCAAGAATAGACAGTAGAAGTGTTGACTTTCCACTACCATTTGGCCCTACTAAACCAACAAATTCACCTTTATTAATTGACAAATTGATGTCTTTTAAAACTAGTTTTCCAGATCGAAAAATTGTTAAGTCATCAATTTTAAGAATCGGTCCTTCTGGGATTTTTTTATCCAATGATACCGTTTTCATATAGAGACCAACTAAGATGAACTATTAGATTCCATTGTATTAAAAATTAATATTTAAGCAGTTCTTGCCATATAAAATTCAACCACCAAGTAGCCGATAATGAATAAGAATACACTTGAAACTAGGATGGTTGGGAGAGTGTCGACTAATTGCATACCTCCACTCCCCCATCAAGATAGTATTTCGTACATCCAATTTGTAATTAGCATCCTATTCCATTAACCAAATTATTAAGATTCTTAGTCATCATAGAAATATAATTATCATTACTGTCAATTGGGGCCATTTCCATAGTATACAATATCTCTATTGATACTCCAGTATCTTCAACAATGCTATTTACTGCATTTTGGCTAGTATACTCTTCAACGAAAAGAACTGAAATTCCTTTTTCATCGATATGCTCAACGACTCCGATAATATCTTGTGGAGAAGGTTCTCCTTCTGGATCTAAGCCATGGACAGTTATTATTTCTATATTATATCTATTAGAGATGTAAGAGTATGCATTATGATTTGCTACAATTGTTTTCTCATGACCTCCTACAGAGCAAGTTCCACTTACTCCAAATGCATCCTCAAAGGCATCATCCAAAGTTTGTAATTGAGCTTTGTAAGAATTGGCATTTGTAGTAAAGTTACTAGTGCCATCTGGGAAAGTCAAAATTAACTTCTCTAGAACAATATTTAATTGTGCCTCAAATGCTAATGGGTCGAGCCAGCTGTGTGGATCATATGAGATATCCTCTCCATCTTCGGCGATAATTGTATTATTGCTTTCATCATCATGGTCATCATCTTCATGGTCATCATCTTCATGCTCACCTTCCATCCAAACGTGACCTGCATTTTCACAATCGGCCTCATTTAAGTCAACGTTTTCATGAGTTGTTGTGTCATGGCATAGTCCCTCATCATGGTCATCATGGTCATCTTCTCCCATTAAGATATGAAATTCTACATCCATCGGAAGTGCGAAGCCGTAATCGCCTTCTTGATCGATGTGGATTGAGACATATCCGACATGACCTTTATGCTCATTATAATCTCTCCCTAATTCTTCAATGAAATGACCTAATTCCAATAGATCCAGTAATTGATCACCATTCTCATCTGATGCATTGAATAAATCCCTCAGAGAATCTTCATCATTGTGGTCATCATGGTCATCAGTTTCATTGTGGTCATCATGGTCATCAGTTTCATTGTGGTCATCATGGTCATCAGTTTCATTGTGGTCATCATGGTCGTCATGGCCATCATCAGTCCAGATGGTCCAGAATTCATCCCATGAAAGATGATTATCATTATTAGAATCAAACAAATCTATGATTTCTTGAGGAGTGGCCTCATCAAAATCATAGTCATCATGGTCATCATGGTCATCAGTTTCATTATGATCATCATGGTCATCGTCAACTTCCATCCAAACGTGTCCTGCGGCCTCACAATCAATCTCATTTGAATCATAATTCTCATGAGTTATTGTGTTGTGACAATAGTCCTCTTCACCTTCATGGTCATCATGGTCATCGTGGCCTTCGTGATCGTGATCAGCGTGCCCTCCGCCCATTTTCAGAGCGATCATATCGAAAGCATCCTCTTCTTCTGCCTCGAATTCTAGAATGTATACTCCTTCTTCAAGATGAAAAATTGAAATCACAGTATCAGTAGGACAATTTACTGGATTCTCAATTACTTTCTCTGGTGTGCCGTGATTATGCCCATCGTGACCATCATGGTCGTCATGATCATCTTGATCATCATGCTCTTCAGTTCCATTATGTCCATCATGATCATCATGGTCGTCATCCATTTCAGGGAAAGAAAGGGTGTGTACATTGTGCTCAGCATGAATTTCAGGAAGAATGCTGCCGTCCATCATAAGCGTAGTAGCCTCGTATGGTCCTTCAGACATATGTTCACATATCTCGGATATCAACATTGATTCATAATCTAGAGTAACTTGACCAGGAGGCATAGCGTGTGTCATGTAAGAAGGTGGTGCATTAGTCCCGAGAGATGATAGTGTAGATTCTGCCCAAGGTTCAAGACCTAAGCCATGATAAAAGAAAAGATCACTTTCTTGCAGACGAATTAAATCAGCTACTGAAGGTTCATAATCATGTACAGGAATATTATTTTGACTCATGTATTCAATTGTGACATGTTCGCCTGCGACTGCGGAAACCAACTCCCCGACGTGGTATGTAGATACCATTACATTACCAAATGGTTGAATTTGAACGATTTCATTATCTGATGTATTATTATCTGTATTATTATCACCTGGAATCGTTACAGGCTCGGGCGTATTTTCTTCAGCATCAAGGCACCCTGCCAAACTTGATAAAATCATAATCAAACTCACTAATAGTGCTCTACTCCATTGTCTTTCCATGGCCGTCGCCTTACTATTAACTATTTAATAAATGTTATTAATTAATCATTTGGAAATTATTATTAACTCGATGCTTTGACATGAAAATATGAGTCAAATAATATCATTTAGTACTGACAAAAAATTCGCCAATGATTTAGATAGCATAATTGAAAAATCTGGATATCAAAATCGAAGTAGGTTCCTACGAGACGCTACTTTATTTTTTGCTGATATG
The DNA here is from genome assembly GCA_002503285.1 of Euryarchaeota archaeon UBA557. Classification (GTDB taxonomy): domain Archaea; phylum Thermoplasmatota; class Poseidoniia; order Poseidoniales; family Thalassarchaeaceae; genus MGIIb-O3. The sequence goes on from DARI01000024.1 coordinate 6,136, forward strand.
CAACAACGAGGAGAATTAAAAAATATGAAGGATGAAGAAATACTTGAAGGTCATTTAATTGTCTATTATCAACATGGAATTGAACATAAATTATTAGAAATTAGACATTCTCAAAAAATATCAGTAACATCATATAATCACAGTTGCCTTAAACACAGCCATTCTTGTGTCGACATTATTCAAGCAATAGGAAGTGCCCTAGATTATCGAATGATAATTGAAAAGCTACAAAATACTCCTAACGTAGATAAAGTTCATTTCATTAGTGCACCTATGAGAGAAGAAGGTTGTTGTTAAGTTCGAAGTCATCAATATGCGTGAGGATCTTGCTAGTACTACCCTCTGAGAGGAGCATGTATTTGCCCTAAATTGTGGTGGGGTCTGCAAACCTTTGGAAGCCATTTAGTCAGGAAGATTATAAAAAATAAAAAAAATAAATTTTTTATATTTTTTTTGGTATTTAATAAATTAAAAACAACATTTGAAAATAAAAGATTACTAAAGATGTCTATGCTTGATGAATATAGGTTACCTCCTCACCTATCTGAAAGATGCTTATTTCATAAGGGTCCCGAAGTGAAGAATCCCAAATTTGTATTACATTGGATGCGAGGTGCAATAAGGCTTGACGAATGTCCTACGTTTGATGTTGCACGATTAATTTCTGAGTCCCTAAATTTACCACTATTAGTATACCAAGGTATCGATGAACGTTATCCTCATGCATCTTACAGGCATCACAGATTTTTGATGGAAGGAGCAGCAGATATTGCCAAACGTGCTGAAGAATTAGGTGTTGAATATTTTCTTCACATATCTAGAAAGGGGCATAGAGGGCCAGTACTTAGAGACTTATCCATTCAATCGGCAATAGTTATTACTGATTTGATGGATCTCAATCCTTGGAAAAAATGGACTAAATCTTTGATTAAATATAATACAGTGATAGAGGTTGATTCTACATGTGTTTTACCTAGAACTGTTTTTGGTAAAAGTTTGGACAGACCTTTTAGATTCAAAAATGCTACAAAGAAGAAGTTTCGTCAGCGTTTAAATATAAATTGGCCCGAAATAAATTCAACCATTCTTTCCATTCCATCAGAATGGCAACCGCCATTCAAGTCAATAGATATCCGTGAAGAGCTCTCTAAAGATGGCGGTAGGGAAATTCTTTCTTTATGCGATATTGATCCAACAGTTGTTCCAGTCACTGATTTTGAAGGCGGTTCCTTTGCTGCTGTAAGTCACTGGAAAAAATGGTGTCAAAATGGGCTTTCGAGTTATCATAAAACACGTAATAATGCTGCAAACAGATATGGCGTTAGTGGGATGTCTCCGTATATCCACTATGGAATGATTGCACCTACAAAGATAGCCAGAGACGCTTCAGAGATTGGCGGCAAAGGTGCCGAAAAGTTTCTCGATGAGTTGTTGATATTTAGGGAGCATGCCCATCATCATTGTCATAAATTAGTTGATTCACAAAGTTGGAGTAATTTACCTGAATGGGCTAAAATTTCATGGGATGAAAGAGTATTTACATCTAATGAAATGTCTCCTTATTTGTTGGAGTTTGGAGAATCAGGAGATACCCTATGGGACAGTTCTCAAATCGGTCTGCTCAGACACGGTGTGATGCATAATAATATCCGAATGACTTGGGGGAAAGCATTTGCTAACTGGATAAAAGATCCGGAAGATGCTATGAAAATATCTTTGAATTTCAACAATAGATATGCTCTGGACGGAAGAGATCCAAGTTCTATTGCAGGAATAATGTGGTGTTTTGGCCTGTTCGATCGGTCTTTTTCACCTTATGATTCAGTTATGGGAAATGTTAGAAAAAGAACAACTGAGATTCATAAGAATAGAATCGATTTGGAAAGGTATAGTAATTGGACAGAAAAATCAACATTAGATAAAAAATTGAATATTGCAATCGTAGGAGGAGGCATATCAGGTAGCTTTTCTGCAATGTTGCTCGATAAACTCGGCCATAATGTGACGATTTGGGACAAAGGAAGAGGGGCCAGTGGAAGGTTGTCTTCGAAAAAGGTAACAAGTGATTTTTCAATCCATATTGGATCAAAATCTTTTGACTCTTTACCGAAGTGGATGAAAAGATATGTTTCAGAATGGAAACGACTAAAATTAATAAGAATGGAGGGTAATTCATTGCTACCAATCGAACCTTTAAGTAAAATAATAAAGCATCTGAATAAAGAAGTTAAAGTCAATTATGAATGTAAAGTAACCAGCGTAGAAGAAAATAATGAGTCTGTAGAGATTACTGTGAAAGGGCGCAATAGCATAAATAAATATAAGTATGACAGAATTATTGTAGCACTACCTATCGAACAAGCGATTGATATTTGTGATTCATTAGCGCTAGAAATATATGGAAAGAGTGATTCAATTTGGGTTGTATGGGGGCCTTCCGAAAAAATCGAGCAAATTCCAGAACACTGGGAATCATACCATCACTCTAACGGCGAAGGAGTGATGGAAATCAGAATCAAAAATGATTTAATTATTGGTAGTGATAAATTGAATTCGAAATCAGTGGTAGATTTTGTCACTGATAAGTTAGGGGTTTCGTCATCTAATTGGCAGGCTCATTATTGGAAGTACGCTAACTCTGTCGAGGGTCCTGAAAAAATAATACATACTAGAAGGGTATCCATTATCGGAGATAGTTTTGGTCGACCACTAGGGACGGTTGGTGGAGCAATTGAGTCTTCTGGAAGAGTAGTATCGGAAATACATCTTCGAAAGTTAAAGTCTAAAAATCAAAATTAATTACCTATTAGCTATAAATTGGCCACTATTGCTGCCTACAAATTAAGAGTAGGACAAGTTAGCATGCAAAGTCTCTTCTCAACTCATGCTAGTTTGGGGTCCTGCTGGGCATCAATAATACAAATAATTGATGCTTATAAGAAATTAGAAAGAAAAAAATTAGAATCTTAATTTAAAAAAATTATTAAAAAGGTAAAGGAATTGTATTATTTTAATATAATTCATAATAAATAGTATAACTGTATCCAAATATTTGATGGAGGAGTTTTCTGATAAAGTATTTAATACTTTTTTGAGTAGTGAATCAAACGAGATTGTAAGAAAAATAGCAATAAGTTCTGCTATAATTGGTTTCCTTGCCCACCTACTTATTTGGGTATTGTATGTTACAGATATGATACAAATAAAAGGAGATTCTGTAGAATTAGTTAGTTCGCCACTTTCCTCGCTTTATACTCCTTTTTCGATATTATTGGCATATGAGATATATGAATTAATTAGGACTATTCCAGATTCATTTTCTTCTGCGGTTGGAAAACAATATGAAATCGCCACCTTACTAATTGTTAGAGATATACTCAAGAGACTTTCAGTTATTAACATCTCAGATGACTGGAAAATAGATGATGACTTGGGATTACTAGTTGTAGAATGTTCCGCATTTTTGGCCCTATTCTACACTTCATTGACATACTATAATATCAGTAATAATATAGATACTAATGTAAAACTAACAGATCATGTATCATCATTCGTCTCAACAAAAAAGGCCATTGCAAATGTAATGCTACTATTTTTTATCATAATTGCAATAATGTCACTAACTGGATGGATTTCTTCTGCAATACAGGGAGGAGGTTCTGTCAATAGAGAAATATTTTTTCTAGATTTTTTCACATTTCTCATATTGGCTGACATATTAATATTATTGATGTCATATTGGTTTTACACAGATTTTGGTAATCTCGCAAGAAATACTGGTTTCGTATTATCAACCGTCATAATTAGAGTAGCAATATCAACAACGGGAGTATCTTCAATGATATTATTTACACTAAGCGGATTCTTGGGCATAATGATACTAAGGATTACGGGCAATGTTAATTTAAGAAATAAGTCTAATTCTAAATTATCTAAATAATTACATATAATATTTATTAAAAATAAAATTATTTTATACTTCCATCTTTTTATTTTTATAAATATTTCAACTATCAGCAATACATAAGTCTGAATAATACGATTCAGTTCGTATAATGATAATGTTGGATGCGATTCCTGTTGAGGATTTTAAATCAGCACTAATATCTAGGGTTTTTCGTTCAAATATGAAATTATTTGGAATAGCAGTATCAATGGCAATAATCATGTTATTGGTATCCTTACAGGGCTGGATAATTGATGATATTGTAGATGAAATAAAAAAAGATTTAGGA
>DARI01000005.1 GCA_002503285.1 Euryarchaeota archaeon UBA557
TTGACCTTGACCTTGACCTTGTCCTTCGCCGTCTTCTCCTTCGCCACCGCCTTCAGTGCCGCCGTTTCCGGAACCATCGCCGTCTTCATAATCAGGATCGAAGGCATCTGGAATTCCATCTCCATCAGAATCTGTTGCAGATCCATCGTTAGGATCGTTAGGGAAAGCATCGTTGGCGTCTGATGTTCCATCACCGTCTGTATCAGCAGAATTAGGATTAGTTCCGGCAGAATATTCTTCTGAATTTGTTAAACCGTCGCCATCTGGATCTGCACTAGAGTCAGATGCAGAGTTAGGATCTAGTCCGTAACTTACTTCCCAACCATCTGGCATTCCATCATTATCCGTATCTGGATTATTCATGTCTGTTCCAGCATCTTGCTCCTCAGCATTAGTAAGTCCGTCGCCGTCCCAATCAGCTCCACCATCTGATGGATCTAAAGGATCGGATCCATCAGCGCTAACGCCAACTGAACCTGCCATTGTTACTAAGAGAAATGCTAATAACAAACTCGTATTCTTTGTATAATTCATTTTATTTTTCATTTTTTCACTTCCATTTTTAATTTTTTAAAAAAACCTATTATTTCCTAAATCTACCGATATTTTATATTTAATATACATTTTATATTTAGGAGAATTAGACATATAAGAAGTGATTTAAGATTACTTAATTATTATAATAAACGCTTTACTGCGAGTAATAAAATTATATTAAGAATATTTTTATCTTTATTCACTCCTCCTTTTTGTCATTCCAATCTCACGGGCTTTCATAGGGAACCCTCCGTTCCCTCTAAACTCTGAGAGTAATGATGACTATATGAAACTCCCGACTGGAAGGTTATGGTGTTAATCTAATGAGTTTTGCTTTGAACCTAGCTGTTCCAAGGAAATGAATTACCGGAGTAATGAGAGTCCCTAAAATTATTACAACCAAGAATATATTGGACCAAACACCAATGTTTGATCCGAAAGAAAAGAATAATGTCCAACCTAAGATTACTAAAATCCAAGGCGCATATCTACGAGAAAATAGCCCCATTCTTGCATTTACTAATTCATCTGAATAGAGTTGCGGGACTTCCTCAGAATCTACCATTCCTTGCTCAACAGCGCACCTGACACAGGTAAGATAACGAGGCCCATTTCCTGACACAAATTGACTTTGTGGATAATTTTGCTTACAAATTCTACAAGACGGCATACGATTCTGATTCTAACCAATCGTACTTTATCCTTCAACGCTACGGTTAATTAATCTTATTTTCAGCATATTTTTCTGAAATGGTTATTGGTTTTCTTGACATAAAATTTCTAATTATTTTATTACCAAATGGGCTACCAACAGACTCTGGGTGGAATTGAATCCCAAATATTGGCAATACTTTATGCCTTAAGCCCATCATTAATGTACCTGATTCATCCCATGCAGTTTGAATTAATCTATCATTAGTTGATATTAGTATTAGGCTATTATAGCGCATCAATACTAAGGGGTTAGGCAAATCTGAATAAATACCTAAACCATCATGTCTAATTATAGAAGGTTGCCCATGAACTGCCCCTAATGGTGATTGAATTAAATTCCATCCAACTGCTTGACCTATTGCTTGGTGTCCAAGACATAGTCCAAGTAATGGAATAACCATATTATTAATTTTTAATTTACCTTGGACTGCTAAGTTTGCTATTCCCATCGTAATTTCAGATTTATCAGGTTTGGATGGCCCTGGACCAATTATTATGTGAGATGGTTCGAATAATTTTAACCAATAATCAATTATTTTGTATGGATCTTCAGATTTAATTTGCGGCCTTCCTTTTACTATTCTCACATTGTGCCCTAAAATAGAAAGGCTACTAGCTATATTTTCTGTAAAAGAATCTAAGTTATCAATAAGGAGAACTTGTTTAATTTTAGGATTATCTTCATCCCGGTAAATTAAGCCATTTTTATTAGAATTATTATTTATAAACGGCTTTATGTCACTCAAGGGCCCATTCATATTAGGAACATCGAGCATAATTACTTCTTTTTCTGGAAGGCTGCTGAATCCAGTTCTAAAACCCCATGTTGCTTCTATAATTGAGGCTGCTTTCCAGCGTGCTTCTTCTACTTCTTCTGAAGGAATAGAGCCTATCACTATGCCCCCACCAGCTTGTACAGTTCCATGCCATGAATCAGGGCCAGAATGTGCCTCCAGAGTTCGAATTAGTATATTCCATTCAGATTTATTACTTTTAAAATGAATATGCCCGATTGAACCCGTCCATGCCCCTCTAGGTTTTTGCTCTAATTCATCTATTGCCGCAATTGTTACGGCCTTCGGACAACCGGTTATTGACCCGCCTGGAAAAACAGATACAAGTGCATCACCAGCATTTTTTCCAGAAGATAATTTTCCATCTATTCCACTAACAAGATGTTGAACAGTAGATAATGCTTCGATTCTCCAATTTGACCAATTAACAGAACCAGGTTCACATATGGGTGCTAAATCATGTCTTTCTAAATCAACAAGCATCAAATGTTCTGCTAATTCCTTTGGACTTGAAATTAATTCTAATCTTAATTTAGCATCTAATTGGTCATTTGACCCTCTTGATCTTGTACCTTTAATTGGACGAGTTTTGACAATATTATTTTCTGTTTTTAATAATCTCTCGGGACTAGCAGAAGAAACAGCCCAACCGTGATCATGTACGTATAACCAAGATGCAAAAGGAGAAGGATTGATTTTTTTCATCCTAAGAAATGCATTCCAAGGATGATCTGGCATTTCACCTTTCCATGTCCTTCCATAGTTTACCTGATACAAATTTCCCTTCGATATTGAGTCTTGAATTCTTGAAATTTTTCTTGCATGTTCGCCGTCACTTTCACTTTCTGGGACAATTTTTTTAATTATTTCAGGAAATTTTATTTTACTCATTATTTTAGAAATATTGATTTTTTTCCAATCATGATCAGGAGTACAAATTAAATGTAATTTATTTGATTCTCTATCATGAATCCACCATGCTTCTGCCCGCCAAAGAACGCCTAGTAAGGTACCAGGCATTGGAGTGTGTCTAAGATCTAGCGGGATTACCCATCTATTGACATCATAACCCAATAATCCAACAAATCCTCCTGGATATATTGGCAATTCTTCATTTATTTGACAATCTATTTCATAACTCTTTATCATATCCATTGCATCTTTTAGATTATTAGAATATAGTTCAGATATTGTTACCCATCTATTATTTATTAATTCTTGAATAAGAATATTTAAAGGTCTTTGAGATTGAAATAATACTTCTCCCTCGAGTGCCGAAAAATCTTTTTTTTGTGATTTCTTATCTGGTTCTATGAAAAGTATCCTGATACTATCTAAAGATGGTAGAAATGAATATTCAGAAAGATCGGTTATTGGCCCGGAGGAGTCCAAAAGTAATTCATCTGAAGTTGGAAATTTACTTTTTCTTTGGGCCAATAATATAGAAATTAATGGATTTTTTTCAGCCCCTATATCTACACTATGATGAAATATTTTGATCAAATATTATTCCCCCATATCTTCAATACTTATCCAATCTAATTTTAATCTATTTAACCATGCTTTTTTTGCAATTTGGAATAATTTGCCTTTGGGTTTTCCAATTATTGTGCCATCTATTTTACCTATTGAACCGACGCCGATTCCACTTCCCAAAACAATCATTTCTGATGATCTCATAATCATATCTAGACTTATTTTTGCCTCTCTTATCGGAATACCTGAAATTTCTATCTCTTGTCTTAGTTGTTCCAAAGTAACTGAGTCTAGTGCACCATCACTATTTTTTGGATAATATGCTACGCCATCGTTATCCAATATTACGGGAGTACAGCGGTCTCCATCAATCAAAAAATTGTTTGAGAAAAGAAGTGAAAGATCTGCTCCATTAATTTTAGCTTGCTCGATTGCGTTCAAATAATGATGCCAAGAAGCATGTTTAGTACCTAGAATTGGAGTAGAAATATCTGGCATTGACATAGAAATTGCATTAAGGGGCAAGTCCCTCCAAACTTTATTAGATCTTGGTAAAAGCGATATATCTCCATTACTAGTGATTGTGACTTTTACAATAAATGGAGTTTGTAATTCATTGAAATTCATTTTTTCAGGAGTTTCGATATTAATGATTTTTTCAAAAACTATCTTATAAAAATCTGATGGGAGCGTAATTCCTAAAATTTTTGAATGTCTTATCAATCGATTAAAGTGTAAATCTGCTGCTAGCAAACTGCTAGTACCGTTCCAACCAATTGCTGTCCACACTTCTGAAGTGGGGTTAGCGGCGTGGAGCATGCTTATCGCAAGGTGGTCATCCTTTCAATGTCTATTGGTCATCCAACATTTCATCTAAAAAGGACGTGTCGATATTCTCTTTTTCTAAATTCTTGGCCATTTGATTTAATTCATCGAGGTCTAAACCATCTGCCATTTGATTTAATTCATCGAGGTCTAAACCATCTGCCATTTGATTTAATTCATCCATAATATTCATATCTTCATCTGGAATTAGTAATTCATTTTCTACTTCTGATGGATTAATATTTTCATTCTGAATAATTTCTTCTTCAAAATTAGCATCTTCATAGACATCATAATTTGTAACTTTTGAATCTGGAACTGGACTCATTATTTGTAAATCAAAATCTTCATCTTTACTTATGAAATTATCTTCTTTATCTACTTCATCTGTACCCAATTCCCATATTTCAGGTACAGATTTATTCTTTGGTTTAATTATTAAAACAGACCCAATAAATATTAAAATTGAAGATATGATGGCAATTAAAGAATTCATATTTCCTCCCATAAGCTGATCTAGCCACGACATTTCTGCATCATTATTTGTTAAACCGCCACCCTCCGGAGTATAATCTATCCATGGGATTACTTCTAATGGATTTGTACCGATTCTTTCCACTTCCCCATCTGAAGGAACAACTGCAACCCAGTAAGTTACGGCCTGGTCAATCGTAACATTATCGAAAGTATTGAAATAAATAGTTGAATCTGTAATGTTGGCCATAAATAATATTGCATCCCTTGTATCAGTAAATGGTTGTAAACTGTAATATACAGTATATGACTTAACCTTTTCATCAGTAGATAGATCCCATTTGATTTCTATTTGAGTCCCTGCAAGATTCCAATACGTCTGTATCCCTGATACTACAGATAGGTGGGCACCTGGATCTAAAATATTCTCATCTACTAAGGTTATCATTGATGTTTGTAAGTTTGTAAATAATCCGTTTCCTGAAGAATCAACTGGAACTACAGCAACCCATATTGGTAACGAAGGCCCAAGTCGTTGGCCATCAGAAAGCGATTCTAATAGGATTTGAGTAGGAGAATTGCGATCGACAATTAAAGCCGGTTCGGCATTACTTACTCTTGTGAATGGATTTCCAGCAACTGCATATATCCAATATTCAGATATATCAGATTCTATGCTTTGTGAAAATTCAACAAACATACCATCTCCGGAATCTGGATTCCTATCTTTTAGTATTGGTGCCTCCAAACGATTAGGGGGAGATGTATCTCCTCGGTTATCAATAGGATTTACCAAAGTTATATGTTCATCCAAATTAGTTAGGTAGACATTGCCTGCTATATCATGAACTGTTACAGCAACATAAAGTGGTATTGAGGGTACAATAATGGATGAATATAAAGATGATATATCATTGCCATATAATGCATTATTAACAGTTATTTCTAATTGTAATGAGTTTTCAATTTGTCTTTGATTAATAATTATTAAATTACATTCAATTTCTTGACAATGTTGATTAATTTCTATTAAATCATTTAATGGATATTCGGAAACCCATATTGTATAATGGCTAAAGTCATCTGCTGTTGAGCGATTCCACATTATATCAATTGATGATCCATCGTCAGAAGGATGATCCCACGCAATCAGTCCTTCGACCTTTTCAGGTGGTGAAAATGATATCGAGTCTGTCTCAGAATAAGATGCTGTAGATACTATATTTACAGGTTCTGAAGCAATATTTCCCCAATCATCAACCGCAACAACGCCAATCCAATAAACTATTCCGTTTTCCAATCCAGCATCTCCGATTGAATCTATTATTACAGAATTTTCTGAGCAATCTGGGACATATTGTGCTACTGGCCAGCCTTCAACACTATCTGGAGGCCGTATTCCAGAAGCTGGTAAAATATAAATTACATAATAAGAACAATCTTCTTCAGTATTAGATGCCCATGTAACTTCAATTCTTCCTCCTTCGTCGTCGGGTACATCATATGCAAATACTTCCGTTATTTGAGAAGGAGGTATTCCGTCATTTAATCCCCCTGCAGTAACAATTGGACCAAATATTGTTGCATTTTCTGGTTTTGATTGGCCTGCTTCATCTACGCATACTATTGCAAACCAATAAGTCTTATTGGGCTCTAATTCTAGTACTGTAGTATTTCCACTTGCAAACGATAAATCTGAATAATTAGACAAAACTAATGCATTAGAGATTTCTTGTTGGACTGCCCATATTCTTGTCATTGATGGATCTAATTCTGAGCAAGCATCCCATTCTGCAGTTACTACTCCAGAAATTCCTCCAGATATAGGTGCAACAGATAACCATTTTGGAGGTTCTGGAACTTCATTAGAAGGTGTGGCATTACCTTCCCAAGTCATAGGTTGCCCAAGTGATCCATCTTGATATTCAATTGAAATTGCTGCTTTATATTGCCTATCATTGAATAGAGGCTTCGATATTCCGTCATGATTAGCTTCAGTGATTACTGCAGAAGTCTCTGACCAAGATGTAATTCTCTCATATACTGAAAAATCATCTAAATCTTCAATGTTTGGAGTCCAATCGGGTGAATTTGTAGAATCCCAAACATATAACCTATATGCATACCATGCAGAATCTTGAGCAGGTAACCAAGAGGTTTGTAGAACTCCTCCACCATCATTTGGTCTATCAGTCAAATTTACGATTGAAGTTGGTGCTTCCAATCTATCCCAGTCGTAGGTTATTCTAATTTTTATCTTACCATCTTGAGGAGACTGGAGGCGCAAATGTAGTTGTGAAGAAGAAGATCCTGGCAAAGTATTGAAAATGGCAGATTGGAAAGTAGTCTCAATTCCTGAATTATATTCTGCTAAATCCCAAAAACCTGTATAATTTAATGATTTTGATGATGCCCATACCCATGCAGTACTTTGGGGTGCTAAGAAATTAAGAGCGCTGTTATAGAGTGGTAAATTACCAGGTTCAACTTCAGCCTCCAAAGTTTTATTGATAGTAATTGTATTATTACCAGATGCTAGAATTATATCCATTCCTGGATGTGTAAAGTCAGTTATATCCCATGTATCTTGGCCTAATGCCACCTTCAACGGGCTAGCTCTTTTTTGATATTGGCTAGGCATTTCTTGTAAAGTCTCAATTGGTGAAAATATTCTTAATCCATTAAGTGAAATTACAGATAAGAATCCATCCTTAACGTCAGCATCAATTATTCCTGGAATTACTTTACTGAATACATGTTCATGATTATCTGCTGATTTAATTATATCAATTCCTATTGGAGAGATTACTACTATGTGTGTCCCATCCGAGATTATTTGAGACGGGGGCCAAAATAGTAAATCTTCAACGCCTATTCCTGATTCCATTCGCATCGAAGACCCATTAAAATGTACAATTGGTTCACTATCTGTCGCAATATGGATTCCCCAAATATCTGACGATATAGATCTTACATCGTTACTTGGAATCATATCAATATTATATGTTCCATTTTGTCTATCTGTTGCTAAATCCCATGCTGCAACACCTGGACGGGTACTTCCTTGGCCATTATGAGATATGAAAATGGCTGCATCATGATTAATTATTTGAGTACTGTTATCTAAAGGATTCACGTATTCTCTTGAAACTGCTGGAGAATATACAATCCCAGATACACTATCGCCAATTAAACCGTCATCTGAATCCAAAGTAGAAACATATGAAAGATTTTGATTCAGAATTGAGAGCCCCATTGGCCCTCCAAGAAGTATTTGCCCATTGCCTTGAATTGGACTAGGTAAAATCATCAAATGTTCGATATTAGATGAGGGTAGGCCATCAAGAGTAGTAATTGGATTATCCCAGCCTGAAATTGTAGTATTCCATAATCCTATACCTCCATTGGTTGCAACCATTATATGATTATTATATTCAATAAAATCATTCACTATGTTACTTGGTAGACCTGCAATTAAACTTCCTTGAGACCATTGTTGATTAACGGTATCAAATATTTGGAATCCTGCTGAAGAGTCGTCATAACCCATTAAACCGACATAAAGCATTCCATCTTCAAGATATAATCCATCCATATTTCTGTGAAGTCCGGTTGGCATTTGGGTCAAAGTTTTTCCAGTTGTATTTAGATACATTAGGCCCCCTCCTACAGTAGAAATCCAAACTTTTTCTCCATCTAATCTCAATTCATTTATGATATCATCAAAAACCCTAACTCCATATTGCCAATTTACAGAACCGTTTTCTATTAGTTCCCCCTGTAAGATAGTAGAGCCCCAATAAGCATCAAAATAATCACTACTAGTTACCCAGATATGAGTGGAGTTCGATATCATTTCCTGTACTGAGCCTCCTGGCAAGCCAATTAACTGGTCAAAACCTCCTTGAATAAGTCCGGTATTGTCTAGTCTGTCAACTCTATTTATTCCAGTACTTTCACCGGATCGGCCTATTGCATATATTCTTGAACCCGAGGATGGGGCTCTCGCAATTGAGCATGTGTCCATCCCACTATCTAATACTATACCATTTGAGGCAGTATTTCCTGAGGTCATAATTCTAGTTATTCCTGAATTATCTCCAAAGTGAGCAACGAATAAAATACCATTATCATAAAGCATCCCTCCTGGAAAAACATTTCCTTCGGAAACGCCATTTGTATCATCCAATGTACTTAAGAAATTATTAGAATTATAAGAAAATCTATCTATACCGACTGATTCTGCATCAAATCCAATGTATAACATTCTATTTTGATTATCACAGGCCATAGCACGAGGATCGCGGTTTGAGATTTGAGAATTATCTTCAGTTATTGGAGAAATCCATTCATTAGTAATGCCGTCACCATCATGATCAGCAGTATCGAATCTAGCAATTCCTCCACCTGAACGCCACCATGCATTACTTTCGAAACCTATGGCCACATGTACAATATCATCACAAAATACTATATCGGCACCGTATCCATCGGGAATATCTCCACTATCTATCTCCCATGTTGACCAGTTGCCATTGTATAGTACCATGACTAATCCATCACCATATGATCCTGAAGAAAGCCATAGGGAATTACCAATTGTTTTCATAGAATAAATATCTTCTTGTGATTCTGAAGGTAGACCATCGCTTGGAGTCCAAGGGGAAAGCCATGTTTCATTTACCGGATCCCATCTTAAAATTCCATTCATACTTGCAAATACATATTCGCCATTAAATTCGGCCATTCCTCTAATTCTTCCATCTACATCATTCCATTGATCTAGTAAAGTCATATTTCCAGCTGAAAATCTTCGTAAAATATTTTCGCCATACGCCACCCATAATTCACAAGAAGTCGTTATAGGGAAACAATCACCAAGATATTGAGCATTTACTCTTTCAACATCTCCTAGCGTCTCTAAATTGGCTGACCAATTGTTGTTTGTAATATTCCATCTTACTATAGTTCCTGCATCTCCTGGTCCACCCCACCATCCATTCTCACGTATACTAATCCATAATTCGTTACCTACATTTTCAATTCCATGTATTACTCCATCAAATCCAGCCTGATCTCCGGCATTTAAAGAAGATAAGCTTGAATTATTTACTAAATTTACACGATAAATCTCGTCTCTTTGATTCCAAGATTGTCCTCTTTGCAATGAGTAGTACATTATCTCATCAATAATAATGATATCAGCAGGTGGATTTTGTGGCAATGTAGGGCCATCATTATTATCGCCTCTCTCCCAATCTAACAAAACAGAATTATTTAGAGTATCGATTAATGTAATTCCAAAGTCTCCTCCAACCCACATAGTACCATCTTGAGAACCAGGAATTATGACAGTAACATCATCGTCTTCTATGAATCCCTGAGTTCCATCCCAAGGTACCATCCAAGTATATGTTGACGTATTATATCTAGCAATTCCTGTATTTTCATATCCAATATATATTACATCGCCAATTTTAATGATTCTTGCTCTTTCTGTTTCATCACCAGCAGTCCATACATCCATTACAGACCCGTTGGCAGTGTTAATAACTGCTGCACCTTCATTTGTACCAGCATAAAGTGTATCTACCCCAATTGTTGAAACTGCTAGAACATATCGCGAAGGAACGTTTAACTCATCATTATTTCCTTCGTTCCAGCATTGATTAAGAGTTATGTCTGGTTCTGTGGACGTTGGCCAATACCACATACAAGCACCTCTATTAGTACCAGCATATATTCCATTAGCATCACTAGTCATGTCATAAAAGGCATATGGATCATTATTTCCACCAGGTATTTCAGTAGGTAATAATTCCCACTGATTACCATCCCATCGAGCTAATTCTCCACAATCTCCCCTATTCCAGCAATTATTATTTCTATCAGTATCTGATCCTACTAATAAACCACCATAAAAATCTAAAGATAGTGATATAATATCATTATCTGGGATACTATTAGGATCATCCTCTGTCCATAAATCCAATATTTCTCCAGTTATTCTATCAATTAATAATAGTCCAAATCCGGGTAATCCGAGGTAAATAATATCTCCATCCACGACGACAGGTGCAGAATCTAAATTATCTGCTCCTAATGATTGCCATGAGCCAAGAATATCTAGACTATTAAGATCTAAACGCATAACACCAGCATCAGGAGTAGCAAAATAGGCGATTCCAAATCTAGTTGCAATTTCAACAATAAAATCAGAATCTAGGCCATCCGAAGTCGTAAATAGGGCCTCAACAGATTCTGAAGCAGTATTGATTAAACTAATCCCATCGCCTAGGTGGCCTACTATTAGCAAATTTGTATCTGAATCATAGGCTAATGATGAGACATAATTTCCGTTGGTAACGTAATCTGATGAAGAAAGAGTATTTCCAATAGAAATTAGATTACCGTCGATATCTATTTCAAATAATCCCGAGTTAGTTCCTATCCATATTCTATCATTTGAATCCTGTAATATCGTTGTTATTTCATTGATATTTAACGCCGGTTCAGCGCTGCCATTTTCATTTATTAAATATTGAATATCGATAACTTCTTTCCATAATTTATCTCTGTTATCAAAACGATCTATTATTTGATTACCAGCAATCCATATTTCACCTTGATCTTCATCTTCGATAAATACAGTAACTTGAGCATTGTCTCCAGAATTTGGACTGGTGGCTAAAATTATTGTATCTTCTAAATCTTCGCCTACAACTGTTACTAGTTTACCAGATGAATCTCCAATCAGGACCATATCAAAATTAGGACTACGTTGCAAATTAAGGCTAGGCCAAGTATTTATTGAATAATCAGTACCTGATAAATTCATATCTGAAATTGATAATGTAGTACGTTCAATCATAGCTATCGTATCATAAACGTGTACAGAAGATCCTGCGAAGATATGTAACCAACCAGAAGTAGCTGCCATTCCATGAATATTATTTGATGATAAGAAATTATTAGAGGACCAAGGGGGCAACCATGTTTCAGAATTAACGTTTAATCTACTTATTCCAGATGCTTGGGTTGCTACATATAGAATATTATTGATTAATTCCAAATCTACTACATTATCACCAGATAAGTAATTACTTGAATCAAGAACATTAAATTTTATATCACTAAAAAGTAATCCGGCACTATCAAAAGTATAATTTATTTGTAACATTCCTAATGTTTCAGTTGCTAAATATATGGTGTCATTGTAAATTATAATATCGCTGGGAGTAATGATATTGTCATCATTACGGCAAATGCTCATTGATATCCATGTAGTGCCTTTTCCCGGTTCGAGATAGTTTAGATTACATTCTGATACTGACCACAAGATGTTATAATCATCCAGAACAGTAGAGATAATTGGATTAACATTTGAGGCATTGGTGTCTAGAGGAAAATTTTGAATTGGTTCTGAATTAGATAAATCCATAGCAAGAGTTGAGCCATCTGCAGTCCCAATTATCAACCGATTATTTTTCGAGTCAATGGTCAAAGTTCTACCTTCAATTCCAATTTCGATATCAATTATGGTTTTATGAGAGTTATTATCTAATCTTAATAAATCATCATCAACTAAAATCATAAGACTACCGTCTAAAGGATTTACTACAGAATCATATATCGTAATATCAATTGGAGTAAATGAAACTCTCGGATCTACAGGTCTGAGTGCCTCTATAACTAAATCGGTTATTGTTATTCCAGTAGGAATATTCCAATATGCATCACTTAAAGAATTTGGAGATAGAGCGGCATCTAGGATGCCTTGTTGAACATTAGGAGGATTGTCGATAAAAGATTCTTGACGGCCTAAGTCGCCGTAACCTGACCAGTCAAGTATTTGTGTTTGAGTGTTAATTAAGGATATTTGAGGTTGATTTGACCAATAACCTTCACTGCCATTAACAGATATTTCAAATGTTAAGTTATCTATAATTGCCCCAGGTGCAAAGTCCAAGAACACGTCGCCTTTCGCTAAAGTACCGTTAATTGGGTCTGCACCTTCTGCAATAAAGTCAATCCAACCTGTATCATTGCTACCTCCAACCCCCCAACTCTTTTGAGTTGGAGAATTGTTTGTCATGTGTGTTTCATCAAGGTTGTTTGAAATTAAGGAAGACCATGGCAAAGATATCATCAAGAAGGTGATGATAAAAGTTGATGCCTTAAATTTCATTATTCTCACCATAATTTTTTACTTAATTGCAAAAGCATATTAAATCATTATATTGTTGATACAAAAAATCGCAAAAGCATATGAAACTGCTTTTTACGTGATTTAAAAATCCGTCAGTGTAAACCTCACTAACTACAATCATGAATAAACCCGCTCGATGTATAATTTATGAAGAGTTTGGCAGTAAGTTTTCGATTTGCTCAGTATTTAAATTAGATATTACTATGTAATAACTTGTATAAGAATATCTAATATACATCAATAAAGACTAATTTTTACAGGATAGCATGATATCATATAGTTTCTCCGTTCTATCAGAGGGGTTGTTGATGGACGACAGTAAACTGGAAGAAGACGCATTGGAATATCATGCTTCGAATCCTGCTGGAAAAATTGCAATTATTCCAACAAAACCACATGGAACCCAAAGAGACTTATCTTTAGCATATTCACCAGGCGTGGCATATCCTTGTAAGGAAATTGAAAAGGATCCAAATAATGCATATAAGTATACCTCAAAAGGAAATTTGGTAGCAGTTATAAGCAACGGAACTGCAGTTCTAGGTTTAGGAGATATAGGAAGCTTAGCCAGTAAGCCTGTAATGGAAGGAAAGGGGTTATTGTTCAAGGCGTTTGCAGATATTGATGTTTTTGATATTGAAATAGACAAGACGGATGTAGATGGCTTTGTTGAGACTGTAAAGGCTATAGCACCGACCTTTGGAGGAATAAATCTTGAAGATATTAAGGCACCTGAATGTTTTGAGATTGAAAGAAGACTTAAGCAAGAATTGGACATTCCCGTTATGCACGATGATCAACACGGTACTGCAATAATATCTGGCGCGGCACTAATAAATGGTTTAGAGATAGTCAAGAAGGAAATTTCGAAAGTGAAAGTAGTTGTTTCCGGTGCTGGAGCATCTGCAATATCATGTGCAAAACATTACTTAAAACTTGGAATTTCAATAGATAACATCATACTTGTTGATTCGAGAGGTATTTTAACAAAAAATAGAATGGATAAGGGAGATTTAAATATCTATAAAAACGAGTTTGCTAGAAATATTTCAGACGGCGACTTAGCATTGGCGATGAAAGGTGCAGATGTATTTTTAGGATTATCAAAAGGAGGTATTGTTAGTAAAAAAATGATATCTAGTATGGCAGAAAAACCACTTATCTTTGCTCTTGCAAATCCGGATCCCGAAATCTTACCTGAAGATATATGTGAAGTTCGTAATGATGCCATAATAGCTACTGGAAGATCTGACTATCCTAATCAAATCAATAATGTACTAGGATTTCCATATATATTCAGAGGGGCTTTGGACGTTCGGACAAAGGAAATAACTGAAGGAATGAAAATGGCTGCAACAAAAGCTATAGCAAAACTAGCTAAAGAACCAGTGCCAGATGATGTTTTATCTGCATACAGCGGTGAAGTTATCCAATTTGGTCCGGAATACATTATTCCGAAACCATTTGATGCAAGAGTCTTGATTTGGGAAGCAAGTGCGGTTGCTGAAGCAGCCGTAAAAGAAGGTGTTGCAAGAATTACTGAGGAAGAATTTGATATTGATTTGTATAGAGAAGAATTAGAATCTAGATTAGGTTTAACTAGATCTATAATGAGGCAAGTTATCAATAAGGCTAAAAATTCTAGTAAGAAAATAGTATTTTCAGAAGGAGAAGATCCCACAATTATTAAGGCGGCTGCGCAATGTATTAATGAAAAAATATGCCAACCAATACTTTTAGGTGATATCACCAGGATTGAAGCCGTTAAATTAGAATTGGGATTAAATTTTGAATGTGAATGTATAGATGTGCGATATGATGTTAGAAGAAGGGGGATTTATGCCGATGAATATCATAAATTAAGAGGCCGTAAAGGACTTACGAAAGAAGATGCTGTACGATTACTAAAGATGCCTACGCATTTTGCACCAATGATGGTTCACATGAAAGATGCTGACGGATATCTAGGGGGCGTCTCTCATCATTATCCAGACATCGTGAAACCATGTTTACACATTATTGGACCTGACCCTAATTCCCATAGGATAGTAGGAATGTATATGATGACTGTAAATGGAGAATTATCGTTTATAGGAGATGCGACAATAAATATTTATCCAGATCCTAGAACATTAGCCGAAATAGCTATCCAGACTGCAAAAGTTGCAAAAAGATTTGGAGTTAAACCTAAAGTTGCCATGCTATCATTTTCAAATTTTGGAACATCAGGTGAATTGCGAACAGATAGAATTGAAGAAGCGATAGAAATTGTTAGGGAATTGGATCCAGATTTGGTAATTGACGGCCCTATGCAAGCAGATACTGCATTAGTTCCATCGATACAAAATGAATACCCATTTATGAAATTTAATGGCCCTGCAAATGTGTTAATTTGTCCCAACCTCACATCTGCAAATATAGCATATAAATTACTTCAAAGAATTGCTGGCGCGGAAATGACTGGCCCAATTCTAGAAGGGTTAGCGAAGCCTGCTCATGTCCTTCAAAGAGGGGATAACGTTCGTGATGTTGTCCACATGGCGGCAATATGCACTGTAGATGCCGTTAGACACGAACAGGAAAAACTCTAAGAATCATATTTGTGAATAATATTCTTCTGTTGCTAATTCTAAGTCTAATGAAACTTTGTATTCATCTATAGATAATGTCACTCCATCTCTACGTAATGGATTACCATCAACGAATACATCAAGACAATCTGCACCAGAATAAATTAAATTTGCAAGTAATCTCTCACCATTTTTCCCATGTGGCCTCATTCTTATATTGTTTAAGTCCCAAGTGATCCAATCTCGTGATTCTTTTGTTGCAATTTTCCAAGTTTCAGAGGGATTTAATATTTTGGCATCCCAATGATCATGCTTTTGAACTATGCTAGCAGCCTTTGCTTCTGCACGTAAATCTAAACTATTGTTACTTGCTGCGCCATCAGTTCCTAGTCTAACATCAACTCCTGCTTCTTTCATTGCAGGATATGACATAGTACCACCACATGCTAATTTTTGATTACTAATCGGACAATGAACTGCATGAGAATCGTGTTTGGCCAGGATTCTCATTTCTTTCTTTGTTACCCATCCACAATGAGCACAAACTGTTCCTTCGGTAAAATAATCTATAGAATCTAAGTATTCTATTGGATACATTCCGGTTTCTGCGTAGCATTCTGCAACTTCTTTACGAGTTTCTGAAGTATGTATACTTAATCTACAATTAGTTTCTTTTGAAATTTCAGATGCTTTTTGTAGTGTTTCTTTTGAACATGCATAAACAGAATGAGTTCCTATTCCGTATTCGACTCTATTTTTCTTACCATTATTATCTGAAATAAGAGTTTTTACTTTAGAAAGTGCAGCCCCAGTACTGATATCTGAAGAGGTTGAATAATCGGTTATTGGCCCGCATATTATTGCCCTAATTCCACTTTCAGAAATAACATTACCAACTACATCTGGATGAAAATACATATCACAAGCAAATGTAGTTCCGGTACTGATTAGTTCTGCTGCCGCTGCTCTAGTTCCAACTTCTATTAAATCAGGAGTAATATGTTTTTCAACCGGAAATATAGATTTTGTTAACCATTCCATAAGTGGTAGGCCTTCTCCCATTGATCGATTTAGAATCATTGCCATATGAGTATGCCAATTTTGTAAGCTTCGTGTTATTAATCGGTTAGATCCATCTATTGTTTCAATTACATCTTCATGGCCCTTACTTACACTATAAGTACCCTCATTATTTAATAAAAAATTTCCTTTTTTGACAATTCCATCATGATCAATTAAATGTGTATTTGTAATTCTTCTTGGTTCTGTTTCCATAAAATCACAACTTTAAAATAATTTAATCATTAGTAATAATTATGTACAATTTAATTTCATTTAAGGATCTTCGATAGTTTCTAAATGGTTATTATGTACTCTCCTCACTCTTCCCACTAACCATTCCATCATTAGTGCATCGATGAATGATATTCCGAGGGTTGAATAATGTTGAATGTCCTAAGGGTTATGTGGAAGAGGGGCCGTATCGAATATTAGGAGTCTCGAAAGACGCCACCGATTCGGAAATCAAACGAAATTATCGTAGATTGGCCCGTCAATATCATCCTGATAGGAATCCTAATGATATTGCTGCAGAAGATCGATTTAAATCGATTCAAACAGCATATGAAAAAATTGGCGATTCTAATGCTCGTCAAGAATATGATCAAAAAAAGCGAATGGACGAGATGTTCCAGGGAAATAGAGGAAATTCATTTGGTGGAGGATTTGGTGGATTTGATTTGGGAGATATGTTCTCACAGTTCAGAGGTCGGGGGCAGCAGACAAGTCAAAATAAATCAAATATTAACCATCAAGAACATTCGATAAAGGGTTCAGATATAGAATCTGGTTTGGACGTGTCACTTGAGCAGGCAATCAATGGAGCAGATATTAAATTTAGTCATCGAAGATTTAAAACTTGTGAAAAGTGTAGTGGCTCTAGTTTTGGAACGTCAAAAAGTTGTTCCGATTGTGGAGGTAAAGGAGTTATGACTAAGAGTAGTACAATAACAATTAAAGTTCCAAAAAATGCTAAACATGGTCAATTACTAAGACTGAAGAAAATGGGGCATGAACATCCGCAAGGAAAACCTGGAGATTTGATAATAACTCTCCGATTAGATGCCGAAGAAGGTAGAAGATGGGAAAATGGAAGAATAGTTCAAGAAGTCCCCGTCCAAATTACAACTCTATTCTTAGGAGGAAAGGTAAAAATCATCACACCATTAGGAAAAAAAGTACAAATCGATGTTCCTGCAGGGACTAAGATTGGAGATAGAAGGGGACTAAAGGGGCATGGGCATGCCGGCGGCCAATTAGATATAGAATATGTTTTATCGGAAATAATTGAGATAAATGATGAACAAAGAGAGATTTTAGAGCATTTACGAAAAGTAGGTCTCTAAAATAAAAACAACTACTAAAATACGAAGATTCTGTGGATTTGTTGTAATGAGGGACTTTAGTAATCTCGTTGACTTTATGTTTCCAAAGAGAAAAAAAGTTCATATTAGTATATTATTTATTTCATTTCTAATGATTCCAGGATTTCTTGCAACTTTAACTCCCATAGATATTGAATCTTACAGCCTAGAATCTCCAGAATTAGAAGCTTCTGAAGTAATGCGAGAAGAGTTTGCTGGAGCGGGAAATATTTGGGGTTTTGGTATCTTTGTTAAAGAGTCGGATTATTGGGGTTTAAACCCAAGTGAAGTATCACATATTGCTGATTTCGAAGGTGAAAATAGTGGCCTAGAATATCCAAATGGAGGTATTCTAAATCTAACAATACTAAAAGAAATTGATGATAAAAAAAATTTGTTGATGGACCATGAAATTTCTAAATTTTATTTACCTTTGGCATCAGACATATCAGGACAACCAATTGAAGGAGTTTTTGATTTAGCTAGTGAATTTAGATTTTTTATGAATGGAGACTCGCTACTCACAAAACCAAAATTTGATCCCAATGAATTTATCATAAAACCTGCACCCACAAATTGGGAAAACTGTGGAGAATTAGAATGTTTATCTTTTGATGACGCAAATGTAACTCAGGAACATATTGATTTAGCAGCACATAGAATGGCAAATAATAGCAATGGTGCTTTTCTTAGATTTTTATCGATTGATCGTACATTCCTATCGGATGTAAACAGTAAAGTAATTGGCCCAATTAATGGTGAATTGCAATCTAATGGTACAATATTATCGGAGGAATGGGGGCCAGGAAGATGGAGTGCCTCATCTGCTTGGTTAATATTGAATATGAATAGAGAGTTAATGGAAAAAGAAGGTTGGACTTTTTCTTGGATGAATGCCAGTTTTGAATTTGGATACCAAATTGATGGTGTTTCTTTAATAACCGATCCGATAAAATATACAAATTCTGAGTGTATGGAAAGAGAAGTAAATAATTCTAATTTGTGTTCTGTAGAATGGTTATATCTATCTTTGGAAGAAGATTTACGTCAAACAGATGATATGGTCGTTACTGTACTTTTGGGTGAAGGCCCTAATGTAGAAGTAAATAGAGAATTACTATCAAGTGCTTATCTAATGGTATTGATGACATTTGTAGTTATAATTCTACTGTGGTTTAATCTAAGAAGGTTATCTGATGTTGCAATAGTAGGAATTGGACTAATACTTTCGCTGTTATGGATGCAAGGATTAATCGGATGGTGTATGGTATTAGGACAAAAGACTGGTTTTGAAATAATATTTAGATCTCAATTTTCAAACCTTCTTCCAATATTGATTTTAGCATTAGGGATAGACGATAGTTTGCATGCTCTCCACAGATATAAAGAAGAAAGAAGAGCTGGTAAAACGCCAATTGAATCGGCTGAGATATCGATAGCAAAAGTAGGTAGAGCAGTGCTTTTGACATCAATGACAACAATAATGGCATTTATGGCCAATTTGACTTCTGGAATAGCAGCATTAAGGTCATTTGGAATTGAAGCTGGATTTGGAGTTGCTGCTGCATTTCTTCTTACTGGCCTTTGGGTTCCACTGGTTAGAATGGATGTAGACTTATGGCTTGATAAGAGAAATAAACTGCAAGAAGAAAATGCAGAAATACTTCATATGATTCCAAAAGAATGGTTGGGAAATACTGCATCAAAATCTGCAAAATATGCTGTAATAGTAGCATGTTTTTCATTAATAATTACCATGATTGCTGCACCTATGGCACTTTCACTAGAGGGAGATTTTGAAATTGATGATTTTCTTGATGATGAATCAGATTTTGTAATTGGTGTTAATTTGGTAAATGAACGATTTAGAGATGGTGAGCCCGGGTATATTTTAGTTGAAGGAGATATATCTAATCCTTTGGTAATTTCTGCAATAAGTGAAATGAGAGAAAATATGAATTCACATGATGAAAATGATCCAAATCAAATCTCAAGAACGCCTACAGGAGAAGTTGAATTAATAGCATTGGATCAAATATTAATGTTTACACAAGCTGCAATGTATGTCAATTCAATACCATTTGAGGAATCTGGATGGAATAAAGAATTAGAAGACGGTGGAATTGGGTGTGAAACAATGGAAGTTTCGCATTTAATAAAGGGATTTGTCAGTATTCCAATATTGGAAGATAGGGAATGCTTGAACTTCCTCTATGGGTATATTTTGACCAGGGGTGTTCCTGCAACTGCAGGTTACCCGGCGTTGCCAACTACAATAGTATCAGAATATATTCATACAGATGATGAATTAAATATCTCGAAGCCGTGGCTTACAATATCGGGCGAAACTCCCAAATATTCTAAAATGAGCATGAGATTTGGATTGTCAAATCCTGAACAATTTGCACTTATAGAACCTGCATTGGAACAGTTACAAATAGATATGTTACCATTCCAAAATTTGTCTAGGTCTTCTATATATCAGCGAGGAGAGGTAGAAAGAACGTTTCAAGATGAAGATTATCCGATAAGTTGGGCAATACAGACAGGAGATCCTGTTATTCGTTTTGTGGCCGCAGATTCAATGCAAGATGAAATGCAAGAAACGTTACTACTTGGGCTTGTATTTTGCATGATGACTCTGTGGTGGGGATTTAGGACTGAAGATACATTGAAAGAAAATATTGTAAAAATAAAAAATAATTTTAAAAGTTATTCAATTAAGTCGATTTTAGCATCTTTATTTATGGGACTAATAATTTACGTTTTAGTTGGTATAGAATCCGCAATAGCAATTGCTTTAATAACGATTATTTTAATAATAATTTGGGGTATTGAAGCTTTTGGCATAGCAATTATGACAACTACGCCGATATTTTTAGTAATTATTTGGCTATATGGAATGATTGAAGTGGCTGGATATGGATTGAATATGGTCACAGTTTCTATCGCGGCTATATCGCTTGGCGTCGGAATTGATTATGTAATTCACATAATTGAGAGATTTAGAGAAGAACGTGAGAAGGGCAATCAGGTAGAACATGCATTAAGGATAGTCGGGAGCTCTTCAGGATTGGCGTTGTTTGGCTCTGCTGTATCAGATATTGCAGGATTTGCAGTAATAAATCAATCAGATATGGGATTTTTCTCAACTTTTGGATTGTTTTGTGCAGTAATGATTGGTTTATCTTTAATTGCAAGTATAATTATTACTCCAGCAGTCTTGAGTTTATCATATAAAATACCAGATTGGTTTAATTCTAATAGAGAACTATTGGGCCAGCAGCGATAACTTCATCACTGCATTCGTCTTTATATTGATTGAAATTATCAATGAACATTTTAGAAAGTAAATTTGCTACATTATCAAACTTTTTCTTATCATCCCACGTTTCTCGTGGTTGAAGTATAGATTCAGGGACGCCATTACATTTTGTTGGAACTGCAAAGCCAAACCTTTCATCGATTACATAGTCAGATTCTAGAATCTCATTATTTAATGCAGCATTCAACAAAGATCTTGTCCATTTAATCTTTATACGGCTACTTTCACCATAACCTCCTGCAACCCATCCAGTATTTATTAACCAACATTTTGCATCATGATGCTGTATTTTTTGAGATAATAAATTAGCATAAACACTTGGATGTCTGGGCATAAAGGGTGCGCCGAAACAAGTTGAAAATGTTGCTTCAGGTTCTTTTACCCCAATTTCTGTTCCTGCTACTTTTGCAGTATATCCAGAAATAAAATGATAGGCAGCTTGCTCAGGCGTCAATCTAGAAAGTGGAGGAAGAACTCCAAACGCATCACAAGTCAAGAATACTACGTTCTTTGGATGGTCGGCCATTGAGTCGGGAGTTCGATTTTCAATATATTCAATTGGATATGATCCACGAGTATTTTGAGTAAGTGTTTTATTCTTAAAATCTGGAGTTTTGTCGGCATTTAGTACAACGTTTTCTAAAATTGATCCGGGCATTTTTGTAGTTGCATATATGGCTGGTTCATCTTCTTTTTTGAGATCTATTAATTTTGCATAACATCCTCCTTCAAAGTTGAATATCCCTTCATCGGACCATCCATGCTCATCGTCACCAACTAGGGCTCTATCGGGATCTGCAGAAAGAGTAGTCTTGCCAGTCCCTGATAATCCAAAGAATAATGCTGAGTCATCATTTGTATTGGCCGAACAATGCATCGGAAGCAAGTTGTTTATTGGTAAAATATGGTTCATTATCGTAAATATGGCTTTCTTTATTTCTCCTGCATAGTGAGTGCCTCCGATGATTACTAAACCTCTATCCAAGGCCAGTATCACAAAAACTTCAGAATTGGTACCGTCCTCATTGGGTATTGATTTTAACTCGGGAGCGTGAAGTATGGTGTACTGAGGCACATGTGTGGATATTTCTTCTGGAGTTGCTTGAATAAACATGTTATGCATAAAAGCCGCATGCCATGCCTTTTCAGTGACTAATCTTACTGGCATCCTATGATTGGAATCGGCGCCACAAAAGGCATCTTTTACAAAAATATTATCTGCATTATTTAGATGATTTTGTATTTTTATTAATAGTTTTTCGAATGTATAGACAGAGGTTGAGCGATTGACTTCTCCCCACCAAACATCATCTGCTAAACCCGGTTCCTTTACAATAAATCTATCATTTGGGGATCTGCCAGTTCGCTCACCAGTTGTGGCTAGTAATACACCATCAGCCGTAAAAGTTGCCTCATTTAGTTCAACTGCTTTTGAATGTAGTTCTTTCCAATCACTATTTACTTTTAATGAACCTTTAGGATGAATGCCAATAGAGCCCAAAGACGATATTAATTCATCAGAGGTATCTGACATTTACATACCTCTACAGGCCTAGGAGTAGCGCATAGGTTTCAAGTGTTACGGATGATGATATCAATAACAAGACAAAGAAGGATTGATAAGACGTCTTCAAGGATGTAATTTATTCCCTATGTGCATGTCTCATTAACTAATGGATGAGGAGGACAATGAAGACCGAATTATTCGTGAACGTAAATTTAAAATTGATTTTAATATAAATTTTGATAATATTGAAGCTAACATAGACAGAGAGATAAAAACGATAAAAGAAGAAACTGTAGTTGAAGATAAGGCATTGGGAAAATTTTTTGATCCTTTTGAAAGTGAAGATTTGAATGCTCCTGGAATCATTCACAAAGACGGGACCGTGACTACTGCCCCGAATAGAGATATTGTGAGTGAAATATCCATTGAAGGTGAAAGAAAGATCAATTGGGCAATCATGGTTTCTATGATTGCAATATATAGCATAATTAGTATCCTTGTTGGCAATATATTTGATACAGGCGTTTCAATTTTAATTTTATTAATATTAGCTGGTTTTGGATTTGTATTAGGTGAAATTTGGATTCCTGTTAAAAATATGAATTTACTTGGCGTAACTTGGGTTATTATATCTATGAAGGTATTATATGGCTTATCTCTAGAATTACGAAATTGGGGAATTATAGAAGTTGAAGGTTTATTGATAATACTCCTTGGTTTTGTATGCCTTAATGTATACCTTGCATATCGCCATAATCATGATGCCATAGCTGCTCAATCTACCCTAGTTCTTCTTGCAATTGGATCTAGTACTGGATCTATTTTAGGAGAAATAGGAGTAGCTGTTATGATTTTAATTTCTACGATTCTTCTGCATGGACTTGCAATTCATAGGAAATCTGGAAATTTAGCTGCATTGGGAATTGCTTCATCAAATCTGTGGATAGGAATGCATGCAATTACAGATGGCTTTAAGATTGGTGAAATGGTAATTATAAAAATAGATTCGACATTATTATTCCTTCTTCTAATGATGATAACATGTCTTAATGCTGCTATGGCGAGTAAATTTTCAAAAGAAAGAAATTGGTTTTCTGATGCCTTCAAAGTTAGTGGACTTGGCGAACCCGGTCTTTGGGGGGTTTCAGTATCATTGGGAATGATAGGCGCACTACTCTCAGTAACAGCTAATCGAGAAGATTTGGGCTATGCACTGGGCATGGTAACATTTCTGAGCATGGCTTTTGGAGGCTCTTATCTTAGTGTTAGAGGCGTTAAAAGTACTAGAATTATTAGACCCATGATATATTCTTTACCAATATTAATTACTTTAATAATATTCAATAATCAAATTTCTAATTATTCAATACTAGATGGGTATGATTTATTTACCATACTTGGATCCATAATTACTGGATATATTTTACTTAGAGACCAAAATAATGTAAGTGACAGAGTATTATGGCTTGGCTCTGTTGTTATTTTATTGCTTCTAATTTTACTTGTTCCTTCTAGTAATAGTTATTCAGGAAAAGATAGTGGCGTATTGTTATTAATATTATTATCAATATTGCATCTAAGTACTGCACTTCTCGCTTTAAAACGAGTTTCGCCTTCTTTGGCAGGAGTTACCGTCATATTACCATGGCTTTGGATATTAGTTTATGAAGTGATAAAGATAATATTACAAACAATTCTGATGGTAAATAAAAAATCAAATATGGAAGGTACGATTAATTTCGAAATTTTTTCTTTGGCTGCATATCTCACATTATCATTAATACTAATGATCATTGTCAATATTAAATTGGGCAATACAAATATCAACTTAGCTTCCAAGTTTTTAGGAGTAACAGAAATATCTGCATTGATTAAAAATTCAGAAATATTACAATTATGGAATGTTGGATTATGGTTGCCAATAATAACTACAATAACATTGGCTCGACTAAATAGTTTTAATGCTTTCAGCCTATTATATATACTATCATTTATAATAATTGTACACACAATAACTCAACGTTTTGGCTACAGAATTGGAAATGATTCAAACTTATTATTTGTAATTATTTCTTCATTAATAATTATCCAATGGGTTCATGGATTAGATTCATTTATAATCATTTTAATCTGTTTTTCTATATTCGTCATTACATCCATAAATGATAATAATGCACATATTAGTTCAGGAATGATATTAATGTCTATGCCGATAATGATATCATTAAGTGGAAGGAAAGTTGGATTCATATTGGAAGAAACAGAGAGTTTGCCCAATTTAGAAACCATATGGATTGCATTGATTTGTACAACAATAATAATTATTATTTATTTAGTTAAATTAAATAACCTAGAAAGAATTTTGAAGCCAACTTTAGCATCTTTATTTTTAATAATTATAACGTCAACTTTTTCTTTCCAATCAAATATTATCCAAGCGAAATATGTATCTGTGGGATTATTTATTTTTACCTCGATTTGGCTAGTTAGTCGTGGAGAATTACGATCTGAATTAAAAACTATAAATCTCCGAGATCAACGAATTCAATTAGCTAAAGAAAAAGGAATGGGCGATATTAAGTTAGTAGATAATAATGAAATTAGTAGTTATGACCCATTGGTTGAATCTTTAAAAGAAAGAAGAAAAAATAATAGGGAGCAAGGTAAAATATCTAATTTAGAGGAATTATATACTTCAGATGTTAGCCATCGTCCAACTATTGTTTTGGTAATGCTGAGTATAATTTTTATTATTTCAATTGGAGTGAGTTTGATCAATGGCCCTAATCCAATTATTCTTCTTATTATTGGGATATTTGTAACATTATTAGTCGGTATTGCAAGATACAGGACAAAATCATTGGGCATTAATTTACCACATATATTAGGCATGGAAGTTCCTATTGCGGTTTCCATATTTGGACTAGTGATGATTCATAATATTTCTCATATAGGTCCTTTGAGTAGTAATAATGAACTTTTTGATTTAGCAATTTTAATTATTTTGATAATGGAGTTGACAGTTATTTCTTTGATATATCAAGAAAATTTAATTGATAGGATTCCAGTGGCAATTGATTGGTTTATAATTCCACTTTTTATTAGTAGGATCTTGGGTGCAATAATGAATGAATCATTGCCCTTTCCGCTTACAGTAGATCCTTTCATTCAAACTAATTTTGAAGAGTGGAATTTACCATGGATATTATTAGAGGTTTTACTAATTTTAACTTTAATATGTGATTTTTGGATAGTTAATAAGAGAGAGATTGATGCTAGTACAAAAATTAATCCAAATAGGGGAATGAGGAATATGGCTATTGTAATAATGTCATTTGGTCCTGCTGGCATGTTAGCAGTTCTAAGTACAATTAGACAAGGTTACAGAAGTAAACAACCCAGCAGTACTGGAGTCGCGATTTTAGGAATTATTTTGGTCATGATATCATTTGGTGCTTGGACTCCTGAAATTAAGATTTTTATACCTTATGCAGTATTATTATTGGGCGTATTAATGCTTATAATATGTATAATAT
The DNA here is from genome assembly GCA_002503285.1 of Euryarchaeota archaeon UBA557. Classification (GTDB taxonomy): domain Archaea; phylum Thermoplasmatota; class Poseidoniia; order Poseidoniales; family Thalassarchaeaceae; genus MGIIb-O3. Next base: position 26,391 of record DARI01000005.1, read on the forward strand.
CAACAAAATTAAATCGAGAAGAGTGGACTATGATGGCCACATTTAATGCCCATATATTAATAATTTTAGGACTTTTCTGGACTGGTTATTATAATCAGATATATTTTTCAATATTAATGGTACTACTTTCTACAACTGTTTGGTTAATTGGTATATTACAATTACGAAGAATTTTGAGAATATTAGGTTTATTTGATTTGATATTAGCAGTTTTATTTAGTATGATTTTTGTTAATTCGATATTAAATCCCATTAATCTACTCATAATTTTAACTTTGCTTGCTATAGAACTAGGAATTGTGGCTTGGTTAGGGATATCTAATGAAAAAGAATTACTAAAAGATTAAAAAATAAGATTAATTTGCCCATTAAAGGCTAAACTTGATGATAGGGGGCCTCGACAACGGAACGTGACAAGGTCTTGGATATCCGATACCTCGGATGAAATAGAGCACCCTCCTGTCCCTCTTGGATTAAATGAAATGGCAGTACCAAGGGTTGCTTTAATATTATCAATAATTACCCTATTAATGGTCATTTTATCTTCGGCATGGGTCGGGATTTCAGCAAAATACTTTATAGATAATCTAGACCCTTTTGAATCAAATAATTCTCAAATACTAAATTCTGACGGAAGATGGCTTTGGGAATTAGATTTATTATTTGATACTTGTACGTCTAGAGAAGATAATTGGGAATGGCCAGATAATTTGGCTGAACAAGATGATTTCTTCCTTTATCCTGGTGAGTTGAGATGTGATTGGGAGCACCAAGGTGAAGGAGACAGGGCAAGTGTTGCAGTATACAACATAGGAAATAATAGTTTAGACTTGATATTAACTGTTGATGTGGAAAATGTAATATTTTCTGCTACTGGTGAAACCAGTTTAATTTTGAATGGTTTAGAAGGTAAGAGTACACAAATTATTGAGATTCAATTACTTGATGAGGTTTCAGAAGAAAAGGTTAGTATTATTGCAAAACATGTATCAACTCCTTCTTCAGAAGTAAAGCTCGATATTCACATATTTACAGGAACGGAGCAAAGAGATGTACATATTGAAAGTGAAGATAAAGTTGAAGTTCAATATACAGTATGGAATGCCGACAGTGGAGAAGAGTTAGATTCAGGAACCTGGGCTGAAAATTCTGGAGATTCTTTTGGCTCAATATATGGATTCGGCTGGTCACTTATTGGTTTGGACATCAATAATGATCGCGGGGCGTTGATGCCTGGTCTCGATACTGGAACAACTCATACAACATTATTGCCTCCACCAATTGCATACGGACAAAGTGATGATCATGAATTAAAGGAAGTTTGGCTTCGTTTTGAATTAAAGTTAGATAGGGCTCCGATTTCTTAAAGATACTCGCGAAAGTGACTTGACTGATGGCTACCTCCGATTGACTTGTGTCCTCCGATACACACATCGATTTAATACCCTCAAAAAATATTGCCGACGCTGCAGAAGAAGTTACAAATTCGAAAGCGAAAAGAAAAGGTGACCCACTATTTTTTATGACTGAAGAGATGCAAAAATTATCAACACCATGGTCAATTTCATCCATAAGGGCCGGTCAAATAGATATCAAAAATTTGCCAGCTGGCGTCATATTAGATGCTGCTGCTGGCTCAGGAGTACAATTGATAGCATTTTCAATGGGATTAAAACGTCCTGCATTAGGGATTGAAATTGATAAGGAGATTGCAAAATTGTGTGCAGCCAATATGTACATCAATGCAGATAAGGATGATGTACAAAGAACTATGGACAGAGTTCTTATTGGTGATGGAACAAAATCTGAGGAAGCAATGGATGCATTTTGGAAGAGTTTACGAAATGCTGGAACTAGGGCTCATCCGCCCATAGCCATGTTACATCTGGATCCGGCTAGGCCACGAGATGCACAAAATCATCACATAGATGAAATGCAGCCATCCCTAAAAAATCTTCTTTCATCTTGGAGTAAATTTCTTCAAGTTGGGCCAAGGGGTCCTGCTGTTTTATTGGATCTATCTCCAAGATTAGATGGCCAACAAAGAAATATGGTAGATTCAATTTTAGAAACAGTATTTCCTGGTGTGCCATTGACTTGGGAATGGTTGAGCCAAGGAGGAGGAAGAGTTGATAGGTTGTCAGTATGGGTCGGGTCAATTTCTTCTAAATCAAGCCATAGGTGCATCCGAGTGGGTAGAAAGAATATAATGGCTAAAATTGAAGGATTACCAAATAAATCTGAACTTGTAGAATTAAGTAAGCCCCCACCATTTGGATCTTGGATATCCATAATTGATGCATCATTGATAGAAAGTGGATTACAAGAAGCCTGGTTAAAAAATATTATACCACCTGGTTGTGGGCATTCATGGTTGAGATTAAAGGGCAGAAGACCTCTATTGATACATACAGAACCATTACTTGAACATGAAAATAGTAATGATTTTGTTGTTTGCAGCGGAAAGGTAGTACAACATAGATTGAGCGCTCCGGAACTACGGACCGTAGACCAAGTTGCTGCTGCAGCATTACGATACGAAATAAATAAAGTGACACTAAGATGTAATATGGACCCAGAAATGCACCCTAAAATCCAACGAAAATTAGATTTTGAATTGAAGGGTAAAGAAGGTTCTAAAGCATTCATGATAGATATTGACTTAGATAGAGGGCAATCTAGTCATCCTCTGTATATAGTATGTAAAGAAGACAATTAAATATTTTTTAATAATAAATTATACTCCGTGTGTTTCAAATAGGGATGGTAAGTCGCGAGGATGCCCATTGGGCCACTGGAAACAGTGAACACGGGGGAACCGGTATGGCAAAAGTGAATGAAGCAGAATTGGGAGATGATTTCTCCTACATATTTAGAATAGCAGAAAGTGACATCGATGGCTTAAGCCCGATATCGATTGGATTAACATCAATCAAAGGAATTGGAGTTAGAACCTCACAGCAAATTTGTAGGCTTTCTGGAATAGATGGTACAAAGTTAGGAGGATTACTTTCTACAGAAGAAAAAGACTCGTTAAGATCTGCCATAGATGATTATGCCACAATTGCACCGTGGTGGTTGATGAATCGGCAACGTGATTTAGAAAGTAACGAAGATGCTCATCTAGTTTCCCTCGAAGTAAAATTAACACGTGATGATGACATATCTAGATTAGCAGGTATGAAAACTTACAGAGGGATGCGCCATAGAAGCGGTCACAAAGTGAGAGGTCAGCGCCTAAGGTCTAATGGTCGATCAGGAACAACACTCGGTGTTGTAAAGAAGAAATAGAGGTGATTAAGAATGGGTGATCCAAAATTTGCAAGGTCTAAGACACAAACGCCAACACATCCTTGGAAACAAGCAAGGATTGATGAGGAACATGCTTTAAAAGAAAAGTATGGCCTAAAAAAAACAGGCGGTATGAAAGAAATATGGAGAGAGAAAACTTCACTAAGGAGATATAGAAATCAAGCAATGAAGCTGATAGGAAGAGTAGACACTTCAGAAGGTCATTTCGCAAGAGAAAAAGATCAATTAATTAATTCTTTAACAAGAAGAGGATTGTTACCTGAAGGTGCATCGGTTGGGGATGTACTTCAAATTGATGTGGATCAAATGCTTTCTCGAAGATTGCAGTCAGTTGTTTACAGGCGTGGATTAGCCCCAACAATGAGATCTGCTAGACAATTAATCATGCATGGACATATTTCGATAGGCCCACAAAAAATGACAGTTCCGGGATATCATATCATGAAAGAAGAAGAAGATGCATTGCAATATAATTCAAATTCTCCGTTCATGAATGATAATTCTACATTCCGTCAGGAATTAGAAAGGTTGAGAGTTGTTGGAGTAGATGAAGATCCAGAACAACAGAATGATGAAAATCCAAGACAAGCAACAGAAGATTTTGTTGAAAAAATTAAATCTGATGCCGCACAAGCTCCAACTGTTGAAGAAACAATTCCAAAGGAGGAAAAATAATGGGGCACAAGGCAATCCTACATATTTACAGTACTTTCAATAATGTATTGATAACAGCCACTGATCTTACCGGTTGCGAAACAATCTGTAAGGTATCGGGTGGAATGGTGACCAAAGGAGGTAGTGATTCTGGTGGTCAATTCGCGGCTACAAGAGCTGCTGAAAGAATTGCAGAAATGCTGGCTGAAAAAGATTTTAATCAAGTAATTGTAAAATATAGAGGGGCCGGAGGTAATAGATCCAACAATGCCCCTGGTGCAACTGCCGCAATTAGAGCACTAACTAGAGCAGGGGTTCAAATAACACGTATCGAAGATGTTACTCCGATTCCTACGGATGGGACAAAAAGTAAAGGCGGAAGACGCGGTAGGAGAGTATGAGGTGATTATATGGTTAAAGTAAAAATTATTAGTGAAGAAGCCAATAACATACAAATTTTGTTTACAGATACTGATAGGTCTCTATTGAGTGGAATCAGACGTTCTCTGATGTCCGATACACCAAAAATGGCAATAGATACAGTAAGATTTGAATTAGGTTTGGTAGAACAAGATGGTGAAGTTTGGGAAAGTACCGGACCAGTTCCAGATGAAACAATCGCTCAAAGACTTGCAATGGTGCCAATAGTAACTAGGCATGATGATTTTTACTTCCAAAGTGAGTGCCCGTCTTGTAAAGATTTAGTAGATGATCAGCGAGGGTGTCCTCAATGTTCTGTGATATATGCTTGTAAGGCATTTGGAACTGAAGAAGGAAAAATGATAACTGCAGGAGATATGAAACCTATGGGTGATGATTCCCTTAGCATTATTGAAGAATTCAAAGGAATTCCTCTAACTAAATTATTTAAGGGACAAATGGTTGAATTTTTTGCTACTGCAATAATGGGAAGAGGTCGCCAACATGCAAAATGGTCTCCAGTATGCGGAGTTGCATTTACTTCTAGGAAAATTGGAGTCATAAATAATAAAACGAAGGCAAAAATTTTATGGGATCTAAATTTAACTATAACATCTAAAGATTTCAAAGATGGGAAATTAGAAGATTACGAAAAGGTGTCTCAATTGGAAAGAGATTTAAATCATGTTGGAGAAGGGACTGAAGAAATGAAGGATTTTAAAAATGCAATTACAATTGAAGAAGTTCCTGGTGAGTTTATTTTATCATTTGAAACTGATGGATCTATGTCTCCGAAAGTAGCATTTACAATGGCTACTAAGGAGCTGGCTGGTCGATTTGATTTGATATCAAAGGATATGTCTGAAGCTTTAAAATAAATGAAAGGCTTCTTTTCTAAAAGGTTGTAGCAGAGCCATGGTTGTAAGACTAGGCAGAGGACAATGTGGAGGCCACATTACGCTATTTTTTACAATTGTAGATGATCATAAAGAATCCATAAATCAAGGAAGTCTGGGGGCAGGATTGTGCTTAAAAGATGGAATTGAAGTTATTTCTAGAGGAGAAGAGGGAGATTTTAAATTAAATATAAAATTTCTAAATGGAAATGGTACAAATGACCTTTATGAAGACGTCATAGATGTTTTATCAGTAGATATTCCAGAGATTAAAAATTATTCATGGGAATTAAATATTAGATTTTCACTACCAACTTCTCAAGGATTTGGCATGTCTGCATCAGGAGCTATTGCGGCTGCAAGTTCTTTTCAACGTGCATTGGGAATTCCTCATGAAGAAAGTAAGCGAAGATCATATTTAGTAGCACATATCATTGAACGTAGGAGATCAACAGGATTAGGAGATACTACAGCATTGGCATCAGGAGGAGTTGAAAGGCGATTATCCGAAGGTTCCCCATATAGTGGCAATTCATTGACTAAAGGACCTGGAATGTCTGAAGGCTGGACTGAAGATATTCCACTTTTATTAGCATGGATGCCTGAAAGTGGAAAACATACTTCGGAATACATTAATAACGATATGTGGAAAGATAAAATTACAAATGCTGGATTAAAAGCTATGAAGAATATTGCGGAAGGTGAATGGAATTCTTCCAGATGGAAAGAATTGTTGACTTCAGCAGAAAATTTTGCAATAGATAGTGAATTAATAATTGATTCTAAAAGATCTATAATACTGAAAGATGTAAATATAATAATAAAAGAAAATAATTTACAAAATTTTTGTAATTCGTTACTATGTATGCTTGGGAGAAGTGTGGTGATACTCCCTAAGGATATTATGAATCCTGACTTTAAAATTGATATAATTTCTAAACAATTAACAGAGATGGGATACAAAACTGCCATCACAGAAGTTTCTAAACTATTCTGATATAGAATTTCTACTCTTTTCATGAAAATCTGATAATAAGGTGAGATCTAGTGGACTAGCATCTAATTTAGTGGCTCCATCTAATTTCAGACTTTCACAAAATCCGTGACGGTATACTATTGCACCATAGCCATACTCATTTACATATCTGTCAACTTGTTTTTGTGTTTTCTTTTTTGGAAACTTTAAATCTGCGCCAAAAAAATGTTTTGCGTCAATCCATGCACATGGGTAGCCATTTATTCTTACATCATCTAAAAATAATAAATCTGGAGTTATGATGGCCCTACCTTCGGATTTTTTTTGCTCAGCGAGTAATTCTTCTTGACGTCTGAATCTAACCCCTAGGGAAGTAAAATAATTACATAATATATCTTCGAATATTTCAGCTGCAGATTGTGTTTCTGATTGATTTACTGAACTTACTTTATCATGTTCTTCCGCCAATTCAAATTCACTTTTATCTCTTTTATTAAGTTTAGAAGGATTTTTTAATGTTTCCTTAATTCTTGTTTTCGTCCAACCTCTGCCAGTAAGTACTGCACGGAAAGTATTAACAGGTGGTGCATCAAACTTTTTTGAAAGAGATATTATTCCTTGTCCTGTATCATAACGTCTTGTTAATTCATTTGAACGGCTCATCAGACGCCCATGTGAATATACACTCTTTTCTTGATTTAATGCTGAACGTAAAGATAATGCCTGTTCTAAAGAAATAGGATAATTTTTTATTTTTTTGGCTATTTTTGTCACCTTTACTTCATCTAACCAACCAAATTCTCCTGGCATACATACAATATCGCCAACTATCTTTTGAGTTTCCTTTGGGACTCCATGTGTAAGCCATTCTAATTCAATAGTAGTTGGTTCTGGATCTATAGTATCCGGTATTCCTTGAGGAGGTGGTGATATTTGAAATCGTGATAATGCTCTTTCTACAGCCTCTAAATTTTGTGAATTTAGTTTTTCATTTGATTTGTTTTGATTATCATCCCGGCGCAAACGTTTCACACGTCGATTGCGATTTGTGTTTTCGCCATTAGGTTCGCTCAACGTTATCATCCACTGTAAAGTACCCCATGAACCCACCGAGAGAAATAGGTTTGTCTTTTTGCTGTTTAACTAAATGCAATGGCAGGCTCCAAGGGGAATGCAACTTTGGCTTTTCCTGCAACATCTGGGCCCTCTCCTACAGAATATACTCTGACTAAATCTAGTTCCAATTCATTTGCAATAAATGAGTTATTTGATGATAAAAATTCTGATTCATCGAACATATTTAAAATGAGTTTTTTATCATCTTCGGACCATGTGAAAATTTTTCCTCTTTTCTTTTTACTGCCTACAGTTAAATTAGTCCATATTTTAAATATTTCACCTCTAATCTGTTCGTTTTTAAAAATTGGCAGTGATTTCAAATAATCTATTCCTTTAGATTTGAAATCGAAATATTTAGATTGTAATACAATTGCTTCTCTTGCTAAATCATACATCCATTTTGGTGCTGTTTGTATTACCATGGTTGTTATTTTTGAATCAGTATGACGTTTTGCAAGTCCTTTGACATTTCTTGAAGAATCAATTACCTTATGTAAATAATTTTCATATTCTAATACCATATCTTTATTGATTTGTATTTTATTTTCAGGTAATTGAAATTCTGCTAGTAATTCTTTATGCCCCATCCTATGCCAAAACTCTTCAGCCAAATGTGGCGTTATTGGGGCTAGCATTGGCAACCAACCTTCCAAAAATTGTAAAGCAGTTTGATAATTATTTCCTCCTCTTCGCCTATACCAATTCCAATCTGATAGCATTGTAAAATGACTTATCATAACTCCTTCACGTATGCTTACATTGGACATTACATTTTGCCAATTTTTTATATTTTTGCCTAATTTAGCTATAATCCAAGGATCCATTTTATTAGGAGAATCTTGCATAGATAATGATGTATTTATTGCTTCCATAATTGATTTAATTTGTCTATGATTTGCTTCTAATACACTATCGGACCAGTCCATTCCAGCTTCTGGATTGGCACCAAATAGTATGAATAATCTAACAGTATCGGCCCCATATATGTTTACCATTTCACCCGGGCTAACAGTATTGCCAAGTGATTTGCTCATTTTTGCTGATCTTCTGGTCAATAAAATATTACAAGAAGGGCATTTCTGATCAAAAAGATCTACGTGGTAATCGACATTACATTCAGAACAATACGGAGTTGGAGAATTTAACATTCCTTGGCAAACTAATCGACCAAATGGTTCATCAATAGAAATCATATTTGAATCACGTGTAATTTTAGTAAAAAATCTTGCATAAAGTAAATGCATAACTGCATGCTCTATGCCTCCAATGTACAGGTCTATACCATCTTTCATCCAATAATCTACAGTTTCTTTCCTGAAAGGTGATTCGGTATTATTTGCATCACAATATCTCATAAAATACCATGAAGAATCATAGAATGTATCCATTGTATCTGTTTCTCTCTTAGCCATTTTGCCGCAAGACGGACATTTGACATTGATAAAATCATGATGATTGTCCAAGGGGTTACCGCTTTGAGTTTCATTAAAAATTACATCCAAGGGAAGTTCAATAGGAAGATCAGAGTTTGCAACTGGGACAACTCCGCATAAATCACAATGTATCATAGGGATTGGAGTGCCCCAAAATCTCTGTCTTGATAGAAGCCAATCTTTCAATCTATATTGGAATGTTCCTTTGCCTAAATTTATCTTTTCCAATTCGGATATGATAGCACTTTTTGCATCTTCGCCCATTAGGCCGTTAAATTTTTCAATTGAAGAATTGATCATTGGACCATATCCTTCAAATGCAGAATCTAAATTCGTATCAAGATTTTTGGCGTGTTCATCAACAAGGACATTTTTAATAGGTAGATTATATTTTTTGGCAAAATCAAAATCTCTCTGATCATGCCCTGGAACAGCCATTACTGCCCCAGTACCATAGGAAGCAACGACAAAATTTCCTGCATAAATTGGTATTTTTTCTTTACTGAGTGGATTAATTGCATATCCTCCCAAGAAAACTCCTTTTTTATCTTTTAACATATTAATACGCTCAAATTCAGACATTTTTGAGCATTCATCTCTTAATTTTTCCCAGCCGGCGTGCCAATCTGTATTTTTACATATTTCTTCACATAGCGGATGTTCAGGAGATAGAGTTACGAATGTCGAACCAAAAATTGTATCTGGTCTTGTTGTAAAGACTTCTATTATAGAATTAGAACCAACGATGGAAAAGTCAATATTAACTCCTTTGGACCTTCCAATCCAATTGCGTTGCATTGATTTTACATTTTCAGGAAATACAATATTGTCAAGTTCATCAAGCAATTGATCAGAATAATCAGTCATCCTTAGGAACCATTGTGCCATATCTTTCTGAATGACTTCTAGACCACATCTCCAACAACGATTATTCTTTACCTGCTCATTAGCTAATACTGTATCACAATCATTGCACCAATTAACTGGTGCAAATCTACGTTCGACCAAGCCTTTTTCATTTAGCATTAAAAAAATCTCTTGATTCCAACGATAATATTCGACATCTGAGGTCGTTAAAGACCGATTCCAGTCATATGAATAACCCATTCTTTCCTGATCAGCTCTAATACTTGCAATATTTCTATGAGTTACATTGTGAGGATGTCCTTGTTCTTTTTTTGCAGCATTCTCCGCAGGCATTCCAAACGAGTCATACCCCATTGGATATAGTACATTTTTCCCCATTAGCCTTTGAAATCTAGCCATTGAGTCCCCAATAGAGTAATTTCTAACGTGGCCCATATGCATATTACCTGAGGGATATGGAAACATTTCTAAACAGTAAAATTTTGGCTTTTTGGAATCTAATTTGGCTTCAAAAACTTTAGCTTTGGCCCATTCTTTTTGCCAATAAATTTCTGTTTCTTGAATATTATATTCCATCAAATTACCTCCATTAATGTCCAAAAGACTATTAAAAACCTCTTTTAATTAAAAAGCAAGCTGAATTTAAGGAATAAAAGACGGAAGAATAGAGTATTCGTTCCATATTAGTCGACCTATTATATCTGATTTGAAGTATACGCTTCTAAATATACCGTTAGACCTATCCATGACGGTCTGCTCGGAGTAAATATGCTGACAAAAGGCGAGTTTGCAATTGATATTCGAGATGATGGAGTTGAAGTATGGATAACACAAATGGGAGATTTTATGAATATGAATACTGCATTTATAGATCGCGAGGCAAAAATAGCAGTAATTATTGATCCTTTTGATAGTAATCTTTGGATTTCAGAACTTAAAAAAATAGGTTTGGAACCTACTCATTTACTTTACACTCATACTCATCGCGATCATACTTGGGGTTATTCTGAGATGATAAATAATTTTCCAGAAATACTTATTTTAGGTCATGAAGAAGCCAAAGTACCTGATTTATTAGATAATACATTATTTAATAATCAGTTATTTAATAAAATAGATTTTACCACCACTTGGAATAATCCCCCAGATAGTATGATTGAGTGGAATGCTGGTAAAATAAATTTAAAAATTACTCATTCACCTGGGCACGCACCTGGACATCTTACATTTCATGGACATGGTGTTTATCATGCAGGAGACTTGCTTTTTACTGCACATTCCGGAAGAGTTGACCTTCCTGGTAGTGATCCAAATGCACAAATTAATAGTCTAAAGTTTGCTAATGATTTACTAAATAGTCTACCCTCGGATTGGAGATTGGTCCCTGGCCATAGATACGAATGGATTGATGGCACTACACCTGATTGGGTAACCATAAAGGATGTTTTAGAACAAAATTATTCTTTAAAAGATGTACGAAGAGGAAATTTTTAATTTATTTTATTTCTACGTAATAATTTTTTCATTATTGTACTTTCTTCTTCCAATTTATGTTCAGGGACTCCTTCGCGTATCTTCTTTAGTGCATTGATTGGTATCCATTCATCAGGAATCAACCTCCATGGAGTTACATTAGCAAGAATTCCTAACAAAATATGGCTTCCGGGAATCATAAAAATCCGTAATGGTGGAACTATGATACTTAATTTCGCTAGATCTTCTTTGGCCTTTAGTTTATCATTTTTTGAAATTTTTCGACCTATGAGTAAATTTGCTAAAGTCATTGATGTATCCTTAAAATGTTCTGCTGAAATTTTAGATATGTCCCATGCTTTCTCAATTGAAAGGCCCCATCCTTGTGGATTATTAGCAACTTCTAGTAGATCTTGTTTAGATTTTTCAGGTAATGTTTTGTAAGTAATATATGATCCTGAAATAATCATCGGTATCAATCTAAAAAAATATTTTATAAAATTAAATAATCTACCCATTAAATCACTTTGTTTTATCTATTATATTAGTTTTAATATTTAGAATTTTTATCGCATTTTCTACACTACCAGGTGGTAATTTTTCATCATTTTCTAATGCTGAAATAGCACCTAAAACAATATTATTAGTATCAATCTCAAAAAATTCTCGTAAAGATTCTCTAGTATCTGAGCGACCGTAACCATCTGTCCCTAAAACAATAAAATGGCCACCTACCCATCGCTGAATCATTTCGGGCACTGCAGATATATGATCTGAGACCGCTACGGTTGGTGTTTTATCTCCAAAGCAATTCTTAACATAGGGAATTGTTTTTTCTTGGGGATTTAATCTATTATTCCGGGATGCTAATAATCCCTCTCTGCGTAGCTCGCCGTATGAAGTAATAGACCATAGTTCAGAATCAATATTAAATTTAGAGTTTAGAATTTCATGTGCCTGTTTAGCATATTTTAATATTGGACCAGACCCAAGTATTCTCACTCTTGGATTATCATTATTTTTTCCTTCTATTAATTTATAACCTCCTTTGATAATTTTTTCATCTATGCCATCTGGTTTTGGAGGTTGCTGTTGATTTTCATTATAGATCATTATGTAATGAAATACGTCTAGTTCTTGGCCCCACATTTCATTCATACCATGTTTTATTATTGTGGCTAATTCGTACGCATATGCAGGATCCCAGGCCCTACAAGATGGCACAGTGGATGCGATGAGTAAACTATGGCCATCTTGATGTTGTAATCCTTCGCCATTTAGTGTTGTACGACCTGCTGTAGCACCCATCAAGAAGCCACGTGCCCTAGCATCTGCTGCACTCCATATTTGGTCTGCGACGCGTTGAAATCCGAACATAGAATAAAATGTATAAAATGGCATAGTTGGAGTATTTGCATGAGAATATGACGTCGCGCTTGCTATCCAAGATGCCATGGCATTAGCTTCGGATATTCCTTCTTCTAATATTTGCCCACTTTCTGATTCTTTGTAGTTAAGTAACATTTTATGATCTACAGGAGTATATTTTTGACCTTGGCTAGAAAATATTCCAAATTCACTAAAAAGTGGATCCATCCCAAATGTTCTTCCTTCATCTGGAATTATAGGGACAATCTTTTCTCCAACATTAGATTTCATTATTTTCCTTAATAAACGAACAAAGGCCATTGTAGTAGATACTTTTTGTCCGTTTGGCGTACCTTTATTAAAATCAGAATATACTTCTGAATTTGGTAAATTTATCTCAATCTTACATGGTTTTCTGGAGGGAAGAAAGCCTCCTAATTTTTCTCTCTGATTTATTAGATATTCAAATTCTTTTGAGTCTGAATCAAAATCACTAAATGGATTTTTTTCTAAATTTGAATCCTTAACTGAAATTTCTAGCCTATCTCTGTAGGCCTTTAAATCTCCAATGTTCATTTTTTTCTTTTGGTGAGTTGAATTTCGTCCTTCGAAGGAGTCAATTCCCCAGCCTTTGACAGTGTGAGCAAGTATAACTGCGGGGCCTTCTGCTGATTCAGCAGCTTTGAATGCAGAGTATACCTTGATTGGATCATGTCCGCCTCTTGTTAAACCTAATATTTCATCATCTGAAAGAGATTTACCGATTTTCTCTAAAGCCACATTACTCGAAAAGAACTCTGAACGGAATAAAGCAGGCTCCAACGTACTCATTCTCTGCCAATCTCCATCATTTATTTCTTCCATTCTTGCCAATACAATTCCCTTGGATTTTGCCATCATTAGACGATCCCAGCCCGAACTCCATAGTACTTTGATTACAGTCCAACCTGCCCCTCTGTAAAGTCCTTCGAATTCTTGGATAACTTTTGAATTTCCTCTAACTGGCCCGTCTAATCTCTGTAAATTACAATTTATTATTACTATTAAATTATCTAGATTTTCCCTTCCTGCAACTGCTATAGATGCAATAGATTCTGGCTCATCCATTTCACCATCGCCTAAAAATGCAAATACTCGACTTTCGGATGTGTCGGCTAGGCCCCTCATATGCAGATATTTCCAAAATCTGGCTTGCATTACAGCAGCTAAAGGCCCTAGACCCATAGAAACAGTAGGATATTCCCAGAAATCTTTCATTAGCCTTGGATGAGGATAAGAGGATAATCCATCTTTAAATGCTTCTTGTCGAAAATTAGTTAGTTGTTCTTTTGAAATTCTTCCTTCTAAAAATGCTCTAGCATATATTCCTGGGCTGCAATGGCCTTGGATATACAACGCATCGCCAATTCCATTATTTTCTTTACCTCTAAATATATGATTGAAACCTACTTCATAAAGAGTTGCGCTAGATGAGTATGAGGATATGTGTCCTCCTATTCCATCTATTCTCCTATTTGCATCCGAAACTATTAATGCGGCATTCCATAATATTAGATTTTGAATTTTATTTTCAGATTTTAAATCCCCAGGGTACGGTAGTTGTTGATTTAATTGAATTGTATTCAGATAAGGAGTTCTGGATACTCGATTAATTGGTATGGATAGATATTTAGCCTCTATCATTAATTCATGTAATAACATCCTTGCACGTTCTAGCCCATGATTATCTACAACTGAGCGAAGTGACTCTAACCATTCATCAGTTTCATCAGAGTCCTCATCTGGTAAATTTTGATGTGGTCTGAAATTTGACAATGTATCACCTTCGGGAACTTATTATGTGCCACGGGTGGAATCTTAGATTTCAACTGTTAGATTAATTACCTATACAAATAGTAATTATATCTCAACTAAATAACATTCATGCATGGTTCGTAATCCAGAAATAGTTATTGCTGCGTCTCCCTCAATATGTCGTTTACCATTCCAATCATTTACTATTCGAAAAACTGTACTTCTGCCTGGAATATTATTTGGGTCGACTTTTAATTCTATAAAAACCGGTTTTTTTTCTTTAATCCAATCTAATGCTGCATCAACGGACATTCTTGCAATTCCGCGTTGTTGTTCTGAGCTACGAACCCAATAGCCAAGATTCCAAACAGCCTTGTCCGAGCGAGTAATGCGATCAAATCCTATTAATCCAAGAACAAAATTATCCCATGCACGTATGATAACCCAATGATGTAAGATACCTTTTCTACCTTTTTCTTCTGTTTCATTAATAAAATTAGAAATCTGTGAATATAATGGTTTTTCAGATACTATCCATGGCATAGCCCAACTGACTTCTGGCCATGTTTCTTCGAATGCTTCTATCAAGTCTGAAAGATATTCTTGTGTTGCAGGTCGTAAAATTAAATTATCGTTTACCCTTATTGAAGATGTAGTTCTAGGCATACTAATTAAGACGGCTGTGTCGATGTACATCATATCTATGTAGAAATTTGTATATTATGGCCGTAACTTTTGTTTTGCTTGTATTACGTTTGGATCATTGGGTAGATCTTTAGAGGCAAGAGTTATCATTTTATCTACAGCATTTCTTCTTCCTATAGTATCTAAAAGTTTGCCTATTGGATACATTAAATTAGTTTGATTGCCTAAATGAGGCCCTACATCATCAATTATAACAGTGGCTTGTGCAATATTTTTATCTATAGCTGCTCTCATTGCTGATAAAACCTGGCCTTTAAGTTCTGAAAACATCCACTCATCTTGTTGCTTCCAAGGCCAATATGATATTTTATTATCTATTGTATTAGAAAATATTGGATTTTCATTAATTGATGAAATCACTGGTGCTGAAGGTAGTGTAATTATTTCATCTTCGGCATTATTATCTTCTTTTTCTATAAGAATATTTTCAGATTTTATAAATGGAGGTAGGTCCAATGGTGCGGATGGAATGATAGAAAAATTGTTAACTGAATCTATCTCATCAACTATTTCCACCTCATTATTCTCATCATTAAAGAACGCTTCCTCATATTCATCAACGTCGCCATCGCCATCAAAATCTGCAGCTTCAAGAATTGTAAGTTCACTAATTTCTTCAGTTATTTGATCGGCAGATATTATCTGTACATTATCCGGAGTTCCAGAAGTTGGTTTAATTAGTTCAACTGGTGTATACTCAACTTCTTCAATTATCTCAGGTTGTTCTACAGGAATTTCGAACTTGACAGATATTGATGGAGCATCATCAGGGCTTAATTGATAATCTTCTTGTTGTTCATGTTGTTTAGGCATTTCAATAGTACCTTTTGTCATGGCGAAACTTGGCTTGCTACTCAAGAATACTTCTTCTTCTTCGGTATATTGATTTACATCCACCGTAACATCATCCATTTTGAATGTAGCTTTGGACCAATCTATTATTTCATCTTCTTTCTCAACATCAAATTCATCCATTAGTTGATCAAATAAAGAATTTTTTTCAGATTCTTCAATATTAGATATTTGTTCGTGACTAGGTTTATTCAATTGATAAGAGCAGGATTTACATGTTTCTGCTTTCTCAGGGTTTTTGTGTTGACATAAGGGACATACTGTTTCACTAGTATTGTCTTTTTTCCAATTTTTAAACCGGTCCCACATACTACCACTCCCCCCCTAACACTCACCGTCGCTGAAACATTGCGTATAATTATCACGGGATTATGATACTATAATTTCTTTAAATTTGTTTAAATCTATAATGCATAACATTGAGGATGAGGACACCTTGGCATCAATAGGAGATGTGTTATGAGCAATCATGAAAACCCAATATCACTCAATTCAGGTAAGGGAAATTTAGCGAAAGCCATAGTTTCACAGAAAGAAGGCCATTGGAGCGTGCCAGAAGGAACCATATTAGCATCAAGAGTTGATAGGTTAGCAGCATTCGTATTAGATGTAGTAGTAATAATGACAATCCTTTTATTTATCACAAAGGGAAAAATTTTCTATGTATGGAATATTAGTATGTGGCTTTCGACTGATATTCATTATTCTATTATGATGGCTTTTGTTATTTTTGGTGGCCATTGGCTGTATTGGAGATATTCAGGAATTTACCTATCTAGATCTTTGGGGCAGAAGTTATTTGGATTAGCAATTGTTGCTGATGATGGTTCTGAAATGACAAGTGAAATGTGGGATAAAAGAGTGCAAAATAAACTAATATATCTTATTCCAGTAATTGGGTTGTATAAAGGAGTATATGATTTAGCCAGTATCGCACACCGGCATACACATCAATCAAATATCGATTTAAAAGTCAATAGCATCGTTGTAAAGGCATACTCATTACCGCCATTTAATCGTAAACACATCAAATAGGTGAACTTATGGAAGAAATGATAAAACATGTTTTATCAGGTAATTGTATAGTTTATCCTACAACAACACAACCTGCATTAGGATGTATTCTTGATTCAAAGGCATTAGATAATTTATATAAAATCAAAAATAGAGATAGTTCTTTACCCCTAAGTATCGGAGTTGGGAATATTAGTCAAGCTAGATCGATAGTTAATGTCCCTAATGACGTATTAGACATCTTACAATATTTTCCTGATGGTTCTCTAACAATAATACTGAAAGCCATTAAACCACTTGATTCACGTTTAGGAGGATGTAAAGTAGCAATTAGATTCTTAGCTGATAAAAATGCAAAAAGGCTTTTAGAAAAAACTGGACCTTTGACTGCAACAAGTGCTAATATGAGTGGTGTGGAACCGTTATTGAATTGTAAAGAAGCAGCACACATATTGACGACTCCAGAACATAAAGTAATGGGGCACTCAGGAGAATGTTTAGATAAAATACCCAGTACTTTGATATCATGGCACACTGTCTGTGAACCACTTGAGTCGCCGAACATTGACATATTGAGAGAAGGGATAGTGGGCTCAAAGGAGATTCTAAAATGGTGGATGAATCAGACCTCAAACAATGGAGAGACGCTGGACACGTAGCTCGTAGAACTTTAGAAGGTATCAAAGGCGAAATTGTTGAAGGAAAATCTTGGTCTGAAGTAATAGACTCTGCTGAACGTTTTATCAGGCGTCATGGGGGGCAAGCGGCTTTTCCTGTAACAATTTCTGTAAACAATATAGCAGCCCATTACACTACAAATCATTCTCAAGATCCCATGGAAGATTGGGAAAAGGGAATGGTTTTTGAAAATGGAGACTTGGTTAAATTGGATGTTGGAGTGCATATTAAAGGAGCTATAGCAGATAATGCAATGACAATAGAAGTTGGGTCTCAAGGGAAACATACTGATCAAATAAAGGCTGCCAAAGAAGCAAGAGATGCCGCAATTGAAAAAATGCATCCAGGTATACCTTGGCATGAAATTGGTGCAGCTGCTGGCCAGGTTACAAAGGATGCAGGATTTGAACCGATTAGAAATCTTTGTGGACATCAAATGGAAAGATGGAATTTACATTCAGGATTGTCGATTCCTATGTATGATTGTGGACCAAATAATCCTAGTTTCAAAGGAGTCGTAGAAAAAGGTGGTTTATATGCCGTTGAACCTTTTAACACCACAGGAGAATCTGGAATGATTGAAAACGTTGCACCTAATAGTTCATCTAATATCCTAAGAGTTACTGGAGATGTAAAAATTCGTAAAGCACTTAGTAAAGGGAAGTTGAAACCACTTGGGGCTACAATGGCTAGGTACATTGAAGAACGGTATCAAACACTTCCATTTGCTGAAAGATGGGCATATCCCTTATTGGAGAAGCCGTTTCCTGAGGAAAATGAGGAATCTTTGAATAAAAAATGGAATGCTTTAGTTAAAAAGTTAACTTCAATTAGATTCCTAGAAGTATATCCTGCATTAAAGGATGTTGATGGAGGTTTTGTTGGTCAGTATGAGCATACAGTATTAGTGACTGATGGGGGTCCAGAAATATTGACCATAGCTTAAAAAAATTAGTTTTAATCTAGATATATCAAAAAAATTAACTATTTTCACAAAATGATTAATTATTACCTTCTTGTATCGGCAACTGTACGGGGCCGCAAGGTTCTCGCTGAGTGCATCCCATCCCCTCGCTTTTATCTCTCGCCCTGTACACTTAAATTAACTAATCTCAGATGGAGTATTTTTCCTATCTTCAACAGTTCCAAATATAGTTACAGCCATTATTGACAGTAAAACTAAGAATATTCCAATTGTTTGTTTTATTGAAGGATTCTCGGATAATAATATTACTCCCCAAATCAGTGACAATATTGGTTGAAGAAGTACTGCAAATGAAGTATGAGCTGCAGGTAATCTAGGTAATGCAAATGCTATGGCTATCCAGCCCGCAACTTGGCAAGTTAATGCTAGTATAATGATCCAACCATGCCCAGGCCATATCAATTCAAAATTAATTGGTGCAATTGAAATGGAAGAAAGTGGCATAAATCCCAATACAAATAATCCTAAGGCTGCACCTAAAGTAGCATCCAATTGAACATTTGCTGCTGGGGCTAATTCCCTATTTGAAAACCTAAATATAACTAAGAATGTAGAATAGAATATTGCTGCAGCGATTCCAAAAATAACACCTTTTACTGGGTTTGTTCCAAAGGCATTGGCATCAGATATACCTGAAATTAAAAATAGCCCAAATAATACAACTGGAAGAGAAAATAAAATTGCGGGATTGGGTTTTTCTCCAAATAACTTCCAAGATACTATGGTAACAATTATGACTTGTGAGTTTCCAATAAGAGTTGCAATTCCGACACCAATAAATTTCATAGCACTAAAATATGCTAACATATCAGGTGCCATCAATAAACCAGCTGAGAAAGCAATTAACCGAGTTTTTTTAGTTCTATTATCATTTTTACTAAAAATTATTACTATTATAAACAATAATGGAAGTGCATAGAACATTCTAAAAAATGCACCAGTGACTGGATTCACTTCAGAAAACATATAGAATATTGGGGCAAAAGATATCGCAACGGCACCCAATAGAGCAATTGACATAACCTTTCGATCGGAAATATCCGACAAAATAAATCACCTTATTATGATTTAGTTATAGAAATCATTTCTTGTAGCTCGCCACTTTCGTATAATTCCAAAGCAATGTCTGAACCGCCAATCAATTCACCATTTATGAATATTTGAGGCATTGTGGGAAAATCCGACCAGGCGCATACGGAAGGTATTGCACGAGGATCGGTTAGAATATTCACGCTTGCGTAAGGTTGTTCTAATTTATTTAGAACTGAAGCAGCACGATTGCTAAATCCGCAACGAGGTTCTTCTGGCGTTCCCTTCATAAAAAGAACAATACTATTTTTATCCACTATGTCTTGTAATTCTTCCGGCGTCCAATTAAAATTCATTTTATTTACTCCTATTTTTCCCTTCTTATATGAACTCCGAAGAATTCTACCTCGGCGCCATGGGGGTCAAAGGCGGTTTCCCCACTTTTCTTTGCTTGGTCAAATGTCATGCACTTTAAATCTAAAGCATGTACTATATTCTGAGTAATAAATTGTTTGAAATGATTTAAAATTGGACGTTGTCGTTGTAACGGCCTAATACCTTCATATTGGTTAGAAATAACTCTGACGTGAAAGTGATCTCCGCTTTTATGTAAATCTGTGACAGAAACATCTGCATTGGGAACAACCTTGAGAACTTCATCAACAACCCATTGTTCGGTTACCATTGTATGCTACAACAGGAGGTCACTATTGAATTCTTGGTGTAGAAATTTATTTATTGATGGCTGCATGTATAGAATTAAGATTTGCTTTGATTGTCCCCTGGTCATTTATCAATCCTGATCCAACTACTGCTATATCTATCCCCCAATCAGAAACTATTGCTGCATTATGATTTTTTATACCCCCATCAATCATCAGTTTTGTTTCATAACCTCCTGAAGATATTTGATTATCTATGGCATTTCTAAGATAACGTACTTTGCCTTCAACTTCATCCATAAATGATTGCCCGCCTTTGCCTGGAACTACTGACATAACCAGAATTAAATCTAAATTAGGAAGTAAATGAATTATTTCAGAAGGTTCGGTATTAGGATTAATTACGCAACCTACCTGTATGCCATAACCGTGTATATCAGTTATTAATTTTTCAAAATTTTCAACTGCTTCAAAGTGTGCTATAATCATATTTACGCCTGCCTTCGCATATTGCTCCCATGTTTCTTCTGCATTATTTATCATTAAATGGCAATCAATAAATATATTTGGACCCAATCTATCTCTGACAGTACGAATTAGTGCTGGGCCGAATGTTATGGTACGGTTAATTACCCAGTTACCATCCATAACATCCATATGAATCCATTTTATTCCTGCTTCTACAGCTTCATCTAAAGTTTTACCAAGTTCACAAAAGTTTGCAGTGAGAATGCTAGGAGTAATTTCCATAATAATGGCCTCTATTATATACTATGCAATAGATGGCGGTAAATGAATTTGACTAATTATACTTGATTTCAAGACACATGTTGATACGTTATCAATGCCTCGTGTGTAATACAGGTGAAAGAATGGGCCAAGTTATTGAAGTAAACGATGCAGATTTTGATATGATTACGAATGGTAATGAATGGGTATTAGTTGATTTCTGGGCTCCTTGGTGTGGACCTTGTAAGATGATTGCCCCTGTATTGTCAGAAATTGCACAACAACGTGACATTACAATAGCAAAAGTAAATACTGACACAAATACATTAACACCAGGAAAATATGGAGTCAGGGGCATTCCGAATCTGTTATTATTTCACAACGGGAAAGTAGTAGAGCAAATGACTGGTGCAATGCCTAAACCTGCTATGGATACTTGGTTAGATCGGCATATGTCTTAATCTAGCATTCTTTAATTTCTTTAACCTAATTTCGTTTGTGACTCCCACTTCCCTAAGTAATCTTGACCTTAGGGCTTCATGTATCCACATTCCTTCACTAAGTTCGAGCATCAATCCTCGCTCAATAATTTGAGTAGGGGGTTTTCCACTAAAGTCTGCTGCATCTGCTAGAATCTTCCAAGGAACTGGTCGATCAGATACCGCAAGAAGGGCCAAAATTTCTCTATGATCATTTGGCAATACATTCAGGATTTCTTCGTCCAAAAATCTCAACCAATCATCATGTAATATTTGACCATATAATTCTAATAATTCCAAAGCAAGAGGATGCCCGCCTGTAGCCTGATATATTTCCGCTATAGGGGCATTTTTTGATAATGGTAATGAATTGAGCCAAATAGTTATTTCTTCAACAGAAAGTCCTGAAAGTGTAAATTCACTCACACGATTACGAGTATGTACATCTCTACGATCATAAAAACTTAAATTTTTTCTAGATATCATCAAGAGTCGGATATTTGTATCTTCAGCAATTTGTAATAGCATTCCAAAAAAGTTCTGCCCGGAAGAATCAATATTATGTACATCATCTAAAATTATAAGGATTTCATTAATATTATCCTTTCTTAGGCCTTTTTTATCCAATAAATGGGCTGTAACTCTACGCCTGTATAAATCTAAATTAAAATCCATTCCTGATTTAAGAGGTATTGTCTCTAAGACGCCATACGGATCCTGTGATTTACCTGGTGAACGTATACCAAAGCGATGCAATATACTAGTTGCTATTCCAAGTGTTGTGTCCCAAGGCTGGCAAGGATAATACATAATTTCTGTTTCTGGGTTATTTTTTAAAACATCATCAATCCAAAACGAAACTAAAGTAGTTTTACCACAACCCGCTATACCTGATAGAACAAATAAAGGAGTTTTGGATTTATACCATTTACTTATTCCATCTTTTTCAAGTTTTCGCCCATGGACAGTTCGAGTATCAGGGGGACGAGTATGATATGTTGAATGAGCTCCAGATAACATACTAATTGAGCCAGGTTTTATAT
Source organism: Euryarchaeota archaeon UBA557 (assembly GCA_002503285.1). GTDB lineage: Archaea > Thermoplasmatota > Poseidoniia > Poseidoniales > Thalassarchaeaceae > MGIIb-O3. Next base: position 48,879 of record DARI01000005.1, read on the forward strand.
TTTCATCTGAATTAATTATTGTCCCAAATCTAATGTCTCCAAAATTAAGAACACCTTCATGTTGTGCATGCATTAAGATTTGTAGTAGCGTAAGATTTGCTTTTAGGTTCAAAGATGCTTCATCTGCCCTTATTTCAAGCAAATTATTATCCCTTCCCCTAAGTAATACTTTTGTTGATCGAAGTTGAGACATCTTCTCAGAAATTGCATGCCGCCCATCATCAGATAATTGCCATGTTTTTTGCCTTCGATCATCTCCTCTTATTGATCTCGTATGTTCGGTTGCCCATCCTTCAGAAATAATATCTCTCATTGATCTAGATACATTTGGTGGATGTAATGCACAAACTTCTGCTATTCCAGGTCTTGTTATTTCATATGTTACTAAATAATGATCAGCTTGATGATCTTGTTCCCATAAATGAAGTAAAATTCTATCTGTTACAGAAATGTTGACGCGGGCATCACTAGTGACCATTGATTTACGCGAATCATAGTCTATCATCAATAGTTCGGAAATTTGATTCTATTTTGAAAGAAGGTGTTTAATTAAGTCAATAAATTAAGACTCTATCCGTAACCTATGTGTCTTAGGACAATCTCGGAGGTTCGTGTCTGCTTACTCAGAATTGATGGATAAGATGAAAGAGATTGATTTAATTGAACAAATTGGTGGATTATTAAGCTGGGATCAGGAAGTGATGATGCCTCCGAATGCTTCGACTTTGAGGGCGGAACAATTAGCATGGCTATCTTCTAGTGGTCATCTTAAAATGACGGATTTACGAATTGGTGAGCTCTTAATGGAGTTGGAGAATAATGAGAAATTAAATGAAGTTCAATCTGGTAATCTAAGATTAATCAGAAAATCATATGATAAAGCAACAAAATTACCTACTAAATTTGTAATTGAGATGGCAAAACATAGATCTAAGTCCATGGTAACATGGACTGAGGCACGTGCAAAAAATGATTTTTCAATATTTAGAGATGACTTGAAGAAAATGATAGATTTAGTTAGGCAAGAGGCGGATTATTTAGGATATGAAGAATTGCGATATGATGCTTTACTTGACAATTATGAATCTGGCCTCACTGTATCTAGATTAGACCCCTTATTTACTAACTTAAGAGAAAGTGTTGCTCCACTGATTAAATCAGTGATGGACAGCGGTAAGAGGCCTATTATGGAATGGGTTGAAAGGAGTACTTGGATTCAACAAGGGCAAGAATTCCTAAGTCAAAAAGTCTCTGAGTCAATAGGTTTTAATTTTGATGCTGGTAGAAGAGATGCTTCTACACATCCATTTTGCGGAGGGCCTAATCCTGATGATGTACGATGGACAACTAGATACTCAGCGACTGAACCGTTTGGTTCTCTCTATGGTTCAATGCATGAAACAGGGCATGGACTATACGAACAAGGGAGGCCAAGAGCATTAGATTTTCAGCCAGCAGGAAAGGCAAATGGCCTTGGAATTCATGAAAGTCAGAGTAGGTTATGGGAAAATCAGATTGGTAGATCTTTGGCATTTTGCGAATGGTCGCTACCATTGTGGGCAGAAAGTTTTCCTGATAATATGATAGATGTTACTCCAGAAGATCTTTGGCGTTCTGTCAATTTAATAGAGCCTAGTTTAATTCGAGTTGAAGCTGACGAAGCAACCTATAATCTCCACATAATGATAAGATATGAAATAGAAAAGATGTTGATCAGTGGAGATATAGAAGTTGATGATTTACCAAAAGTATGGAATAATATGTATGAAGAATTTTTAGGCGTTATTCCACCTAATGATACATTAGGAGTATTGCAAGATGTTCATTGGTCAATGGGTGCATTTGGTTATTTCCCAACTTATACGTTGGGCAATTTGTATTCTGCTCAACTTTTAACTACTGCAAGGAAAGACTTGGGGGATTTAGAAAGTCAAATTAAAGAAGGAGATTTTTTACCATTATTAGATTGGATGAGAGAAAATATACATTCCAGGGGAAGTATTCTGGAACCAGCTTTACTGATCGAAGAAGCCACCGGTTCACCACCATCGTCTGATGAATTTATAGATTATTTAAAAAATAAGATAAAAGATCTGTATGAAATATAAATTTAACATATGGGGCCAATGTTATGGAATATATGAGATTAGAGGATATCACTTCATTTGTACGTAATTTGAATAGCGAATGTACAGTAATTAGTAATCATGACGATTATCTCATAGTCGGTTCAAAAGAAGGATTATTGATTTGTTGGTCTATAAATTCAGGAATTGAGAAGTGGAGGAATAAGTTTGAAGGCCCATGTTCAGAATTAATTATTTTTGAAAAAAAAGTATATTTGACTGAAGAAGGCAATGTGCACTCAATTGATTTGTTAAAAGGAAAAATTTTATGGAGTTTAAAATTGGAAGGTCTGAGTGATTTTATCCAAGTTAATGATGGCGACATCTGGGTTAGTTCCTCAATATATGACCTGCATATTTCTGACTATTCTGAATCAATAATATGGCATTTAGATCAAAATGGAAAAATTTTAGAAAAGTGGATTATAGAAGGTAAACCGTGGTTTTTCTGTTCAACAACGTATGGAGTATGCGTAGGACTTAGTAGACCCAAATGCGGATATGGGAAAATTATACCAGGTAAAGAAGTAGAATACGTATCATTGAAAAATAAAAATCCAATTACAACAGGATTTAAAAAAGATCAAATTATTTATCTCGGACATAGTAATGGATTGATTACAATATTAGACAAAGATGAAATTCAAGAAGTAAAAATAGGAGATTCTTCGGTAAAGGCAATAGAAATTATGAGAGATATGGTTATTGGATTGGAATCTGGAATGATATACTCTAAAGAAAATAATTGGGAGTATAATGCTAATGGGATTATAGATAAAATCGTCAATGGCCTATTGATTGGGGGCATTGATTGTTTATGGGCCTCGACTTGGGCAAAAAATTCCAAAATTAGCATAATTGATGTTGAATCAGGGGCATTAAAATATAATATAAAACATAATTCAAGAATAAGAGAAATGAAAAGTAATGGCGAAATTTTAGTCCTTGGCGATTTAGAAGGTAAAATTTTCTTAATAGAAGAAAAGGTATTGAATCGTCGCTTGAAATCCTCAAATAAATTAGTAGTAAATGATGAAAAGAGGTCACTGCTCAAAGAGAGAATAAGAAAACTTCGTGATTAAAAATTTTCAGTGGAAATTGACGTAAATGGAGGGTCATTTCCAGTGTACTGCGGCTTTATTGCCGAAACATTTAAAAGTCGGGCATCTCCCTATTTGCCTTGCTGCTCCGAGGGAGTGGTGTGGAGACGCTTCGGCTAATCCGCGGGCCACAAAAACCGAGCCTCAAATTTGGGGTAGTAAAATCGATTTCTGAAAAGAAATCGAGGCAATAGTCGAGATCACCTGTGGGTGATTGAGACGGCGGTAGAACTGAAGTGGAAATATCCAAACGAAAGAATGGAAAAATAAACAACAGGGGCTGAGGAAAACAAAACCGAACGTTTAGGCGGGGAAAACAAAACCGAATCAGATACCATACCGTAGAGGTACACACAAGAAGGGGGAGGAGACAATCCTGAGTTGTGTCGTGGGAAACAATCAAGTAAAATTGAAAGGGAAACACGCAAAAGCGAGCGCGATTAAAATCGTGGAGTGTAATGGTACTAGTTTTGTGAAAAAAACCAGTGAGAATTGGTAATAGAAACAAAAACGGCAAATGAAAAAGTAATTTATCAAAAGTCGGAAAAGATGGAAACATCAAACAAAATAATCCTTAATGGATTATGAGTAGCTACCTGGGAAAATTAAACGTCTTACGACTAAAATGGAACCAGACCCTGCGGAGTATTCAGAGAACAACGCCCCCCCATAGGCGTTGTTCTCTGTTGCTCCCAACTTGGTTAACTTCGCCCAATATTATTTTATTTCTTTGGTCCTGTCATATCTTTAGCAACTACCCAATCATTGAATTGTTCATCAGTTAAGAGTTCTAACTTAATTGCACTTTGTCTTAATGTCAAGTTATTTTTATGTGCATGTTTGGCTATCTTGGCTGAATTATCATATCCAATGTGTGAATTTAGCGCTGTAACTAACATTAAAGAGTTTTCAAGATGGTTATTTATTTGGATTTTGTTTGCAGTAATGCCAATAATACAATTATTTGTAAATGAAATACAGCAATCAGATAAGAGATTGATGCTGTGAAGAAGATTATGTATCATCATTGGCTTGAAAACATTTAATTCGAAATTACCCTGACTACCTCCAATAGATATCGCAGAATTATTACCCATAACTTGGCAACAAACCATCGTCATTGCTTCGGCTTGTGTAGGATTTACTTTGCCCGGCATTATACTAGATCCAGGCTCATTAGCTGGGAGAGATAGTTCGCCAAATCCGCAGCGTGGACCTGATGCTAACCATCGTATATCATTTGCAATTTTCATTAATGATACTGATAGTGTATTTAATGCCCCAGATGCTGAAACTACTGCATCATGTGCTGCCAATTGAGCAAATTTATTGTTGGCGGTTTCAAATGGAAGCCCAGTTTTTTCTGCCATTTTTATAGCGACATGCTTTGCGAAATCAGTGTGTGAATTTAATCCAGTTCCTACTGCGGTTCCACCTAGGGCTAATTCAAATAAATCAGTTAATATAAATTCAATCCTAGTAATGTCTGCATTTAGCATAGCAACATATCCACTAAATTCTTGGCTAAGAGTTAATGGAACTGCATCCATAAGGTGGGTGCGTCCAATTTTTATAATACCATCAAATTCAATTACTTTCTTTTCAAGTTCAGATTTCATAGATCTTACCGAAGGTAATAGTTTATGATAAATTTCTTCTGCAGCAGCTAAATGCATTGCAGTTGGGAATGTATCATTACTTGATTGCGCCATATTGACGTGATCATTTGGATGCACAGGCATTTTACTTCCTAAAACGCCATTAACCATTTCAATTGCCCTATTTGCAATTACTTCATTGGCATTCATATTTGTTTGGGTACCAGAACCAGTTTGCCAGATACGGAGAGGGAAGTGATCATCTAAATTTCCAGATATTACCTCATCACAGGTACTGACTATTAATTTACCAATTTCTGAATTTAACTCTCCTAACTCAATATTAACTTCAGCTGCTGATTGTTTTAATATTCCAAATGCCCTTATTATTGAACGAGGCATTATATCATCACCTATTTTGAAATTTATCAAAGATCTTGCAGTTTGTGCTCCATAATATCGATCTGCAGGCACTTCAACTATTCCCATAGTATCTACTTCTTCTCTTATTTTACCACTGACTAATTTAGGACTTATAGTAGATATATCAGTTGCTTTTACTATCTTTGGAATTTTAGAGTCTAATGATTCGGAAATCATTTTACAAATAGTTGCTGATCGCCCAGTATCTTTACCCTTGCCAACATTTAAATCTAGTTTTTTTGCAATATCCTCTGGTAAACTGATAGTAATTATTCTTCGATCTCCAGCGTGGTGCTTTCCCATACATAACCCTGTTAATAATTATTAATAAACTATATTATTATATGTTAAATTAAATATTATTGGACTAAGCTAATCTTTTTACTGATATTATTTGTTGGGGTGTGTCTGGCTTATCTCTAAAATTGGTAGGTTGGTTTTCAATTGCTTTTACTATGTCCATTCCTTTTACTACTTCACCAAAAACTGCATGTTTACCATCTAACCATGGAGTTGAGACGGTTGTTAAGAAAAATTGTGATCCGCCAGTATTTGGCCCTGCATTTGCCATAGAAAAGAGTCCGGGTTTATCATGCGTTTTTGCAAGCGCTGAAGACTCACAGGGTATTTGCCATCCTGGGCCGCCTGTACCTGCAGCTCTGCTTTCGGGGTCTTTTGATTTTGGACAACCTCCTTGAATCATAAAATCTTTTATTATTCGGTGAAAATGTAAGCCATCATAAAAACCATCATCTACTAAGTTTAGAAAGTTGGAAGTTGTTTCTGGACAATCCTTTGTATAGAGTTCAATTTGTATTTCTCCTAGAGTTGTAGCCATTGTAACATAAGTCATATTATTCAAGGGATGGAATAGGGTTATTGAGTATAACGGTTATTACCATATAATTTTGGAAATTTTTCTATGAAATAATTGAGCCAATGAGTGTATTATATGGTACTTGTAAAAGTTGTACTGTACCATCAGATTCTAACGCCCCTAGAATTAGGAATTGAGATAAAAAACCCTTTGGGAGAGTTTTGTCTCCTAAATTAATTGCCCCTACTACTTTACGACCAATTAATTCCCCTCTTGAATAGTTAGTAACCTGTGCTGAAGTCCAAAGTATACCAATTACAGGGCCAAAATTAACTTTTATTTTGTATGAAGGTTTTTTCATTTCAGGAAATTGTTCAACCTCTAATATCTCTCCGACCCTCATATCGAGAGAAAGAAATCCTTGTATCCCTAAGTATTCTTTTTTCGGGATTTTTTCAGGAAGATATGGAAGTTCTTCAGTATCTATACGATGCTGGGACATTTATTTCTCTCCAGAAATATCTGATCTAAGTACTAGTGGGATTAGAGGAATATTGGATTCAGCAAAAGCTTTGATTCCTCCTTCTTGCCTATCTAATATAGTTATACAACCTACAACTTTACAACCAATATCTTGAAGAATTTTTGCAGCTTTAAGTGCTGAACCGCCGGTTGTAGTAACATCTTCAAGTAAAATAATATGTTCACCTTTCATAATACTTGATCCTTCAATTCCGGGAGGGTTTCCAGTCTTCCTCCCTCCTCTGCCTTTTGGCTCTTTACGGACAATAAATCCTTTTAATTTAGAGCCTTTTCCTGCTTTAGCAATGGCTATACCTGTCAATGGAACAGCGCCCAACTCTAGTCCTCCAATAGCATCTACTCTATCAAAATCGTTGATGGCATCATGGATCAATATTCCCAATAAATGGGCGCATTCCGGATTCATCATAACTGGCTTCATATCAAAAAAATGAGGGCTTTTACGCCCGCTTGCCAATGTGAAATGTTCATTTGGAGAATATAAATATGCTAGTTCTTTTATTTTATTGATAAGGTTTAATTTTGCATCATTGATTGGAGTCATCTGTACATTACCTTAATTCGGGAGATGTAAGAGTGGGAAGAACGTTATCCTAAATAAGTCTCAAAAAGGGCATTATTACAGTCAATGTTCTTGTGCGGTCTAGTGTGGTCGTGAATTATATGACAGGCCGGCGGGTGACGTAATGGCAATAAAAAATTCAGTAACTGAAACATATGATTCCGAAATTCTAGAGGGAGAGCTTCAGAAGTATCAGCAATGGCTAGATGATAAGACTGAAGAAGTATATAATTTGGCATTAAGAGCGAAATTAAAAAACTTAGACTTTGAAAATTATATAGAAATCCCAAGGGCCTCTGATCTTGCGAGTAGGACTGAAAAGCTTCTTCAGAAAGATTACTTGAAAGATTTGTCAATCGAACATGACTTAAGAAAACTATTGAAAGAACATGATAGGGAAACTGCATCAATAAAGATAGGAGTTGATGTTGCGAAAAGTAAATTTGAGGAAACTAAAGATTTGCAAATATCAATTGACTGTGGTTTGAGAGTTGGATTAGCAGTTCTCACGGAAGCTGTTTTAGTAGCCCCATTAGAAGGCATTGGAGATGTTAGGATTCTGAATAATGTTGATGGTTCCGAATTTCTATCTATAGACTTCTGCGGCCCTATTCGTGCTGCAGGAGGGACTGCGCAAGCACTCGGTGTTCTAATTGGCGATATGATACGGAGGGAGTTGGGCGTTGGTAGATATATTCCAACTACAGATGAAGTTGAAAGAGTCAAAGAAGAATTTGGACTCTATCGCGTTGGATTGCAGTATAAGCCACCTCCCGAAGAGATTGAGACAATTGTTAGAGCATGTCCAGTTATGATTAATGGAGAGGAAACAGAAAAAAATGAATGTGCAGGTTTCAAGGAGGTTCGTAATGTAATAAATTCTAATGGGACATCCAGGACAAGGATAAGAGGAGGAGTAATGTTAGTCATTGGAGAAGGTTTGTGCCTTAAAGCTCCAAAAATCAAGAAACATGTAGAAAGATTAAAAATTACAGGATGGGAATTCATCTCAGATTTTGCAAATAAGGGAAAGGAAAGTGAAAAAGATGTAATTTTTGAGTCTAGAAATATTCCAAAAATTACTAGATTTATGGATGATGTCATTGCTGGGAGGCCAATTTTTGGAGAACCTGGAGAACCTGGAGGGTTTCGGTTGCGATATGGCAGAAGTAGAGTTACTGGATTAGCAGCGGCAGGAATTAATCCAATTACAATGGAAGCGATGGGTGGATTTTTATCTGTTGGGACTCAGATGAAAATGGAAAGGCCCGGGAAAGCTTGTGCGGTAACTCCGTGTATAGATATTGATGGCCCATTAATATTAGAAATAAATGGAAATTTTAAACTAATTAAAACTCTTGAAGGATGGAAAGATACGGAGAATAAGATACATTCTATATGGGATTCGGGCGAAATATTATTAGGATTTGGAGAATTCCTAGAAAATAATAAAAATTTAGTACCATCTTCATATTCGATGGATTGGTGGGCTGCGGATCTTGCAGAAGCTTTAGATCACCCCGATAAAATTAGCTCTTTAGCCAATATTTTAGGAATAAATAAGAAAAAATTTCCTTTAGGCATTCCTTTTACAGGGGCTATTAATAGAGGAGGAGAGAGGCAAATTGATAGGAATTGGCGTAAAAGAGAATGGATAAATTTTTTAAGAACATATCAATTAAATTGGGATCAAGTATGTAAGATATCAGAAAATTTTGGTACTGCAGTACCTCCGCCATGGAATCTTTGGTGGTCTGATTTACCAATTTTAGCGGTTCCACTATTGGTTGAAGAACTACTTAAATCACAAGTTAATAAAGGTAAGTTACGAATAAATAATGTTGTTAAAGATTGGAATATTGGTAATGAATTAGAAGGATTGATTCCTGACGAAGTAATTAATCTGTTCCCTAAAACATCTGAAATAAAAGTACATGGAGTCATAAAATGTGCGTTAATGACATTGGGATTAGAACATCATCATCAGGGTGCAGATATTATTATACCTCGTTATTGGGAAGGTTTACTTTGTGGACTTGGTTTAAAAATTAATAATAATAAAATTATTAAAAATTCTGATTATGAGCCATATGTTAAAGATAGATCATCTAAATTAAAGAGTTCGATTGTTATAATTGGTGAAGAAAATGAAAGGTCCAAGATTCTTAGAGAAAATAGACAAGAAGCTAGGCGAGAGGCTACTACAAGGGCTATGCAATCTGGATTAGAGGCATCTGAGACAGAAAAATCAGGTGAATTGGCTGCAAATAAAATAATTGACGATGGTCCGAGAAATCTGCAAATATACCAGAATGCAATGAAATTGGTTGATGATGATGATGTAGATAAAACATTATGGTTAGTAAGAAATTTATCTTCTATCAGGTGGGAAGATGCAGTTCCTTGCAGAATAGGAGCAAGAATGGGCAGACCTGAAAAATCAGGAATTAGAGAGATGAAACCAATGGTACATTCATTGTATCCAATTGGAGGAGCAGGGGGGCCGCAAAGACTAATGCAGCAAGCATCTAATAAAGTATCAATAACTGTGGAAATGTCTCCAAGAACGTGTAAAAAATGTGGAAAGAGTTCAGGACACATAATTTGCCATAATAGAGTTGAACAATCTGATCCCATTGAATGTGGAGGAAGAACTGTAGTAAGAAATAATAAAAATCAACAACGTAGAAGGCTAGGAGAAAGAACTAACATACCAATAGAATCAATATTGGAAGTGAAAAGAAGATCTTTGGATTTAGAACGTCTTCCAGTAAGAATTAAAGCTATGAAGGAATTAATTTCAAAATTACAAACACCTGAGCCAATTGAAAAGGGAATATTGAGAGCAAAGCATAATTTATCAGTATTTAGAGATGGTACGGCTAGATATGATATGATAGACGTGCCAGTAACGCATTTCAAACCATCAGAGATTGGTACTCCATGGAAGAAATTATATAATTTAGGCTATAATTATGATATGTTTGGAAATCAATTAAAATCTGACGATCAAATATTAGAGTTATATCCACAGGATTTCATACCATCAATTAATGGTAAGGAGCATTTAATTTCAACATGTAAATTTGTAGATGAGTTGCTAGTAAGATTTTATAAAATGGAGCCTTTCTATAATGTTAAACATGAATTGGACTTAGTAGGTCAGTTGGGAATTGGCCTTGCCCCGCATACTTCAGGAGGGGTGTTATGTAGAATAATTGGATGGACCAAGGCCTCAGCAGGATATGCTCACCCATTGTTTCATGCTGCTAAAAGACGAAATTGTGATGGAGATGAAGATAGTATTATGCTTCTCTTAGATGGTTTACTTAATTTTTCAAGATCTATTTTACCATCAGGAAGAGGTGGTCAGATGGATGCTCCACTTGTACTTTCAACAAGAATAAATCCAAGTGAAATAGATAAAGAAGCACTTAATGTTGATTGTTCATGGAGTTATTCTAGTTCTTTTTATGAATCAACGCTTACTCAACCACATCCAAGTGAAATGATGAATATGATCGATTTAGTTTCACATAGAGAAGGTTCAATAGGAGATAAAAGAGGTTATGGGTGGACACATGATTCTGGACCATTGGATGCTGGACCAAAAAACTCCTCATATAAAACACTAAAAAGTATGAAAGACAAAATGGATGGTCAATTAAACCTAGGAAAACGCCTGCGTGCTGTTGATGCAACTAAAGTTGCATCAAAGGTAATTCAATCACATTTTTTACCAGATATGAGAGGAAATATGATGGCATTTACCAGGCAGTCTGTTAGATGTGTTAAATGTGGTGAGAAGTACAGAAGAATGCCACTTGCAGGAAAGTGCATTCAAAGAAAAACCGTTAGGAGTGGTTTTGATACTATTTCTAGAGGTGATGATGGATCGATGTGTAATGGTAATGTAGTGTTGACAGTATCAAAGGGGGCTGTGAAGAAATATATCCAGATTACAAAAGATGTAATTGAAGAATTTGGAGTAGATATGTATACTAAACAGAGAGTATATTGGACATCAGATAGCGTGGATTCGTTATTCAATAATGATTTTGTCACTGTAATGACATTGGATGATTTCTTTTAATTTATATTAATGTTAAAATTAATGTAATTGGATCTCCAAAGATAATTAATGGAAATATTGCAAAGAAAAGATATCCAATAAATGGAAACTTTTTTGTGATCCATATTTTTTTAATATCATATTTTTTAAATTCATCAATTCTTTCTTGAATAGTTTGATTTTCATTATTTATATCTGGTAAAATTCGATTTTTAGTATCAATATATTGTTCATTATCATCCATTATAATCTCAGATAAAATCCAGAATTTATTTCCTGAAATCTCTGATAATAAGACTTTTCTTGCATGCCACGCTACTTTTAAGTCTGATAATGATTTTATATTATTTTCTAGAATATTTCTAATTAAATATATAAAAGGTGCAATAATGAAAACACTACTTCCCCATAGAAATAATACAAAAGATGGAGGTAGTTGCACTATTATGTTCTCCCTTTCAATCAATTTAGTTTGATAGATATAGGGCTGAGGAATAAATGCCCAACTAGGAATTAAAAGTGTAGTCCAGATAAGAGCTTTGACATCTGCCCCTCCTTGAATTAATCCATATCTCCATACAAACATATAGAAAATCATCGATATTGAAGCAAATACTAGGGTCCACCATAATGTTACATTATGACTTTCTGTTTGAAGAATTAGGGAATAGTAGTCTATTTGAGTATACTGTAATATTCCATTTATCACTCCTATGAAGCCTAAAATATAACAAATTATTATGCAATAATTTATTAAATTAAAAGTATTAATTTGCTTAATATTTGGAACGATACCTAATGATGAGGCTGCTATGGATACTAATGTAAAAATCATAAAAATATTCCAAATTGAAGATTTAGATATGATCATATCAAAAATTAGTAACATAATTGCAAATGGAGAAAAGTATATCCAATGTTTATTTTTTACCAATAATTTTGATATATCCGATTTAGCAGCTACTAGTAAGCATGAATATAACAATAATAGTCTTAGAAAAATGACTGCAGAGTTGGCATCCATCAATTGAAACACCTTATCATCAATCATCAAGATTTCTATATATAAGCGCTAAAAAGGAGTTAACCCGTAAATACTCCAACTGAATTAGTAAGAACAAAGGCGCTTAATCCACTAGCAATTGCAGCAACCCACATCATTTGTATCATTTGCCCCAGTGATAAAGTAAAACCTCCACCTTTAATTCTAGCAGTAATAAATCCTAAAACAATTATTACAACAATAATTAGAAATGAGCTGGTAATATTGAATACAAGTATGTTTTGTTCTACTCCGGCCGTATCTGTCAGAACCGGTAATCCCACTGCTAAATCTCCAGCACCTGCTCCGCTGGCACCTGAGGATAGTAATCCTGCTGCTACTTCTGCAATTTGCTCTCCTAAACCCGCTACAATTTCAATTGTAATATTTAAAGCAATAATCATTGCTATTAAGATACCATAAGATACACCTCTCATAGTTCCAGCAGATATTTCCCTTCTATTTCTTAGTGCAAGCAATCCTGCTGTACTCTGAGAAACTAGGTCTCCAACTGTTCCAGCCTCACCACTAGATTGAGAGCCTTCTAAGAATACTCTAGTAAATCTTGAAACCATCATAGAATTATTATCCGCAGCAAACCAGTCCCATGAATAGTCACTATCTATCCTCATTGCTAATCTTTTTTCTAACTGATCAATAGAGTTACTTAGAGCACCAAAATCAATACTACTTAGGGCTTTAATCATAGCACTTGGTTCTGCACTACGTGCTTGGGCAGTTCCTCCGAAAGCACGAATGAATTCAGGGAATGCTTCGTCCCTTCTCCTTACTTTTACTTCTTCTCGAGAAACTAATATTGATGGTAGTAAAAATGGCGTCATAACTAGCGCAATCATGAAAAGTCCATAATATTTCCAATTGGTTAGTAATAAACTACCGAAGTCACTTGTTACTAGAACATATAAAAATCCTATGAATTCAAATGTAACTAAAAAAGTTGCAGCAATCCATGCCCTACGAAGATTAATTTTTTGTGTTGTATTAAATGAATGTCTGGCGAATAAGGGTTCGTCGGGTATGACTAATGTAAACAAAAACCATGCGCCAAATTGTAGAAAAGCGAATAATGCAGATGCTCCAATTACATACCTTGCTCGAATTATTATTGCAATTAAATCATTAGTTCCGTCACCGACTTGGAATAGTACAAGATGGAGTCCTGAAACAACCAAAAGTAGCATTCCTGTAGTTGTAAGGGAAACAAAGGTTTCACGTAAAGTGTCTAATTGTTCTAACCTGGCATCATATAATGTCTGATATTGTGATTCAAAGGTTTCAGACTCGCTTCTCATAAATTCTCCAATTGGTTGGCCAACTTCAACTGAGAATGACATTCGATCTAAAAAATCACTCCATATTGGAGATGGGCTTTGTCTACCAACAATTCTCGCAGCTTCTGGTAAATTTGTATGCCATTTTGTTACGAGAGTTTCAATAGCCTGAACCTCATTTGCCAACGCCCCATAATCCTTCATATCTTTTAGAATATCGAACATACCTCTCTCGGCTTGTTCACCTAGAGACAAAATACCCATTCTAGTAATGAACATGTGCATATCTTGTTCTATTTCCGTGGCTAATTTTGAGGTGTTTGAAAGAGGATAAAGTAAAACTGCAGCCAAAGTTAATAATGGAAACAATAATGTGAGAATTAATTTAGGAAAAAGTTGTAATGAAGTGCCTGCAGAGTAAGAAACAAATCCCCCTACAATTAATGCAATAATAGTAGCAGGTAATGCAAAAATAAATAGATACTGCGTAAATGGCATACCCAATCGTAAAAGAGTTATTTGCCAATTTGATAATTTTGATTCCATCAGAATGCCTCACTGTTCGTGATTTTTACCCACCCAAGTTTCAACACTTTCTACAAATGGTTCCCAACCTTGAATATAAAATATATCAAGTAAATCGAATACATCATCAAAGTGAGTGAGGTCTCGCTCGACCATTCTTTCGATAACTTCGGTCCTTCTTTGTAATTCATCATAAATTAATCTTTTATTTTGAAAACCCATAAATGGTGCAATTCTATTTTCTAAAATATATGATTGAAACATGCCTCTAAAATAATGAACATCTTGAACTGGGTCCCATTCAAACATACCTCTTGTTAGAACACCATCTGCAATCTTATTATATCCGATGATTTCATCTACTCCAGTTATTCTCCTGACAATTCCTTTACCTTCTGATTCCACAACTTCTTGAAATATAGCAAAATTTAGATTATCAAAAAATCTAGTTGGAACATTTATTGGATCCCCTGTGAATCTTTGGATCATCTTTACAATTGATGATGCGTGAAACGTTCCGATTACCGGATGTCCGGTCTGCATCGCTTGGAATGCTGTTGCTCCCTCGACACCACGTATTTCCCCAATTATTATGTATCTTGGTCTTGAACGCAGTGCAGCTTTCAATAAATCGAACATTTCAACTCGAGAATCTTCATTCTTTGAATCTCTAGTTACTAGACGTTGCCATAACTTATGTGAAACTTTTACCTCCGGAGTATCTTCAGCAGAATATATCTTTACTTGATGGTCAACAAATGGTAAGATTGCATTCAATGTAGTTGTTTTTCCGGAGGCGGTCTCTCCTGATACTAACATCGACTGTCCGAATTGTAAGCCTAACCAAATATATGCAGCTTGTTGGGCCGATAAAGTTCCCCATTTTATTAATTGAATAATTGAAATAGTTTCTTCAGCGAATTTTCTAATTGTAAAAGAGGGCCCTGAAATAGACACATCGTCACTGTAAATTATGTTTATTCTTGAGCCATCTAATAATGAGCCATCTATTATAGGCTTTGAATCTGAAACAGGCCTTCCTATTCTTTCCGACATCGAACGAAGATATTGGTTCAAAACTGCTGAATCTTTAAATCTTATATTTGATATAACAGATTTGAATACTTTATGATCCATTATTATTCTAGATAAGCCAACTGAGTGAATATCTTCTAATTGCTCATCAGAAAGTAGAGTTTCCAGAGGTCCATTTTTTACTAAGTCCCTAGCAATAACATATTTTAACCGTTCTAACTGATCTTCAGTAACATATATTGGCGCTTCTCCCAATCCAATTAATTCTCTAGCTTGTGCTATGATTGGATTATTCAATAGAGGATTTGTACCTACTTTGCAGGTTTTCTCTATCATCTGATCTAACATATCAATAAATTGTTTATCGTCATCAAATCTTTTAGCCTGAGGTGCATCTCTCAATAATCTCTCAACAATTTGATCTTTGATTTCTTCTTCTTCATTGTTTTCTAAAGTTGGTTCCAGACCAAACCAAAGAGTTGCTCCTGCCTCATCTTCACCAACTAATGGCTTGTAAACGTGAGCAAAACAAGGAGGTTTTGTAGCATAAATTAAATTGCATGGCTCAATCTTTCTTGCACCACTATCTAACCAACCATAATAAATAGGTCTTGTACCATGTTTTTTCTCAAAAGCTTCGACCCACACTCGTATGTGGGCATAACGAGCCATTAAGCCTCCAAGATCACCAGGTTGAATATCAAATTCTGGTTCTATATTATTTTCACTAACCAAAATTTTCCCCCTTTACTTAACTGACTGCAGTAATATCTACTATAAAGCCCATCTGAGGCATTACTTTCCAGCCTATCCTTCCTTGTGTTGGTCCAGCAGCCCGTAAAAAGCGAGTTACTGCTATTGTTCTAACGGTATCTCCACCAATAGTTGCTGTCTCTAAATCTAACACTACTTCAGCAGAATTCTTCAGTTCTCTTAGTAATCTTGAATCAACTTCTTCTTTATCCATTGTAAGTAATACTGTTCTACCTGAGGAATTAAATTTTCTTAGTTGTGAAAGTAATGAGTGTGCGTTGGTTTCGTCAGATAATATTTGTGATGCACGATCAATTATTATTATTTCAGCCTCGAGTAAGCCTGGAGAATTTAAAATATCAGTTAGAGATATTTTTTCTTGAATTTCTTCAGCAATAACTCCGAAACTAGATATTAATAAAAAATTACCTTCATCTATCCGCTTATCCATATCATAACCGATACTAGCAACTTGTTCTAGCCAGCCCCTAGTTGTTAGCTCCGTTGTTACATATGCAACTTTAGCTCCATTTTGTACAAATCCAAAAGCCAATCTTTGACATATTAAACTCTTACCTGCACCAATCCCTCCACTTATTATGCCGATTGATCGATTTGGGATTGAAGCCCCCATACTATTTGCTAGGCTATCCTGAATGATCCCGAAGTCGAATCCATCCTCTTCAGACAAGTCTGATCACCTCTGCTGTACTATAAGTTCCCGAAGGTGATGTTAATGTTGATGTTACTCCAATATTTAGAATATATTCAGTTTCAACTGTAGGGTCAAACACCGCATCATCAACTTTGATTTCGAATTCTACAACTTCGCCTACAGACCATACTATTGGAGATCCGGCTGATGATTCTATTGTCATCATAATGCCTCCAATCACAATATATGTAGAGTCAATATTTAGAGTTGTTTTACCAGAATTTTGTACAAATATTGATGCTTTAACAGCTGTATCATCTATAGTATCAAAATCCCACAATACTGAAGCTGGATTATTAATAACGGAAGCTCGCGTTTTAGCATCCATAAGTTCTTGATCACCTTGATTTTCAAGCCCTTGAGATATGTTGCCCCATGTCGATAATAGTAATGAAGAAACTATAGCAGCAACTAACAATCCTGTAGTTAACATAATTAATTCTGACGGCCCATCACCCATAGCATTCACTACTCCTGTGTCACTGTAACAGAGGAGGAGTATTCAAACACTACTAGTAATGCATCCGTAGGAGGGGTCTCAACTGTAGTTTGTATAGCATGAATAGTCTCACCAGGGAATAGAGAACCGGTTTGAGTTTGGGTTCCATCAGTAACTATATCCGAGTCCAATGTAAGTGTTGAAATAGAAAATGGTGATGCACCATCATAAGAAATATAAATATAATTTACGGAGATAGTTTCTGAACCAACATTACTAATTTCTAATACTAATTCATCAGTATCATCAGTCCATGTGGCAGTAATTAGGTTAATTTCAGGATCTGGTAAATTAACATCTGTCGCCTGTTGGGCCTTATTGATATTATCGACCATCGTTACAGTGGCAGAAGCAAAAATTACAATAAAAACAGTTCCAACTATCATTCCAGCAATGCTTGAACCGGCCATTATCTTATCCCTCCTTTTGAGATAATTGGGCCCTCCAAGCATCAATCATAGCGGCAAAAGTAAGAAGGTTTCGATTTGACAAAGAAGGTGGTCCTTCTGACTTTTCTCCCGGTTCTGCCAGAGAAACTATTGCTGAAAGTGAGTCTTGTTCATTACTAGTAAGAATTCCGGAAGTTCCTGCATTTTTTATGAATCTCAATGAATCTGCTCCTGACATATTATCAAGTAGTAATGCAGCTAATTTTGCAGAGTCAATTTGTGGTCCTGCCAATAATTCTCCAGCATCACTCGCCCTTAGGAATGGATTTACTGCTAGTGATTGTGCCTCATATAAATCCAATAATCCAGGTCCACCTGAATTTTGTGGTGAACTGAATGTAGATTCCACAGATGGCATGATAGTAACTGGTTTACTCACGACTTCGCCGTCGGAATTAACGCTGTGGACCATGTCTGAAGATTCTAATATAGGACTACTACCAAGTGATGCTCCGGCCATTTCAGCTGTTTGTTGTTGAGTGATTTTGATATTGGTTTCCATCAAATCTAATGCTGTTTCTAATCTTTCGAATCTATCTTTGATTAATTCAACTAGTTCAGGAGTTAATTCAGATTGGTTATTTCCTTGAGGTTCACCAAGAATGCCGACTCTTGTACCAGCAGGTGCAAATAGCCATGCTTCTAAATCTGTAGGCCTAAACTCAGAAGGTATGTCTACTTGTTCAATAGATAATTTGGCAACACGATCGAGTCTTTTAGCCATATCTCCATCAGTGGTTAGTCCACTAAATGGTAGATTGTCAAAAAAGCCCATTTTTTTTCCTCCATTGCTAATTCTCCTTGGAAAATTAACAGAAAGTATCTAAATTAATTTAGCTCCAACTGCAGCATTCTCAATTTCTAAATCTACTCGGGTATCTCCTCCACCCTGTACATTTAGTGTCATAGGTAATGAATTCCCCACAATAGCTGCTTCATCACAGTTGTCAAGAGCAATTTCAAATCTGAACATTTCTCCTGAATTGAGAGGAGTAGTGGCTGTTATGTCAGTTGCATCAACGTCGAGTGCATCTACAGTACCGGTATCAGCTGCGAAGCCTGCGTTATCGCAGATAATCAAGTAAGTCATTGCACCTTCTAAAGTCGGATCTGAACCAGATGCTAATTTAGCTATAACAGTTAAGTCATCTATATCGCCATCAGTGGCATCATCAGAATTCACGTACACATCTGTAATAATTAGTTTACCAGAAATTTGATCTCTGGTATCGTCACCAGTTTTTTCGGCCCTATCTTGTAACTCTTCCGCAGTTTTGATAATAACAGTTGATGCTACCGCAGCCACTAAAATTAATGCGATAAATACAATCATTGCTCCAATACCTATGGAGCCGCTCTCATCATTATTTCTTTTTATTATAGTTTCTTCATACATTTTAATTCAACTCCATTTAATAAAATCATAACTCTTTCAATTAAATTAATTTAGCTCCAACACCAGCATTCTCAATTTCTAAATCTACTCGGGTATCTCCTCCACCCTGTACATTTAGTGTCATAGGTAATGAAGACCCAACAATAGCTGCTTCTACGCAGTTAGGAAGAGCAATCTCAAATCTGAACATTTCTCCTGAATTGAGAGGAGTAGTGGCTGTTATGTCAGTTGCATCAACGTCGAGTGCATCTACAGTACCGGTATCAGCTGCGAAGCCTCCGTTATCGCAGATAATCAAGTAAGTCATTGCACCTTCTAAAGTCGGATCTGAACCAGATGCTAATTTAGCTATAACAGTTAATGCATCTATATCGCCATCACTGTCAGTATCTGTATTAACGTACACATCTGTAATAATTAGTTTACCAGAAATTTGATCTCTGGTATCGTCACCAGTTTTTTCGGCCCTATCTTGCAACTCTTCCGCAGTTTTGATAATAACAGTTGATGCTACCGCAGCCACTAAAATTAATGCGATAAATACAATCATTGCTCCAATACCTATGGACCCGCTCTCATCAGACCTATCACGTTTTGAAATAAATTCATAGTTGTTAGTACGCATCATCAAGCCTTTCTGTTGAGTTATCATTTATGATGTTAATGCATAATACTAACATTTTTGAGGTTTATTATAATTTAGTAAAAGATTAATGATATATCTTTGAGTATTAGCTATTATTTCCGATATTTAATATATCAACATCGAGATGGCATTTTTGACCAGGTCCCAAATTTTGAACAAATGGTAATCTAATTGCCTCAAAGCCTTCTGGTAACCAAGGATCTAATACAATACCCTCCATATTTCTTAATGTTCGGTTTTCAACTCTAATCTGTACTTTTAAATCTCCATATTTAACTAAATATCCAGTTGTTATTGCTAAGTTTCTACCTAACATTTTATCTGCGCTAAATGACCCAGATGATTTAATTTCAACACCAATTTCAATGAATCCTTCAGGAGGAATTTCTGGTATTTCCGTCATCTTGGGATTTGCTATCCATCCAAGAGGAGTTGGTAAAGACATTCTCATAGGAGAAATATTATTTTCACCTAAATTTTCGATACTAATTACCATTAATCCATTGTTGGTTTTTTCAGGCCATTTAGCCTCCAATGAAAGGAAAAAATGGTTAACAAGAAATGGACTTAATGCTTCTCCTGTAGGTACAGAACCAAGTACGCTAATTGCTCTTTCAAACGCATCAGTTGCAGCTGTAAAATCATCATTTGCTAATTTCTTTCGTGCTTCTCTAATTAAATTAAGCGTCACTTCTTCTGAATCGCTCAAATCTCCTAATTCATTCAAATGTCTGTTGATAATAGACAATGATCTATCTAGTCCTTTTGGCCCTAGGGCAGCAATTGCTTTCTCGACAGAATCTGCGGCGGCTCCCCAGTTACCCTCCCTTAAAAATTGTAAACCTAATGAAACATATTCTGAAGCATTAAGATCGTCTTCATTCAATTCTTCTAATTCATCTAATTGCTTAGATAAAGATGCTAAAGATCGTGATAAGCCTAAAACTTGATCTTCTAGAAAATTTGCTTCTTTAGTTAATTTTTTAAGCATTTTATTGGCCTTTAACGGCCTGTTTTTCCAAATAGTATGTTGAATTTTTTTAGACTCATCATCTATGAAATTTAACATCTTCAATGTTGCTTCGGCACCCCCAGAATTCGAAGAAATCTCATTTTTTTTACGATCCATCTATTCTGGACCTCGTAAACGATTTCTGGGTTGAAATCTATTAGAACTATTCTGAGAAGCAAGGATTTTCTTTATTTTCATTGCCCTTAATTCAAGTTGGCCGAGTTGTGAATATATTTTATTATATGATTTATCAAGATATCGAAGAACTATGTGAATAAGTAATGGAGATACTACAACAAATATTATCAAACCAAGTAATCCAGTGTTACTACTATCTATAGTTAAATTAGGATTTAAAATCATTATTAGTAATAGGATCAGTGGCGAACATGATATAATTGCTCTTAATTCTTTAATAGTTTTCTTTATTTGGATGTCATGATTTGAAATTGTTGCTCTAGCGCCAGTAAGTGATTTCTTCCTATCATTATATATTGCTTGTACTTCTGATGAGCTAGTCCATGCAATTTTTATAGAACCAAGAATGGCTAGAACTGCACAAATTAAAGGTAGAAGGTAAAAAAGATTAGTTAATGCTAGTGCACCTAATCCTGCAGAAAACATATAAGAAGACAAATGCACATATGAAGGAGTGAAATCTTTCACCCCATTCCTGTAGAAGTATAAACTCCCTAGTAGTAATATTATTGATATAAAAATTGAAATAGATATGCCGATTTCATTTGATCCTACTTTTAATTTATATGAAGGAGGGGCCCAAGAATCTATTGTTAAATCCTCTGATCTTAAATCGTTATCAATATGATTACCTTTTACTTCTACAGCTGTACCAGTTAATTCTGCAGTACATTTTAGTGTCTCCGATGTAGACCACCATGGTATAGATTTAGCACTTATTTGCCAAGTTGAATTAAATGATTGTTGAGATGGAAGGACTGGTATTACCTGTGTTCCTGAGTTAAAGGAATCTAAATATTTACCATTACAAGATACTTGAACTTCGGCACCAAGTGGCATGATTGCATCGCCGGCATTCATAACTTGAACTATCAAGATTGAAGAAGTTCCTTCAATTATTGCACCATCGATAAAATATATATCTTTTATCTTTGGATCAGAGGTAGTAGTAGTAACTATGTCTACAGTAAAATCTGTCCAATAATCTTCATTATTGGGTTCGTTTGAATTCTTTAGTCTGAATGTTATTGACCACCCATCCCCAGGTGCTAATTCTTCCGTCGGAGGGATTATGAATACTAAATCAAATTTGGATCCTATATCATAAGGCTTTACTAATTCAGAATCTACACTAAAATCTACTGTTGAAAGAAGAATTGTGTCTTCAACATAAAAATTCCAAGTTGAATCTGGATACGCTGAACCATCAATATGACGTTGAATTTCTAAGGCCGTTAAACTGTAATCAACAGGTGTTTCATCTGTTGATCCCAAATAAGGAACATGCATCCAAGGTATTCTATAAATCCGACATCTTTCAGTAATGGATGTATCAACTGTATTTGCGCAGGGAAGTAGTCCCTCTCCTTGTCCAGATGATCCTGGATCAACAATAACATCAGTATCTGTTTGGATTCTGACTATTTCAACTAGTGTACTGTAAGCTTGGGTTTCTTCAGAATCATCTGAAGAGGAAAAAATAATATCAAAAAATCCTGATTCCCCAACATAATGGTCTGCTGCATTTGGCGTTATTTCCATAGATATAGAGTATGTTTCTGCAATTGGAATAATGAATGAAGTAGATGGTAGATTAGGGAACGATACCTTCCATCTATCAGGATCGGATACTGCAAGATTATAGTTAACATTTACTGAAGCTGGTGCATTACCTGAATTTTCAACTGTATATTCAAAAGACCTGGTTTGCCCTGGAATAAGCATCATATTTTCAAAAGATGCAACTATATCTAATTCAAAATATGGTTCTATAGTTACTACAAGAGTTGTAGATCCAAGTATTAGATAATCGCCATTAAATTGAGTGAAATCATATGAAAATATTTGAATTGGGATAGTATAAGTTGCTCCTGCTTCTAACATTACGTTTGGACCAATATTGGGTAAACTAATATTCATAATTATATCAATGCCATTATCTGAGCCGGGAGATATTGTTAGATTTTCCAATGTATTAAATGCCCAGATACCCGATGTAGAGGTTTCTGGTAAAAAAGGATTAAATGAGACGTTTGTTTCTAATAAGTTTCCCAAATTAATTAAATTGAAAGATGTTTGAATTTCTGTACCTGGTTGAGCAAAGAATGTAGTACTTCCTTGGAGAGTAAGAGCATGATCAGGATTAACAGTTACTGACATTGTTTTTCTATCTAATTCAGAATCATTATTTATTAATATCAAATCAAATGACCTAGATTCGTCGGCTCTTGCATCATTGGATGTTTTAGAATATACTCTAATTATTGCAGTATTTCCTGAGTTTACAATCATACTTTTTTCAGTTTCAATTTCTGTGTCATATTCAGAGAAAGAAACCTGTAGATAATTATCATCTGAATTTTCAAGTTTTAAATCAAAAGTTTGGTTTGAATTTCCTGTATTATTTAACTCAAACATTATAGTTGATGTACCTAATCTATCCAATATTGCTACTGAAGATCCAGAGTTTAATTCAGCACTTATAAGTTCATCTAATTTGAATTCTGCTGCAGCATAAGCTAGATAATTTTCAGGATTATCAATTGAAGTCACATATATCCAGATTGCATGAATTTTATCTGCACGTGCAGTTGCTGGCGGCACGGCAGTAACAGTGAAATCTTTGGAAAAGGTAGAAGAGGGGCTTTGAAACGAGTCTAATCTTGATTTAATAGTTCCAGGATTAGTGACCGTTATAGTCCATCCCGGCTCACCAATATAACTTACATTAAATGTATTAGGAGAATTTCCCATATTAGTCAAAGTCATTTCGGCTGTAATAGACGTTCCAGGAGAACCTGTTCCTCTAGATTTTAATACTAACTCTGCATCTTCTAGCTCCATTACATCAAACTTAAATGTAGTTTCGTTGACAGAAGTTAATGGTGTATTTCCATTAAAATCTGAAACAGAAAATATTGTTGAAGCATTGATGTCAATTTTATATTCGCCTGCTGCAGGATATGGGAAGTTTGTATTAAATGTGGATGATATTGCTATTTGACCATACCCTGTTTCTCCAATATTTAGTTCTAGTTGTTGAGGCGTGATACCAACATTCCACCTCATGTACTCAAATGGAGTAGCCCCCGTCACAGCAGGCGTAAAAGTTTCAATATAGTCTAAACTTACAACTGCACTTCCTTGACCTGTAGCATCGAGGTTATGTTTAGCCTGAATTTGGAAATCGACAATTCTGATTACTGAGGCCCCTAATACTTCTTCTTCGTCAACATCTTCGACGCAAAACCATTCAGTTTGTCCTTCATCATAGCAGCGCTCTGTATCTTCTATCTCAAAATCGATTATCACAATTGGTAAAACTGTAATATAGGTTGTTGCTATTATACTTATACCTCCAGATAGAGGTGTGGCCTGGACTCTGAGATGCAATAATATATCTGCGTCTATTTTCCAAGAAGATAAGATTGGCATTTCTAATTCTGGAAGAGTTATTGTAACGGGAATGGTTATGTTTTCACCCGGAAGTAATAAATTAGTTAGTTCAACGGGAGAATCGATTGACCAATACGGAGTTGCTTCCAACATACCTACACTGATATCATATTGAGATGGTGCTGTACCGGTATTGTTTAGTACATAATCAATTGTAACACTATTAGCAATTCCTGGTGCAATGTCAACATAGTTATCACCTTTAGGATTGCCACTAGATTGTATCATAGTACCCTCATATAATTCTCCAGCCATCACAACGGCGCTACTTGTCAAATCATATTGATTTCCGATACTGTGAACGATAATGGTTATTCTATCGGATGCTGATATAGCAGCATTCGCTGGGACAGTTACTGAAATTTGTATGATACTAGCAGCCCCTGCTACCAATACCAAAGGATCAGATACAGAATAAATTTCTGGAGCGGCATTAGCCCAACCAGATAAGTTGGATTGAGTTACGGTAAAGGAATCAGTTTGATTTCCGGAATTTTGTAATAAAAAGGAAAGTGAAGTACTCTGACCTGGATCAATATTTCTATTAATTGGCGTAGATAGTATTGCCCTTAGTGAAGTAAACTCAACTTGTACTGAAGATATTGTTATCGTATCTGTATTCCCATTTGCACCCACTACTTCAACAAATCCAGATAATATATATTCGCCTTCTAAAGCCGTTCCATCAAACGTGATATCAATATCTGTTATTGGCGCAGGATTGGATAAACTACCGACTGAGGGTTGTACTGTTGTTGAAGAAATAGGAATAGGGTCTCCGCCAAGTGTAGATGTCAAAGATAAAAGTGCTGTGACGTCCACAGGCAATGTACCTGTATTGGCGACTGAAATAGTTCCTGACCAAGTGGCCCTTACTAGAGGATTTTCACCAGTAGGAAGCGTTGTGGTCAAAATTGAAGCATCTTCTATATCGTAAATATTTATATTGGATAGTATGTAATTATTGTTTGATGGATCAGAGTCAGATTCATCAGAATTGATAACCCACGATGCTATTAGGGATACGCCAGATGTATACTCAGTTGAATCCCAATATAATAAATGATTTTCTTGCTGACCTGCTAGAATATTGATGCTGCGATCGTCAACTTCTGTCACACTTGATCCATCATTAACTGAAAGATATAGTGTTCCATTCGCATCCGAACCTCCATAATTGAATATTGATATTCTTACTATGTGCACCATAGGTGATACTATTGGTATTCCTGAAATCATAACTGAGGGCGTAGTAATGTCCAGACCTGAGACTGATACATCTGCATCAGATGCACCAGATAAAAGTTTATTTTCATTATTTAATTTTATTTCTGGAGAATATGGTAAAGTTGAAAATACCATTATTGCAATCAATAAAATTGCAATTCTTTTCATTTATTTCACTCCAAGTAAATCTCAAAAATATATTACTATCAACTGGCTAAACGCAATCCGCCCGTATATGTAGGAGCATCGGCTGGGATATGAAACACTCGGTGATAAAATCTATTTGAGACATCTAATGCGGTTAATTTGACCGATGTTATGAAAAGATGTTGCACAAGTTCACACATATGGACTTAGCCGCGCTTGTAATCCTTGCGGCAATTTCAGGACTATGTTTTCAAGGATTATATAGATTAGTATTTGGTTCAAGAAGGAGAGTAATTTTACCACCTACAGAAGCTAATCTCCCTGAATATGAAACGGAAACATTGAGAGTTCGCAGAGAAAGAAGTAGTGGAAGAAGAGCCGATAGATCAAATGTTTCGATTCCTTCTCAGGGCTTAGGAGAAGGAAAAGAGATTTTAGGAAAAGGCATAAATGAAGCCGTTGTAAATGATGCGGGTATATCTGCGTTCAATGATAGATTGAAAAGAGAAGGTGCAAAAAGAGGAGCGGTCCAGGTCAGTTTGTTATGGAATAACTGGAATGATTTGGATTTACACCTAATAACTCCATCTGGTGAACATATATTCCATGATAACAGAAAATCTGCATGTGGAGGAGAGTTAGATTTAGATATGAATTTTAAACCAACTTCAAAAACACCTTTAGAGAACATAGTTTGGACTAAAACTCCACCTCCAGGAACTTACAGAGTTGGAGTAAGGCATTATAAAGTTCAACACAAGAATATGATATTAGCAAAAATACCCCTTATATCAAAGTTTATTCTAAAGAATGAAACTGAGTTTAAAGTTAGCGTCACGGTTGGAGACAGTCAGCGAGTTTACGAAGGAATTATTGAACATCATAAAGTAGGTAGTGAGTTGTTGTTTGTTGCCAAATTTGCTATAGCCGAAACTAAAGCTGGTGATTTAAAACCAAAAGAAATTATATTAAAACCCACAAACGATGATGTAAGTAAGGACATAGTTAGTAATAAATCAGTAAGCGATTATGACTTGTCTGTTAAACTATCATGGGATGGAGGAAATGACTTAGGATTATCAGTTGTTAGTCCTACTGGCAAGAAGATTTCTTTCTTAGATATTGGAAATAATGTTGATGGTGTATTTAATTTTGGAAAAGAGCAGGGGTTGCAATCGATTAGTTGGGACCAAAAACCTGAAAGTGGAAAATATTCCATATTTGTTAATCAATATGAGATATCTGGAGAAAATAAAATAACAAAATTCAAAACATTTGTTACCAATAGTGGAGAGACTGAAGAATTCGAAGGCTCAATTAGTGAAGATGGAGAAAATATAGAAGTTGGTAGCTTTAACATCTCTTAAAGTGATAATATTAAAATATTTTAATATTTTATTTTTAATAAAGACAGGGCTTTTGCCATCCATTCTAACTTAAGTAATTTCAAATTTTTATTGGTGATTCCTGACCATTTTCCTACTATGTCAGTCCTAGTTCCTGCCATGACTATATTGTCATTTGGCACGCCTGCAGATCGAACAAAACAGGCTGCTCTATCGCCATCAGTAAAGCCTCCTATGTTGTACATACCATCAATTTTATTTGGAATTTGATGGGTTAAGACAATTTTTGTTTTATCATATGATTTATCTAATATCAAAAGTTTTTTCCATGAATTTTGATTATCACCATGGGCATGTAAAATTATCGGTATACCCCGTATAAATGCTTGCTCAGTACCTTTGCCACCATCGGCATCGCTAACAACACAAACTAACTTTGACCAAGCCAGTTTTGATAGTGCATCAGGTAATGTTGAGAAAATTCCTACTGCGCCATCGGCTGCAACAAATAGATTATTAGAATTTATCATTTCTTTTATTTCTGAAGTTAATATAGCGGCCCCAATGATTACAATATTATTATTGTTACTTTTTAATTTTCTTATTACCCTAAGTAAAGTCCTATTACGCTCGATTCGTATCCAATATTTCTTATTAGAATTTTCAACATATTTTAATAAATTATTAGCACTATCTATATCATCCGAAAGTTCCCAATCAAAAAAATTTCTTACATCGTCTTGTAATGTTAATAATTTTATATTTACAGGCTTAAATTCAATATTTAAATCTGATTCCATAGACATTCTTAGAATGTCGGCTTGGTGAGTATTGAAGAACCTAGGGTAGTATAGGCCATTTATGCCAATGCCACTTGAGCCGCCCAAGATAGGCGACGATATGCTATTGGCTAGATATGGATTTTTACCTCAAAGTACGCACTATGTTAGAGAATTACTATTAAAAAATGATATTACAATTGAACAGCTAATAAATGCTGCATGGCTTGAAGACATCAGATCACGTGGCAGAATAAGACTAGTGGAAAGTATACTGCATAAAGGTGGAATAGATGCCGTAACAAATATTGATCTATCTACTGACATCGGTAAAATGACTGAGGCGTTATCTTTTTTACATGCTATGTTGGTGGTATGTGCGTCTTTTGATGAGAGGTTACTGGCTCGATGGATAGAAGGAGAATCAAGTAGGGCTGACCAACTCTTAGGAATGGATAAGGAAAATTTTTTGATAGTTGCAAATTCTTATTTATCGGGGATAAGAGAGGAAGAAATTCCTGGCTCTGAAAGTATTTTTTGGATTCCAATGAGTGATTTCATAGAATTATGTCCGAGAATATCTGGGGATTATTGGAGATTAATTAATCGTCCAGTAAAGGATGGTTGGGTATCTATGACTGCTGGTGTTGGAGAAACTAGTAGACAACGTACTGCTAGATTAATAAAAGAACGAATAAGAGAAAACTTAATTGATATATGTAGCCAAAGAATGGAAAAAATGGATGATGAATTTGCAGCTCAATTTTCAGATTCAGTTGAAAGAATAATTGGCTTATTCTCTGAACAAGTTCATGCTGAAATGCCAATTAGTGCTGCTAAAAGAACTGAGTGGCCTCCTTGTTTTGAGTTAGCCGTTTCAGAATTAAATCAAGGCATAAATGTAAATCATACAGGTAGAGTATTTTTGGCAGCTATGTCTAGATCAATGGGCCATTCTCAAGAAGAAACTTTATCATTTTTTTCAAATGCACCTGACTATAATGCTGATACAAGTTCTTATCAAATAAATCAGATATACGAAAGAGAATATACTCCTCATGGGTGTTCAGCCCTAAAGACTGGGGCAAGGTGCCCAGTTCAAAGAGGTGATAATTCACTTTGTGATCAAGATTGGATGAGCCATCCACTAAAATATCTACGTGCAAAGCAACGGCAAAGGCATAATGAAAATATCATAGAAAGTTAAATAAAAACTATGCCCCTATTTAATTTCACGGGATGATATGAAATTTGCAATAACCAAATCAATAGATCTGGAAAATGGTCAAGTTACTTGGTCGATAAATCCTGAATTATTGAGGATTTATTCTTACCTATTCTTTTGGATAATAGTTGGTACTGGTTGGTATTTCACAAAACATCATTCAGATGTCAATTTTCACGATAATATACTCATTGATACTTTTGGATCAAATAGTATTTGTATATTATTTGATCATCCTCCTGGGAATTATATTCTTCCATCTCTTTGGGCGTTGAATTATCTTTTTTTGACATCTTATTCCATATCTTGTTGGTTACGTGTTTATCATGAAAAGGCTCTAAAGCATATTGAAAGTAATAGGTACAAATTTTATACTGCATGCACTTTAATAGAAATATTTTCATTTACCGTATTTAGTACAATATTTGCTATTAATCCCGAAGAAAGTGTTTTAATTCATACTTTACCTTTTACATTTTTAATTCTTGGATTATCAATTTTAAGTGCTAAAAATTATATTTATTATCCATTTGTAACCGAATTGAGCAATAAAGAAAAAATTCAGTCAAAGATTCTGACTTCGATTCATATTTTTTCGAGTATTTTTAAAATAATATTTCAAATTCTTGCAGTGTTTCAAGTAAGTATTGTTTACTATGAGGGTATTTTGATGCTTAACGAAATATTAAGTGTAATTTGGTTATTTACTGCAGCAATAATTCCGATATATACCTCTTGGAGATTAAAAGATAGGGCGGGGAATTTAGAATTTACAATATCTCCACAATTAACATCATTTTAATATGAATATTATTATATAATTCATTATGTAAATAGATTAAATAAATTAAAACTCAATATTTACTCTAATTGAATTGAGCAAAATTACAAATTCTTCATAGGTAACTTCCATGTATAGCGTACTAACTCGACGGGGATGCATATGGTAAGAACTCTAGTAATGACTGTTGACAGAGATAATGATCTCGGCGTGAAGTCTGGAATTAGGGGCCCTGTTATTGGTAGAAAAAATGCTCTTAATGCTGTATTAAGATTAGGAATTGCCGATCCAGAAGAATCTGATTCCAATGCTATATTTGGTGCATTACATCATCATGATAAAATGATAGAAAATGCGAAGGGAAATGATGAAGTAGAAATTGCAATATTAACTGGTGATGTCCGTGTTGGCCCCCGTAGTGATAGAGCCATAGCAAGTCAATTGGAAGAGGTCATTCAAGAATTTCAGCCTGATTCAGCAGTTTTAGTCACTGATGGTGCTGACGATGAGGCTTCGCTTCCAATAATAACATCAAGGCTAAGAGTCGATCATATCGAAAAGATAATTGTTAGACAAAATAGAGGAATAGAAAGTACCTATTATTACATAGTGAAAGCAGTTGAAGATCCAAGATGGCGAGCACGTTTATTAGTTCCATTAGCCATATTTCTAATGATTTTTGGATTAGGCATAATTTTACCTAACGGAGGAATATTGATAGGTGCAATGCCATTGATAATGGGAATATGGGTATTGACAAAAGGATTAGGATTAGAACAACAACTTGATCGGTTATTAAATGATATGCGAGATAGCGCAACCGGCGGTATTTGGTCTTCCTTACTATGGGCCCTTGCCATTGTATCAGTACTATTTTCAATTCTCACGGTCTGGCAAGTTTTAACTGGCACTACTGTAGAATTAAATAATTATGTTGAACAAGGTTACAGCAGTATAACTGTATTTGATTTAGATTCGGTAAATCGAGATATGGCAGTATGGGTAATTGCATTCGATCAGGCACTTACTTGGATCGTAGTGTCTATATTTTCATTCGCGCTATCCATAGGTGTTCTCAGATGGAAAGAAGGAACATTTACAGGAAGAAGTATACAATTAATTGGGCTTGGAGCAGTGATATATACAATGACTAAGGCTGTAATTGAAGTTCTTTTGACAGAGTTATCAGGTGATGATTATAGTTTGGCATTTGGAGAAATATCTGAGACATGGTTTGTCCCAATCATGGCAACTGTACTCTATTATTTGTTGAGAACTGTGGTTCAATCATTTGAAGAAAGTGATGAAGTTATTAATGGAAATAGATTTTGGGGCGTCTGATTTAAATATTTAAATTTAATTATAATCTGAATCCGATATTATGATTCTGATTGTTGAGTTTTTCTTCTTATGTAATCAGAATAATTGCCTGGCCATACAAATAAGCTCCCATCTCCAGTTAATTCCCATATTGTATCACATACTTTATCTAAGAAATATCTATCATGACTAACTGTAATTATTCCACCCTCATATCCAATTAATGCACCTTCTAACGCCTCTTTAGCATCAGTATCTAAATGATTAGTCGGTTCATCTAATAATAATAAATTATTTTCTTCCAATAATAAACATAGAAGTGCTATTCTCGCTCTTTCTCCTCCACTTAATTTTTCCAGTTTTGTTTTAGCCATATCTGAAGTAAATTGAAACTGACCTAGCATGGAGCGTATGTCTGCATATTCCATTCTGGGCTTTAAAAATTGAATTTGTTCAATAGGTGTAAAGTCGAAATTTAATAATCTATGATCCTGATGGAAGTATCCTATTTGTACACCTGGGCGCACGTCTATTTCACCAGAATCTAATCTTAGTTCTCCATTTATTATTCTTAGCAAAGTAGTTTTACCCGCTCCATTTGGACCTATTATTCCTATTTTTTGCCCT
>DARI01000022.1:0-4240 GCA_002503285.1 Euryarchaeota archaeon UBA557
GGACAAATTGTGACCATTGCAGGAATGCCCACCCTCGAGGAGATACGCCGAATAGGTGGAACAGCCTGGATTCTCAAACTCTTCTTGAAGCGGAAGGTAAAGCGAAAGGAGTACAAAGCCGCTCAATCTATGAACGCAAACTGGCACTATCTCTTTCTTTCACCGAGTCATGAAGACCTCTCAACGCTTGCAAAACATTTCGAAAGCGGTGTAATTAAGCCTGTGCTTGACGGTGTTTGGGATTTCCATTCAGAGGACAAAGAAGCGGGTTGGCAAGGGGCTTTCAATCAGTCTTTTTCTGGTCGTGCAAAGGGTAAATGTGTAGTGAAAATTATATCATAAGCATACATTGAACATACAGTAAGATCCTCTCCATATCCTCATGTGGAACGGGTGTTGAGGGAGTACCATAAGTTCGCTAATAAAATACCCTAAGATTGGCGCTATCTGGGATAATATTACAAATCTTTAGTCAATGCTTCAATACCCAATTCCGTAATGTATAGTGAATTTTTCAAACCTGTTCGTTTTCTTCCGACCATTTCCCATTTAATCAATGAACGGATATGGTATGATAGTACTTGAGAAGAAACTCCAATTTCTTTGGATATTTCTAAACCATTAGGGCCTTTCAAGTCCATCAATTCTGCTTGATTCAAATACATCAGTATTGATTTTTTTATTGAGTTCTTACTGAAATTAATATCTAATAGTGGACTTGTTATTTCAGATTTCACTGATACTGTATCTGCGAAAAATATTAGTAATCTCCCTTCCTTCCTCGACCAGATCATACCTTCTTTCTGTAAAATGTCTAGGTGGTATGTTGCTTGATTATTTCCTAGATTAGAAAGCCTTGTTAAAGCTGAAAGGTGGATTCCTGGATTACTCTCTATGTACCCATATAGGCGTCCTCTTTGGAAGTCACCATGCTGCGTTTTTTTGACAATTCCAAATAGCAATAGAAAGCTCAACCACGCTTTTCTAGATACCGCCCACCTCACAGGTTCAATTGTATAAAATGTACCAGTTGAAATTATTAATACTGAACTTAAAGCCAATATTTGTATATCTTCATTTTCTAAGATAACATTATTTCGTATTGGTTGATATTCAACTGGGGTTTTGATAATTAATAAATCACATTTGCCATCTTCATCTACATCTAATGGGTAACTATTATTGTCAATCGGAGATGTTTGACATAGTATCTCATCAAAATCACCCCAAGTATCGTTGTCAGTATCTTTGTCTAGTGAATCACATATACCGTCATTATCTAGGTCATTTGGTATAGATTCTGGATTCAAAGAATCAGACCCGCAAATATTCTCAAAACTATCGATCCATCCATCGTTATCATCATCGATATCGAGTTCATCACATATGCCTGATGAATCAGAGTCTTTTGGTATTGATTCAGAATCTAAAGGATCTGTACCACACGCCTCTTCAAAATAATCAATCCATCCATCTGAATCACTATCAACATCTTCTGCAGATACCTCAATAATCGCTACGCTAAACAGTATCGCTAGGAATATCAGAATTGATGATAAGCGACCCATGTCATACCCCACGTGTATCTCAGTTCAAAGATTATTCATACAAGTATTTCCATTATTATCTGAATTAGTTCCATCAGGGCAAGTTGTATTACTCCAAGTTACACCAGTCAGGTCGGCAGGCCCATAAGATGTATTTAGATAAGCAAGATCTGCTGCAGTCAAATCTGCTCCAGTTAAATTAGCATATCTGAGATCTAGATCATACATCATCGCATTTGTTAGATCGGCATACGAAAGATCGACCATCAACCAATCTCCGCCTCCATATATCGAAGCATTTGTTAGGTTGACGCCAGACATATCACTGTATCTGAATTCGGTATAAGTTAGTTGTGCACCAACAAATTGTGCATCAGTAAAATCACTTTGCCTAAATATGCCAAAAGACATTGCGGCATTACTAAAATCAGCGCGATGGAATGTGCTAAAGATGCCTTCAGCACTCCTCAAATTAGCGTTAACGAAGCTAGCGTCGGAAAAGTTGGAATAA
The DNA here is from genome assembly GCA_002503285.1 of Euryarchaeota archaeon UBA557. Taxonomy (GTDB): domain Archaea; phylum Thermoplasmatota; class Poseidoniia; order Poseidoniales; family Thalassarchaeaceae; genus MGIIb-O3. The sequence goes on from DARI01000022.1 coordinate 2,059, forward strand.
CCCAAACTCGCATTCTTCAAGTTTGCAAAATTAAAAATTGGTGGGTCCATTTGCACCCCTAAACCATTGTTGAAATTGAAGAGTTCCGCGTCTTTGAAATCAAGGTAAGAAAAATCGTTCATTGCTCTAGTGTTATTTAGTCTATTTTCTAAGTCATAAATTGAAGATTGAAGACTCGACTGAAGATTTTGTAACGATTGTTGTAATGCATCAATTTCTGACATATTTATTCCATCTTGATTATCTAAATCTTCGATAATAAAAGAAATTTGTTCTATTGAATATTGACTATTCTGTAGATTAGTTTGTAACGAGTTTAAAGATAATAATAAATCATCAAAAGCAGCTGCATTTGTTTCATTAATATCATCAAGAGTCTGAACATTGGCTAATATTAATGCCTCAATTGCGTCAATATAACTCGCCTCTAAATCAGATAATGATTGTTGATAATCTTCATCTAAAGATTGTATTGCTTGCATATTTGCAGCCTCAATTTGTGATATTGATACTGATAAATCTGTATTAGTTTGCTCTTGTTCTGACAATGCAAGTGCTAAATCTAACTGTGATGATTCCAAATCAGAGATTCGTGTTTCTTGGTTGTTTGAATCGATTTCATAAGAGGTTGTACATCCAGCAAGAGTGGATGCAATCATCAGTATTACCAACGCTAAAGCTTTGTTTTTCATGGCTTTTAGATAGGGGTAGTTGATATAAACAGATTGGGTCTATCTTTTGATACAGTTGAACCCTGATCAAACTATTTATCCAAATCAATGGGTTTATCCTATCTCCCTTTGATTGATGATTCAGAAACATAGGGCTTTCAGTGGGCCGTATCAGAGGCTAGAGAATTAGATGGATAGTAGTGTAACGGTTCTATATTACGTATCTATAAAGTTTCGGCTTCCACCATAACCCATCTTTGTAATAATGGGGTTTCAGCATTAATGCTATTTTATGAACATGTAAATATCTAGGAATCAAAAGGTAATGGCACAGGATCTTTTTCGATATCATATAATCGGAATTTCTTCTTTGTTTCAAAAAATAAATCATACTTTCCATCAATATTCCTTAATTTACGACTCTTACGAGTTTTAAGATTTGTAGTCATTACTATTGCACAATCAGTAATTGATTTTTCAGCATATGCAGGATAGTGATTTGAAAACCAACTTAATATTTCACTTGTGCTTATGATGTCGCCTTTTTGCATATCTAATTCATTTACCATCTCCAGCATTGCATTTGGTAAAGTTATGTTGTAATTCTTTTGGATTTCTCACATTTGATTTGAATCATCACATGAGTTAATTCAATCTCTAGTACATCCTTTGTTGCATCAAAGGATTCTCCACTCCATACATGTTCACAGTTAATCAAAGAATTGTAAGTCGATAATCGGGAGTTATTCATTTTATGCATGTATCAACATTGATCAATATTAGGGCATTTTTCCTTCATTCTCTAACCTTAATCTAAACTCAAATACAGATTGAATCCTTCTGTCATATCTTTGTGCACTAGCAAGAATTACTTCTGCTAACCATTCTGGATGATCTTTTTCAACTAATTTTTCTATAATTTCTTCAATTGTTAGAGCATTAAATGGCTCTTCCCCTGTCAGCATATTCCATAATATTTGACCAAGACTGTAAACATCTGTAAATCCACCATTTTTACCTTGTCTTCTTTCAGGGGGGGACCATCCTTCGGACATGCCTTGAGTATGGCTAACATGTTCGGTATCAACTATTTTTGCAAGTCCAAAATCAATAATAACAGGCCCTCTATTAGGTTCTATTATGACATTATGAGGTTTTATGTCTCTATGATAAATTGGCGTCTCTAGGTCCGCCATATATTCTAATGGTTCACATATTTGTTTGATGATTTTTATAACTTCTTCGAAATCAAGTCCCTTACGAAGTTTTGTGAGTGTATCAATATCTGATTTTAACGATGACCCAGATATATTTTCCATAATCAAAACTCCAACTGATTCACCATTATTTTTATCAATTTCACCATAATCTAATTGGTTCGGAATACGAATATGTTCGAGACTGTTTAATATTTTAGATTCTTCCTTAAGTCTTCTATTGACTTCTGGAAGGGGATTAAATCTGCTTGCAGCTGCTTCTTTCCAAACTACAATGTCTCCTGTTTTTATTTC
>DARI01000022.1:4287-7499 GCA_002503285.1 Euryarchaeota archaeon UBA557
CCATCATCTGCAAGATCTGCTTCGATATCTTCTACTGTTCTTCCCAGTGCTCTAGCCATTTCGATATTACGCTGTTGAAGTGCCTTTGCGACTGTCTCATCATTTTTATCCTGAATTGATACAAGCGACTTCATTTTACTATTACTTTGTTTTTCTTTCAAATTTATTTCATGATCCAATAGAGAATTTACTGCATCATTTTTAGTAGAATGAATGCTATGTACAATTTTTATGTCTCCATTAGAAACTATTACAGCCCATTTATCCTGATATGCCCGTGGAGGTAAATTAGATACTTGTTCCGTATTGAAAACATCTATTGTATCACTACCAACGACACGGGTGTATCGAGTGCTTAATTGAGCATATTGTCTTTTTGCCGATTTAGATTTAATTGGCTTTTTACCTCTATTTATAAACAAAAGAACATAATATAGAGGCGCTACGAGTATTAAGAATAATAATGGAATAATAATTATATCTTCTAAAGTAGAAGTTGTTGCTAGTACGGCACTAAGCCATATCCATGACCACATATATAGAAGGATTTGTGAGCCTTTGCCCATGTATCTTAGCTTATTTCTTATTCTTGCTACTATCCTTAGAATCTTCGCAGTAATGCTTTTTTTATCATTAATTGAAAAATTCGAATAATAGAAACCTATTACAAATAGTAATGATATAAAGAAAGCATTAATATCCCTTGAGGAAGTTCCATCTTCGCTATCTCCAACTTCATTATTTACTCCGTTACTATCACCATCTTGGTAAATTTTATGGTTGGCTCCTGAAGATATTTCTAAAACGTTCAGAGATGATGACCTAAGCATTTTATCTTCTATTTCTTCTAACTCTGGTACTTCTTCATGCCAAGAAGAAACTATGGAAAGAAATGGTAATATAAATAAAATTAGGATGATGCCCAGAGCTAATTTGAAATATTTATTCACTTCGTGAGTGTGAGACACAAATTATGCGCACTGTATAATCACTTAATTATGTCTGAAATTGAGTCAAAACTTATCATTATAAAGAAGATCTCTTGAGAAATATAATTTTCCTACATATCCTACATATCTAAATATATCTAAGCTACAAAATATGTTCTTAACTAATGATTTCTAAATTCTCAAAAACTTCCCAACTAACCGGATACCAAAAGGTTCGCAGGCCACAGCATCCAAAATTACAAACGCCTCAGGTATCCTAATTAGATTGATTCAGCCAATCTAAACAAGATTGATGAATACATGCTGGCGGATTGAAAAGAAGTTTATTTTCAGGATTAATTATGTCAAATAATAGATTGGAACTTGAACCTTCAGATACTTCGATGATTGAACTAGTGGATGCAGGCAGGTAATCTTCTCCAGTACTTGCAAGTGATAGACGAATTATGTGGCCAGCTTTAATTTGTACATCCATGGCAAAGAACTCCATCTTAGCATTAATTGTATCAAAAATTGGCAACCAGGTTTGCTCTTGATCTCCACCTTCATGGTATCTTAAATCCATAATTGCATGCCCAATATGGATGCATGATCCGTCTTCAGAACAATCCTCTAACAAAGCATAGATTTGCCCACCAACAGTTGCTGTAGAAACATCGATATGTAATCTAGGAAGTCCGGCTATCCAAATATCTTCAGTAAAAGATTCACTTTCATAAATTGGGCCAAAGTTTCCATTAGGAAGTATTCTAGTAATGCCTCCTGCAACATTAATCAAGCCTCCCCCAAGATCCAATGAAATTGTCTCCATATCTTGCGGGGGGTATCTATCTTCGATTCTCCATTGGCCTTGATTGGATTGAATTTCTACAAACAATCCTGGTTTACTGCCAACTCCTTTGAGATACCAATCAAACCATTCTAGTAAATCTTGCATCCAGTCAAATCTAACCATTTGTGGATATGCCTCTCTACCTCTTCCTTCTCCTGAGCGATCAAAATGATAATCCGGCCTATCTGGATAATCATGGTCCCACTGGCCAAATAGACCTTTAGATTCAATGCCTGCATCGATTAACTGATTGATTACTGGGATGGCCATATGTGGGTCAACATTCCAATCATGCATTCCTTGAATGAGATAAACAGAACCTTCATAATTCTGTAATACTCTATCTAAGAAATATCTTTCTTCCCAATATGTGCCTGCAAATTCTCCGCCCCACATGTATGCGGCAACTCCTGTACCTGGGCCAATAATGTAATCAGGGCACATGTTTCCAATATCTTCTTGATCACCATCAATGCCATATGATCCATAAACCCCATTATGCATTATTGGCGCTCGCGCTTCGCTACTTCCATTTTTCCACATTAGTTCCATGACTCCTATGAGGCCAGAAATTGGAACTATTGTTTTTAGATATTCATTTCCAAACGTAGCCGCCTGCCATGGAGTAGAACCATCATATGATTTTCCAATCATCGATACACCGCCATTACTCCATTCTTGAGTTCCAAGCCAAGTCACAGCTGCATCAACTCCCAATTGCTCTGCATTACCCATCAAGTCCATACAGTGATTAGAACGTCCAGTGCCCATTACAGAAACTTGAGCAAAAGCATATCCATGAGGTAAAATTTGATCAATTATCATTTGACCTAACCATGTTCCTGGAACTTCTATTGATGGAGTTTCAACACTAATTTCATCAAAATAAGGTCCAAACTCTGCAATGACCGGTACTTCGACTCCTTCTGGTACATTTGGAAGCCAAACAGCAAGGCTAACAACGCCATTAGGGGCTGAACCACCTTCACTTAGAGGAAGTTCAAAATTTACGAAGTGATGAGTTGAACCCCACTCATTTTCTGTTTCTAATAGTTCATAACCTCCATATTCCATTACAAAACTATTCGTTTTATCGGTGGTGTATGGCCACTCTGATCTCTCCCACACAGGAACTCTATCGTAAACTCCTAAATCTTTTTTTATTTCATCTACAATATCATCAATTATCCAGCCCTGTAAGGATACCAATAACATGATTATTACCATTGATACTGCTATTCCAAATAATTTCATATTTGAACGAAAAACCCTAGATATTAGTGCTGATTTAAAATCCTCAACAGGAATCGCATCCAACATTATCATTATACGAACTGAATCGTATTATTCAGACTTATGTATTGCTGATAGTTGAAATATTTATAAAAATAAAAAGATGGAAGTATAAAATAATTTTATTTTTAATAAAT
>DARI01000015.1 GCA_002503285.1 Euryarchaeota archaeon UBA557
AAATATTGATTTAAATGATAAAAAAATTACAGAGTTATTGCCAATGTGGAGGGCAGAAAATCTAGATATTTTGACTGAGCATGCTCCTCTTAGAACAGATACTGAAGCATTAAGATCAACTATGACTTCCGACGTGGGAATAGTGAAAAGTAATTCAAGGTTAAAAAGAGCAAAACGAAGAATTTCACATATTTCGGATGAAGTAGAATTAGTTTGGAGAACGTGTAAACCCAGTCAGGAAATCTTAGAATTACGTAATTTGGTTGAAGTAGCTGAATTAGTAATAGATGCATCAATGAAAAGAAGAGAGAATATTGGGTTGCATTATAACAAGGATTTAGAAGAATGATTTTTAATCGAACCACGGGAATTTATATGACCATATCAATAAATCATTTACTATGCATTGAATACTTATCATAATAGATCCAATTAACATAAAACTACCTCCATCAATATCATTTCGGTAGGAATTGTACGCCAGTAGGCCAAGTAATATATTTCCTATGGACACCAAAAATAACATCCCCACCACTAAAATTGGAGTCCATGCATAATCATTTTGTATGTGAAAGGATGTGCTTTCCAACCACAATGCAGACGGTATCAGGAACAATGAGTATGCCAAGAGTAATCTCCTTGCGCCATTTCCATCGGATTCTGCCCAAGGCCAAGTCAGTGATTCTAAGATGGGTTCGTCGATTGCAAAGAATACTGTCCACCAATAAAGAACATATCCGGCGGCTGCGACAAACATGAATGGGATAATATATGACTGCCAAGATAACGGTACTCCGCCCCATAATAGGGCCGGGTCAGAAGATTTTGAAACTCCATAAAAATAGGATGCTAATACTAAGAGCCCTGTAAAAATAGTGAAATTTTGCACAAACATTTTGTTAATTACCATGAAAATAATGAAACGCTTCCTATTGATAATACTCTGCTTTAACAAAAAACACAAAACATATAACCCGCCACGGGTAAACATACCATGTCTAGAAAATTAGAAGAGCCTAGTTTCGAACTAATTCAAGTTTATGATGGATTTGAAATTAGAAAGTATGAAAAAATGATTCATGCAAGAACTTTGATTATGAATGATAGCGGTAATTCTTATGGATTCAGAAAAATTGCATCATATATTTTTGGAAAAAATGATCTAAGTAAAAACATAGCAATGACTGCCCCTGTTCAAATCTCTCAGAATGAATATAATGCAGTAATGGCATTTAGTATGCCGTCCAAATATGATATTGATGAATTGCCAAAACCATATGATGAATCTGTAGAAATAATATTAAATCCAGAAATGAGAGTTGCTGTTATGTCCTTTTCTGGATTATCCGGAAAAAGGAAAGTTACTAAATTAATTAATAAATTCAAAAAAATGATTGATTCTAAAGGAATAGATGGAGGAGAAGTTACTCTTGCTTTGTATGATAATCCCGGGACTACATTGCCTTTTAAAAGAAGAAATGAGTTGTGGTTTCATTTAAAAAATTAAAAAATAATTTTAACGGCGGCGGCTATTTTTATTATTCCTATTGCCATCTTTAGAACCATATTTTCTATTATTATTATTTCTTTTAGAATTACTATTTTTTTTATTTTCTTTTATCTTACCTGCTTTTTGACCTGGTTTAGGGATTGCATTTTCAAAATGAAATGAATGGTCGTCAATAACAGGAATTTTTTTTCCAATAAGATTTTGTATTCCTACTAAATAACCACTTTCACTATCATCACAGAATGCAAATGCTACTCCGCTCTTTCCTGCTCGTGCAGTTCTTCCTATTCTGTGAACGTAGCTTTCAGGCTCATTTGGTAAATCGAAATTGAATACATGAGTGACTCCCTCGACATCGATACCTCGACTAGCAATGTCTGTTGCAACTAAAAGAGGGACGTTGCCAAGTTTGAATTTTTCAAGTGCCTTGGTTCTTGCGCCTTGGCTTTTATTTCCATGTATTGCTAATGCTTCAATTCCTGCTTTATCGAGTTGTTTTACGAGCCTATTTGCGCCATGTTTTGTACGGGTAAATACTATTCCTTTCTTGACATTATTTTCTTTTATCATATTAACAATAAGTTTCCTTTTATCTTCCTTTCGAACAAATAAAATTGATTGCTCTATCCTGTCCACCGTAATTTCTTTTGGGCTTAAATCCACCATCTGGGCATCATTAAGGAATGAGTTTGCTAAATTTGCAATAGAAGTTGGCATTGTTGCACTAAAAAGTAAATTTTGCCTTTTCCTAGGAAGTATTTTTAATATTTTTTTAATATCTCTAATAAATCCCATATCAAGCATTCTATCTGCTTCATCCAATACAAAAAATTCCACATTATTAAGATGAATGTGCCCTTGTTGCATCAAATCAAGTAGCCTCCCCGGGGTAGCGACTAATACATCAATTCCCTTTCTTAATGATTGTACTTGCGGCTTTTGACTTACTCCTCCAAAAATAACCTTATGGCGCATGTCTATATATTTACTATAAACCGAAAATCGTTCATCTATTTGTGCAGCTAATTCCCTAGTTGGAGAAAGAATTAGCGCACGGATCTGACGCTTGTGGGGAATATTTTTTTCAAGTATTTTTTGCAATACGGGAAGTGCAAACGCAGCAGTTTTACCAGTACCTGTTTGTGCAACTCCAAGTACATCTTTTCCATCCAATAAGAGAGGGATGCATTGGGCCTGTACAGGAGTTGGAATATCATATCCTTCATCCGAAATAGCACGTAATAATTTTTTAGATAATCCTAAAGATTCAAAATTTGACATTGGCGACCCTCTCACTGAACGAGACGAAATGCTGTATTACGCAGACGCCAGTACAGGCTTTCGTCCAACGCATCTGATAAAACACAATGGGTATTATTAAATTAAATATAAAGTATTTAGTGAGATGAAATAAAATCGCATCCGAATGATAAATAAATAAAAAATAATTTTTTAACCTTTTTTCCTTCTTGATGGTGACTTCTTTTTGGCCGTATATGGCTTATTTTTTAGTGAAAGAGGTTTTTTATTTATTGCATTTAATTTATTTTCTGAAAATTTTTTCTTTTTACCTGAAGATGATTTAGTTTCATTTTTGATTTCAATCTTATCTAATTTCTGACCCAACATATTAGTCCTAGATAACATCCCATTTTCATCATATTTCCATCCCTTTGCAAATAGGTTATTTTCAGTTAAAGGTTCTTCGGGTTTATGAATATCTTTAGATTTGGGAGATATTTTTTCGGGAGGTTTTCCGACTAATCTATTTAATTCATTGACGAGATAATTTGGCATTTTGACCATGCTCCATCTGCTACCTCTAACATTTAAAATTCCATATTTTTTCATCAATTCAAGTGTTAATTTATATTCATCTTTCTTTGAATACCCAAGTTCTGATACGTAATGTAGATATTCATTTTTTAAAGGAGGATATTTGGTAATCCATTTTATCCCTTTTTTGTCAATATTTTCCAATATATTTTCAATTGAATCGCGCTCAGTATATCCGACGTACCACTTTCTACCTTTTAATCGGAGAACATATACTAAACCCATGTAAAGCGGGCTAGGTATTGTTAAATTAATGCGCCCTATGTAAATTAGATTTTATATCAAAGGTAAAATTAGGATAATATAACTTTATTTTTCTATTATAATTTGGAAATAATAGTAAATACTACGAAAGAACATTAACAATCCCCTAGAAGAGAATACTAAATGCCTTAGTTTGGATTTTATTAAATTTGTTCATTCATATCAATAATACTGGAAATTAATGCCGGAGATGTTAGTATAGTTCTTGGTCAAATATATCATTTTTAATTGTAAATTTTGAAATATTTTTTTTGTTGATTTGAATATAATGATTAATTATTCTTCAGAATCATTAATATTTGATCCGGAGGACCAAGGCCATGCATCATGATGAAGGAAGCACAGGAGAGAAATGCCCGTTCTTGCACGGAGCGGCAACAACACCAGATAAAGGAACAAATAATCGTAATTGGTGGCCAAATCAATTAGATATTTCCATACTGCATCAACATGATACTAAATCTAATCCAATGGATCTTGAATTTGATTACAGGGCGGCATTCAACAGTATTGATTATGATGAATTGAAAAAAGATCTTAATTCTATGATGACTGATAGTCAAGATTGGTGGCCGGCCGATTATGGGCATTATGGTGGATTCTTTATTCGGATGACTTGGCATTCCGCAGGCACTTACAGAACAGGAGATGGCCGTGGAGGAGGGGGAACTGGTGCACAACGTTTTGCGCCTCTAAATAGTTGGCCAGATAATGGTAATCTTGACAAAGCACGAAGATTATTGTGGCCAATAAAGCAAAAATATGGAAATAAGATTAGTTGGGCAGATTTAATGATATTAGCCGGAAATGTTGCTATTGAATCCATGGGAGGACCTGTTTTTGGATTTGGAGGAGGTAGGGCCGATATTTGGCACCCTGAAGAAGATATATATTGGGGAGCAGAAGATGAATGGCTTGGAGATAATCGTTATGGAGACACTCGAAAAGATTTGGAAAATCCGCTTGCAGCGGTTCAGATGGGACTAATATATGTAAATCCAGAAGGGCCAAATGGGAATCCAGATCCACTCCTCAGTGCTCAAGATATCCGTGAAACTTTTTCAAGAATGGCGATGAATGATGAAGAAACTGTAGCCCTTGTAGCAGGTGGACATACGTTCGGGAAAGCACATGGTGCTGGAGATGCGGCCCTAGTTGGCTCAGAACCTGAAGGATCTCCGATTGAAGATCAAAATTTTGGTTGGAAGAATGCCCATGGTTCTGGATTAGGAGATGATACCATAACTAGTGGGATTGAAGGAGCGTGGACGACAAATCCAATAAAATGGGATAATGGGTATTTTGATTTATTATTTCATTATGAATGGGAACTAGTAAAAAGTCCATCGGGTGCACATCAATGGCATCCAATAAATCAATCAGAAGAAACTATGGCACCAGCTGCTCATGACAGTAATAGAAAGGTGACCACAATGATGACTACTGCAGATATGGCTTTACTAAAAGATCCAGATTATTATGAAATTTCTAAAAGGTTTCATGAAAATCCTGGTGAATTTGCTGATACTTTCTCTCGGGCTTGGTTCAAGTTACTACATCGAGATATGGGGCCAAAGGTAAGGTATCTAGGGCCCGAAGTTCCTATTGAAGAATTAATTTGGCAGGACCCTGTGCCAATTGGACCTTCTGATTATGATGTTGAAGCAATTAAAAATGCAATTATGGCCAGTGGGCTTTCCATAACTCAAATGGTTGAAACTGCATGGGCTAGTGCTTCCACATATCGAGGTTCAGATATGCGAGGAGGAGCCAATGGCGCACGCATTAGACTTCAACCCCAAAATACTTGGAAAGGAAATAAACCTGGAGAACTTTCCTTAATTCTAAATATTCTAGAAAAAATTGCTACAAAATATAATGCAAGTATTGCTGATACTATCGTACTGGCTGGAAATGTGGCAATAGAACAAGCATCTGGCATGAATGTCCCATTTATTCCTGGAAGAGGAGATGCAAGCTCTAATCAAACAGATATAGAATCCTTTGAGGTATTGGAGCCCGTTGCTGATGGATTTAGAAATTATCTTGAAAAGAATTTTTCAGTTAGTCCCGAAGAAATGATGTTAGATAAAGCTCAACTTCTTGACCTCACTGCTCCGGAAATGACAGTGCTTGTTGGCGGCATGAGGACACTTGGAGTTAGTTCAGATTCTCGAGGTTTGTTTTCGAATGATCATGATAACTTGAGTAATGACTTTTTCACAACTTTATTAGACATGAATGTCAAATGGGTGGCCACAGGAAGTAATTCATATGAAGGGAAGGACAGAGTAACTGGGGAAGTCATTAGGCATGCTTCTAGAACAGATCTAGTATTCGGGAGTAATTCCCAGTTGAGGGCGATTGCTGAAGTCTATGCACAAGATGATAATCAAGATAAATTCAAGATTGATTTCATTGCAGCATGGAATAAAATAATGAATGCTGATCGTTTTGATATTGCTTGAATTTATTTTGCAATAGGAAGTTTAGTGATGAATGGAGAGGGAGTTCGATTTGCTGACTCCGATGATTGGGAAAATATTTCTAAATTATATAATGAAATAATTAATGAGGGTTTGGCTACCCTTAATACTGAACATGTCACAAATACAGAGGTTTCTCAATGGAATAGTAAAGGCATTATTTTAGTTTATTTTATAGACGAAAAAATTGCAGGATTTACGCGCTCTTTACCGTATAGCGAAAGAGAATGTTATGCAGGAATATCTCAATTTTCAATATATGTTGATATCAATTTTAGAAGGATGGGGATAGGGAGTTTGTTACTTCAGAAACTAATAGATGAGCTTGAAAAAACTAACTTCTGGAAAATTGTTTCTAGAGTGTTTCCTGAAAATATAAGTTCACGTGAACTTCTAGAGAAGCATGGATTTAGAGAAGTTGGAACATATGAGAAGCATGGCCGACTAGAAGGGAAATGGAGAGATGTTGTAATAGTTGAGTATATTATTAATTAAAGATAAAAACTATGATGGATTTTCAACTAAAAAATCGATGTATTCCAAAACCTCTTGGAATCTATCATCAGGAATTTCTTTGTATGATTGGCCAAACTTACTCTTCACACAAATAGCCACGTGTGCATACGAATTTCTCCCTCTGGGATGATTTCTAGATGGCATCAATTTTCCAACTAGCTTATCTCCAGCTTCTTGAATATATGCCCATATTTTCTTAGAGTTTTCTTCATCCATAGGTCTTGCAATCCCCCATTAAAAATAGATTTTACTATACTCCAATATTCAAGTAATTCTTCAATTTCAGAATCACATTACTAGTAAACTAATTGGATTTCAGATGATAAACTAAGTTTAATCACTCCTGGAGGTCCACTCCAAGTCATCCAATCATTCCAACCATCAAGAAGATTTCCTGCAGCATTTTCAGGAGTGATGCCGTTCGCCTTCTGTGATCCAGTAGAACAATATACATTAGTTGCTCCTTTGATTACCACATTCATCATATCTAAAATCATATTTTCTGGAAACATACCTCCCTCATTTATTTCATCCAGATAATTTAAATTTAACATTCTAACGGCATTTGAAGCAAAGAACATACTTACATCATGACCGTCTTTAATCGCCTGAGCCCCACATGCCAAACCCACTATACATTTACGTAAATCTACTTCGGGGTCGGTTACCAATTTTACAAAGAATTTTTTATTCATATTTAATGCTAGGTAAACATGTACTTTAACAATTTGATAAATAGTTAATTATAATTTTAAAATCATAAGTTGACAAAAGGGGTAATCTTAGGAACATCATATTGCACCAAAATAATATAATAAAGCTAAAAGGGCATCTAAATCCACTGTTACTAATAATATTTTCATCGGAAAAGATATTTTTTTCCCACACTCCAAATAAGCCATTTCCTTCTTCATTACTCAATGTTTTGTTATTGATCTTATTCTGGAAAAGTTGTATATAGGCAGTTCTAAATAGGTAATAAAGGATTGAAAGAAGAGTCGTGATAGTAATAAGAACTTCGAGAAAATCAAAAAAAATCACTCAACGCTCTCACCCGAATATCTCATAGAGATTGGTTTGCTTCGTTGATAATAAATATAAGAGTTGCATAAAACTCTTTGATGGATGTTTGCATCTGTGTAAATTAGCATGATTGCTGGAAGTGACTCCCAATTATTTAGTAGTTTATTCAGATAGGAAAGATATTATGGATTCAATATCTAGTGAAGCCATAGAGTTAACCCATGAGCCTGCCCGTACTATATTCTTTTATTCGATGCCCATACGCTATGCGAGCTCGTATGTCCATAATTCGAACTGGGTTCCAAGTTGAGCATCGAGAGGTCATGTTGCGAGATCGTCCGGCCCATATGATGAAAATCTCTCCAAAGGGAACAGTCCCTGTATTACTCTTATCCGATGGAACAGTCATCGAGGAGAGTTTGGAGATCATGGAGTATGTGCTCTCATGGAATTTAACGCAAAATGAAGAAGAATGGTTAAGGCGCAATGATGTCGAATTCAAATTTCATCTCGATCGTTATAAGTATCCAAATCGCTACGATGTCATAGATGAATTTAAACATAGAGAAGCAGCATGCAAATTCATAGAATCACTTGAGGAAAAGATTCCTGACGGTAATCTGAGTGATGCCATTTTCCCCTTCGTTAGGCAGTTTGCCAATCATAATCGTGAGTGGTTCGATGAACAGAATTGGCCCAATGTGCATCAATGGTTAACAGCAAATTTGGAATCAGAAGAATTCTCTGAATGTATGACTAAGCACAAACAATGGATTCCTGATTATCAATAGGGGATGATATCTAAAAGTGCGCACTATTACTATTAATTTATTTCATAATAAAATATATAATCCATAAAAATAAACCTAAAAAGAGAACAATCCGATTATTTCGAATAGCATTAATTACTTCATCATCGTGCTTGGGGCAAACTTTTTTGTTTAGCATAGCCTTATTTTCGCATTCATTAACTTCACATATATTCTCAGTCTTACTAATCTTTGTTAATATTATCAAAAGAATTATGGCAATAATGAATGAAATGATGAAAATCGCTGCTATTTCATCCCAATATTCTGGAAATAAATCAGGTAATACTAGGAATAAAGTAGAACTTACCAATAATATAATTAAATTTATCATAAAGATTTTAGTAATTCTTAATCCGAATTTAACCTGTGAATCTTCATCCATACTTTAGTTAGTATATCTTAAATTTATAACTCTTGACCCTGCATCCATATATTCAGTAAGTAAGGTTAATCATCAATACTTACTCGACATTCTTGACTTTGCCAAATGATACACCCTGAATCATTCGACACGTGAACAAGCCATTGATTCCAATATCCATAACCCTCTAAAGAAAGATGTAATTCATCTTCTTGGTACAATGAATTAGGATTTCCAATATCCTCAAATCCTTGGTATACGTCAACAATATTTAGTGGAGAATAGGAATCATTAGCAAGGTTTAGTGCAAAATCTTGAATACGGCCATCATAATCTCTGTATTGGGCATGGAGTTCTGTAGTTCCAGGTTCTGGTTTAGTTCCCATGTAGGTCACTGAGGCCCCACTTTCAATTATTTTGTTGATTATATCTTGAATGTCTTCAAAAGTTTCTTCTACAGTCCTATCTTCATATAAATCATTTTCACCACAAACTATGACTACATGAATCGGCATATATTGTCCTATTATTTCATCGATAGAAGAAAGAATATCGCTACACATAGAACCACCTTCTCCAATGTTTGATGAATCCACAAATTGTGAAGTTTCCCATCCTTCGATATCTGAATCTCCAATAAATAACCAATCAGAGTATTGTACAAGATTATTCACACAAGTATTTCCATTATTATCTGAATTTGTTCCGTCCGGACAAGTTGTATCGTACCAATAAATACCACTAAGATCGGCCCCTCTCAGTTCAACGCCACTCAGGTCGACACCACTCAGGTTGGTGCGATTATCCTCAGCATTTTGTTGCCATTGAGTAACTAGATTTTGCTGTGCCACTAGATCAACTTGTAACTGCTCAGCAAGAGTTGAGTTTTCAACTAAAGAAATATATAGGTCTGCCATTGTATTATTCATCATTTCAATCACCTCCAATATTTCATCCGTAAACTCACTTGATTCATTTAGAGATGAAGAAAGAAGATATCTATGTTCTTCGAGATTAGATATTGATGATTCTAACTCGGCAATATTTGTATTATATGATAAGATTGAAGTTTCCCTAGTTGAAATCATTTGAGTTTTTTCATCCAATTGAATTTGAAGTTCCAAATTAAGTTGATTTTGTTGATTGATAGTTTCATTCATTTCATCATTAGATTGTTGTAAATCAGCAATCTGTTGTTCTAAATCAGATGTATCAGTGCTAGTACATCCGGCGAGAGCAGATGTCAACATTAATATTATAATAATCATAGGTTTTAGTTGACGCATGGTTCTTGCTTACATCTTAAGCATTTAGTTATTTTACTAACCATGTCAACTGGGATGCTCAAATTGAGTTAAATCATAAAAGGTAGTTTTGCTCGATCAGAATAGTTTTTTCTGAATAGTGGGAGGTCCGCTAGCACCATTACGTATACTCCTTTTTCTGCTTCCATGTGTCTTTAGAACATTCTTACTTATTCTACGTGCATCTTCTCCGGTTCTTGCAGAATAGCTTTTACTAATGCCATTCTTTCTACTTGCAAGCTCATTAACTATGGGTTCTGGATAATTTATACCAATCCTACAAATAATTAATTCTTGCAAGGATTTTGGCATTTGCCACGGATTATGAATAAAATCAGTAGGCACCATGGACAACTCAGGTACCCATTTCCTGATATATTCTCCATTGGGATCGTGATCTTTACCTTGTTTCGTCATAGAATATGCCCTAATTGTATTTATCCCAGTTGTACCTGACTGCATTCCGACTTGAGGCCAATGTATTCCTGGCTCATAATCTAAAAATTGTTTAGCCAAAAATATACCAGTATCTCTCCATGGTAACCAAAGATTGTATGAAGCAGCAGACATCATCATTGCCCTCATTCTAAAATTAATCCATCCAGTAGCATTCAACTGCCTCATGCAAGCATCAAAAAAAGGCCATCCAGTTCTTCCTTCTTTCCATCGGATGAATTTTTCTGAATCTAATTTCCTATCCAATATCTCCTCAATAGCAGGATTCTGAGAAACTAAATCAAGATTTGGTTCCATCTCTAGTTTCTGTATAAAGTGACACCTCCAAGCCAATCTTTGTCTAAACGAATTTAGACTCTGAATCCAGTCAAGATGGCAATCAATGGCTGATTTATTTTTCCGAATATATTTAATTTTAGAATTAGTTTCCTGAACTATCCTTCTCATAGATAATGCACCTGTTGTAAGATATGGCGATAGAACAGAACCATGTTTTGTAGAAAGAGTAGGGCTAGATATTGACCAACTATATTTTTTACTGTCATCATCAAGAAATAAACGAAGTCTCTTCAAAGCCGCATCTTCTCCAGGTTCAGGCCTACTTACTAAATGCCTTGGAGTCAAATTGAGATCGGCCATACTAGGAATTTGACCTTCAAACATCACACTTTGACTAAACATTGGAGTTTCACTAAGGGGAATCCGCATTCTAGAGTCTCTTTTCCTCTTCCATTGATCTCTATTCTTTAATCTCCTAATTACTCCATTATTCGGGTATTCTATCCAATTAATCATTTTTTCTTTACACCATTGAATGACTTTTTTATCTCTATCATAAGACCACGAATTTCCTGTTTCTTCATGAGATAATATTCTGCTAATATGATGTTTATTATTTATATTTTCTAGAATATCTAAGGCATCACCTATTTCAAAATGGAGATCTGAGCCTGATTTTTGAAGAGTTTTTGATAAATCTACTGCGCAGTCTAATTCCCAATTAATGTGAATTGGGTCATGGTCTTGTTGCTTAAATCTCTCGGGTTCTAAAATAAATAAACACAATACTGGCCTTCCTGAAAGTATAGCACTTAGAAGAGGTACATGATCACGGGTCCGTAAATCACGTTTGAACCATACAACATCTATAGCCATACCATATCGAATAAAGTTGTTTTATTGATGGTTGATAAAGTAATGCCCATATTAATCATAAATTCACAATCATATCAATAAAGAGAAGTGATGGACATCACCATCAAGCCAAATGGCACATATTTGGATCATAGTAACCGTTTGTACTGCAATACATCGTATTCGCTAACCTATCAAAGGTTCAGGAAGTAGTGTTTGTCCAGTTTCTTCAATCCATCCAAGTTTTACATAAAGTGATTGACCTTTTGTATTGTCATCAGTGGTTTCAAGGATCAGCCCCCTACAATTTGATTCTCTTACCACTAAAAATGCAGATTCCATAAGTAGCTTTGCTACGCCCTTTCTTCTATGAGGTTGGGCCGCATATAAGTCATTCAAAACCAAAATTCGAGATGCATTCGCAGATGAGAAAGAGAGGTAAAGTTGGACGAAACCGGCGCACCCTTCATTTTTATTCTCGCCATTAGAATAGTTGACTCTTCAGAGACTATTCTATCATTAAGAAATTTCTTTGCCAGAGATATGTTAGTGGTTTTACCGTTGAACACTCTGTATGCATCAAATAC
>DARI01000006.1 GCA_002503285.1 Euryarchaeota archaeon UBA557
ATCTCCGCCACGTCTATCTCCGCCCGAGTTATTCCTTGAACGGTTATTCCTGGAGCCTCCTGAAGATCGACGCCCATTACTTCTTCCACCTCTTCTTGAACTCCTATCCTCTTTTTCAGGAGGGACTAATTCAAATTCATTTTCCTTCAATGTTTCAATTTGAGGGAGTGTAAATCGGCATTTTATGCCAACATTACTCTGTATCCTAGTATATCCTCTTTGTTTAGATTTAGGTACGAATGATATTACTATTCCAGATGTTCCTGCCCTAGCTGTTCTTCCACTTCGGTGTTTGTAGGCTTTACCATTTTCAGGTGGGTCGTAATTTATCACACAATTGACTCCCTCTACATCAATTCCTCTGGAAGCTACATCAGTGGCAATTAATACCATTGTTCTTCCAGTACTAAATTTTCTCATAGCCTTATCTCTTTGATTTTGATTTAGTCCACCATGTAATATAGTGGAAGATATTTCTTCTTGGAACATCTCATCACCGAGTCGGTTTACTCCTTCTCTTGTTCTACAAAAAATTATACTTCTTCCAGATTTACGTACGATTTGAGCAGCCACTTCTGCCCTATTGTGATTCTTTACAGTCCAAAACATATGTTCCATGCTGTCCATACTTACTTCTTCAGGACCGACTTCTATAGTTACAGGATCATTTTGATATTTTTCAACTATATCTATTACATCATCATCTAAAGTTGCACTGAATAAAATAGTTTGACGTTGTTCGGAGCACATTTCTATAATATCACAAACAGGTTCCATGAAACCCATATCTGCCATTCTATCGGCTTCATCTAAAACTATGATACTTACATCATTTAATGATACCGCGCGCCTATCAATGAGGTCTAAAAGCCTTCCCGGGCAGGCGACTAAGACTTCAGCGCCATCCTCTAAACCACGTAGTTGATTTCTGTAAGCAACACCGCCATAAACAGACAAAACATCCATATCAATAGCTTTTGCTAATGGAGTTAGGACAGTGCGAATTTGCTCAGCTAATTCTCGTGTCGGAGTGAGTATCAAAGATGTAGGCCTTTTACTTTTGGCACGTTCGGTTCTGGATAAAAGTGGCAATCCAAATGCAAGTGTCTTGCCTGAACCTGTTGGCGCCCTGCAACAAACATCACGACCTTGGATTGAATCTGGAATAGATTCTCTTTGAACTTCGAAGGGTTCAGTTATTCCTTGGCGTTCTAAAGCCATGACCAAATCCGGTCCGATTCCTAAGTCTGAGAATCGAACCAATAAGCAACCCTAATCGACCCCGCATCGGTTTGCTATTTAGCATAGATAGTAAAATAGGGCACTTTAAAATCTATATTCCAGTACAAAACTTTCTGCCAAAAATTTAACTTGAGCAAGAAAGCATTGAGCATCCCACCTTATTTTTTGCCCAATCTGGCCTCTTTTGATACCATTTGGATTCAAAGTCAAATTGTTCATCATATGGCAATTTTATAACTTCAAATAATTCATTAAGCAATGAGTAGTCTTTATTTTCAGCTTTTTCAATTGCTAACTGGACCATCCAGTTTCTCAATACATATTTAGGATTTATTGAATTCATTATTTTTTCTCTTTTAGGAATTATATATTCAAGATATTGCGTTAACCAATTAATCCAATCTTGTGATAATTTACCGCTATAGAAGCTTTCAGAAATAGAAGAAAAATTTGATTGATTGATTATTGCTAATTTCCTAAAAAATATAGTCATATCAACCTCATTTTCATGGAATAATTGAATAAGATCTTCTATTAATTTAGCATCATATTCCAATATTCCAAGTTTCTTACACCACATATTTTCATACTCTTTTGAGAAGTACTCATCATAATGTAACATTAAATTATGAAGTTCGTCCGTATTATTGAATAAAGGTGAAATAGATTCTAATAATCTAGCTAAATTCCAACCTGCAATATTTGATTGTTGGCCAAAACGGTATCTAGCAGTGGAAATATCAGTAATATTTGGAGTCCAATGAGAATCATAGTTTTCAATCCAACCATATGGACCATAATCAATAGTTAAGCCGTGTATTGACATATTGTCCGTATTCATTACTCCATGAACAAAGCCAACTCTCATCCAATGAATAATCATAGAAGCTGTGCTTTCAACAACCTCTTTTAGCCAATCAATGAGCAATTGGTCACCTGAAGAATTTATGTGCGAGAAATGGGTTTTAATAGTGTAATTTACTAGGCTCCTCAGAGAATCTATATCTCCCCTAAAAGCATGTATTTGAAATGAGCCGAAGCGTATAAAGCTAGGTGCAACCCTACATACAATAGCACCTTCTTCAGCTGAAGGATTACCATCATAAAGAACATCGCGAGTTATCATTTCGCCCGTAGTACATAACGAAAGTGCCCTAGTAGTTGGCACTCCCAAGTGGTGCATGGCTTCGCTGCAAAGAAATTCCCTAATTGAGGATCTAAGTACGGATTTACCATCTGCAAACCGAGAATAAGGAGTTGTGCCTGATCCCTTTAATTGTAACTCTAACTTTCCAAATTCAGAATTAATTTCTCCCAAAGTTATTGCTCTTCCATCTCCTAATTGTCCCGCCCATGAACCAAATTGATGGCCCCCGTAACATTGAGCATATGGAGCCATGCCTGTACATAAATTATTACCAGAAAGTAAATCAGTTTCTATTTTATCGATTTTTAGAATTTTTGCCATTTCTTTGGACCAAACAATCATTTTTGGATTTGGTACAATTGAAGGAATGGCATGGGACCAACATGCATTTAATACTTGACGAGGAAAGTTTTCTTCGGTATTATCGCCCGGGGTTTGAGATACAAAATCTGAAGACCATTTGAGGTCAGAGATGCCCGCCATATATATTTGATAGGCAATATACATTTTAACATTCGTAATTAATTATAATGTTTTTAATTGTCGAGCGCCTGCTGCTCCATAGCCCATCCAACTCTCAGGATTATTGCCAAGTATAGCATTAATTTCGTCAATATTTTCATCCGTAAGTTTTTCAGCTATAGCAATACATCCTAAATTTTCTTCCATTTGCTCGGGTTTTGTTGCTCCAATAAGAATTGTACTGACATTGGGATTTTTTAAACACCATGCTAATGCTAGTTGAGCAGTAGTACAACCAAATTTTAATTCAGAATATTTAGTTAAATTTTTTACAATCTCAACTTCGCCAGCTGCCTTCCTTTGTTTCAAGTCATCAATTAGCCATTCATAACCTATCTGAGTTGGCCGTGAATCTTCAGGTATTCCTTCATTATACTTGCCAGTTAAAAATCCAGACCTAAGTGGTGACCAGATAGTTGTTCCATAGTTATATGGAGGTTGAAATAGTGGAAAATACTCTTGTTCAAAGCGCTGCCTATGTAGCATGTTATACTGGGGTTGTTCATACATTGGAGGTTCTAAACCTTCAGATTTAGCAAACCAAATTGCTTCCATAATTTGGGCAGCCGACCATTCAGAAGTCCCCCATGAAGTTGCCCATCCATTACGTACTGCATCATTCATAGCACGAACTATGGTTGATGTAGGCGTAAATGGATCAGGCCTATGGCAAAACACCATATCAACATAATCAAGTTGTAAGCGTTCAAGGCTAGCATCGAGACCTTCTAAGATGTGTTTACGAGACAGTCCAGATTCGTTTACACCATCTCCCCCCCAAAAAATTTTAGTAGTTATTATTAATTCTGACCTACGCCATTTTTGAGAGTCTTCTTCTTGTAATTGTGACAACGCAATACCAAAAAGTCGTTCCGCCTCCCCATTTGGATTACCATATGCCTCTGCATGATCAAAACAATTTACTCCTGCATTTCTAGCAATAGACATACATTTTTTTGCCATTTCTATACCTTCATTTTCCATTAGTCTATCCTTTACTCCATAAGTTGCCCAAAATCCGTAAGAGAGAACAGAAACTTGTAAACCAGTATTTCCCATCATTCTGTAGTACATACCTTCGCTTGCCATAACGATGTTACTCAGTCAGGTGTTTTCAAGATTGTGGTAATACTAGAAATTATAAAAGAAAGTATTATGATGTTTGAATCGTGTCAAGGAACATGAAATCGGACCTACTACTCTCAAGAGCAAAAGAGATTAAGCCTTGGATTATCCAAAAACGGAGAGAAATTCACCGTCACCCTGAACTAATGTATGAAGAATTTGTAACCAGTAAATTAGTACAGGACACACTTAAAGAATTGAATATTCCTTTTCAAAAGGATATTGCAATAACCGGAGTTGTTGGAACTATAGGGAATGGAAATGGCCCTTGTGTTGCACTCAGGGCTGATATGGATGCATTGCCAATACATGAAGAAACTGATATAGAATTCAAAAGTCAGATAGATGGTAAGATGCATGCTTGCGGACATGATTGTCATACCGCAATGCTACTTGGAGCGGCACGAATATTAAAAGAAAATGAAGGTAATATTGAGGGGACCATTAAACTTATTTTTCAACCTGCAGAAGAAGGAGGGGCTGGAGGGAAAATGATGAGAGACGAGGGTGTATTGAAAAATCCAGACGTAGAACAGATATTTGGATTGCATGTTAATGGGCAATTGCCTACGGGAATGTTGGCTTCAAGAGATGGGACTTTACTAGCTGCTGCAGGTTCTTTAAAAATAATAGTAAAGGGAAATGGGGGGCATGCTGCAGCGCCGCATAATACAAGAGATCCTGTAATTACAGGATCAAAAATTGTAGTAGAGTTGCAGACGATAATTTCTAGAGAGTTAAATCCCCTTGAATCTGGAGTAATTAGTGTAACTATGATTAATGGAGGAGATGCATGGAATGTCATTCCATCTAAGTTGGAAATACAAGGAACGATACGATCTTTAACCCTTGAAGGTTTGAATATTTTACAGAAAAGAGTTAAGGAAATATCAGAAGCAATTGCGATAGCAAATCGTTGTGAAGCAGAAGTAACATTTCCTGGTCATGATTATCCACCTACGGTAAATTCTAGTACCTGTTGGAATTTAGGTAAAAGTGTAGGTAAGGATATACTGGGAGATGATAAAGTTATAGATATGCCTCCAATAATGGGTGGTGAAGATTTTGCATTTTATACTCAGGAAATACCTGGTTGTTTTGCATTTCTTGGAGTTAGTAATTCTGAAATTAATGCTACTTATGATGTCCATCACCCAATGTTCAAAGTTGACGAAGAAGCGTTGCCTTTAGGGACAGCCATTCATGTAAATTGTGCATTAGAATCTTTAGAAAGATTAAGATAAGTATGGAGTATTTTTATTCTCATTAACAGAGTATAAAATATCATAACATCCTGTGACTCAATATGGAAATTGGTATTGATAGTTTTGCAGCTTTAGAAATGGGTAATGTCAAGAGTTCTCCGGAAAGAAGTACGAAGTCAATAAATCAATTACTAGATAGGATTGAACATGCAGATAAAATGGGCCTAGATGTTTTTGGAATAGGTGAACATTATAGGAAGGAATTTCTAGATTCTGCCCCTCCGGTAATATTATCTGCAGCTGCAGCTCGAACAAAAAATATTCGTTTAACAAGCGCTGTGACAGTTTTGAGTGCAGCTGATCCTGTGAGAGCTTTTCAAAATTTTTCAACACTTGATTTGATCTCAGGAGGTCGTGCTGAGATGGTAGTTGGCCGAGGATCATTTACTGAATCCTTTAAATTATTTGGATTGAATATTCAAGAATATGATCAGATATTTTCAGAGAAATTAGATTTATTATTATCCATTAGAGATAATGAAAAAATTACTTGGTCGGGAAAATATAGGCCTGCATTGAATAATCAACCAGTTTACCCACGGCCGCTTCAGGATCCCTTGCCAATATGGCTTGGAGTAGGTGGTACTCCCCAATCATTTGTTCGTGCTGGTTTACTCGGCCTACCTCTTATGATTGCAATTATTGGAGGAGAAACTCATCGTTTTAGGCCATTAGTTGATCTTTACAGGGAAGCTGGCGCAAAGGCTGGACATTCTCCCGATATGCTTAAGGTCGGAATACACTCATTAGGATATGTAGAAAAAAATGCACAGAAAGCAAGAGATGTATATTTCCCCGGATATGCAGAGACATTTACTCGCATTGGTAGAGAAAGAGGTTGGCCCCCAGTTACAAGAAATAGATTTGATGAGCAAACTGGGCCACTTGGTGCTTATGCAATTGGAGATGCCCAAGAAGTTGCAGAAAAAATAATTCGCCATAGCGAGGCCTTAGGAGGAATAACTAGATTTTCATTTCAAATGGATAATGCTAAATTAAGTCATGAGCAATTAATGGATGCTATCGAAATAATAGGGAAAGAAGTATCTCCGATAGTAAATTCTTAGTATTACTTTCAAATTTATAAAAAAAAATATTATCATATCAGTTAATCTTATTTGAACGAAGTTGAGATAGCATAATTGTTTTTAGTAATGTGAGGTAAAGCAACTAGCATGGCGAGCGGAGTATGGAGCATAGAACATATTCCTTTTCCGATGCCAATTAGAAATTGGTCTTTAAGACAAAATTGGATAAATTTAACATTTTTACACTGGGAAGTTGATCCAAATAAGTTAAAAAAATATATACCAAATGATTTGGAACTTGATTTATTTAATGGAAAGGCATATGTGGGTACAATTCCATTTACAATGGAGAATGTTAGGCCGCAATATCTGCCTTCTTTACCAATGGTTTCAACATTTCCAGAGTTCAATATTAGGATATATGTCAAAAAAAATAATAAGTCTGGAGTGCTATTTTTGACTTTAGAAGCACATAGTCGCATCACTTGCAAATTTGCACCTTGGGCTTATGGTTTGCCATATAAATATGCTTTTGCTAAAGTCAAGGTTGGAAAGAATAATGAATATTATTGGAATTCTAAGCGTAAAGGTAATCGAATAGAATTGAAGGGTAAATCATTTGCAACGGGAAAGTTACGTACAGCTGAAAAAGGGACAATTGAAGAATTCCTATTTGAGCGATATTGCCTATATGTTAATCACAAAGGAAAGACGAAAATAGCCCACACACAGCATTCACCATGGGAGTTTCAAGATGCTGTTGCAGAGATTGAAATTAATACTTTGACCGGTTTTTATGATTTGGGCATCGAAGATTTACATAAAGCTGACTTAGTCCATGTTACTAAAGGAGTTAAAGTAAGAACATGGAGTTTAGAATCTACATAACAGGAGTTTGAATGGATGGTGAAAGATATTTTATTAATGGATGGAGATTGTGGTCTTTGCTCAAAATTAGCCAATTTTTTACATCCTCGTTTAAGTCAAAGGAATTCGATAAAATTTTTATCAAATAGTAGTGAAGAAGGAAAATTAATTATATCAAAATTATCTAAAAGTCAACAGGTAGCAGACACAGTATATTTAGTAAGAAATGGTAAATGTTACATCAAATCCGCTGCGGCCATCCGATGCTTAATTTATATGAAATGGCATTATAAAATATTATTTCCAATTGCTTGGATTTGGCCTTTGCCATTAAGAAATATAATATATGTCATTATTGCTAAATATAGACATAAATTCTTCAAAAGACCAGCTTATTGCATATTTCCCGATTTAAATTAAAGGATAATTAGAATATTTTTAATAAATCAGAAAATATTTTTTCAGTAGGTCCGGATGATCTTGCTGCCAGTCTTCGAACTATTAATTCGGGCGTAGAACGGGCAATGTGATTCCTCTTAGGAGTTCTATCCACTATAAGGTCCATATTTTCATCCAATCCTTGTGCTTCAATTCCATCTATCCTAACTTTATCTCCCATAATATTCCTAATAGAAGGCCCGATATGAGTTACAAGAAGTACGTTGGTATCTAAATTATTATTTGATGCAGAAAGCAATCCCCCCAAAATTAATGCAGCGGAACCAGGTTCTGTGATTGCTTCTAATTCATCAGCAAGAATTAATTTTCTCTTGTTTGAAACTAAAATTTCTGCTAGCCTCCTTAATGTCCTCTCAAGAGCACCAGCCGATTGCGTTCCTGATACCTTTGCCAACATATGAATTTCATCCAACAAACCTATTTTGGATTCAGAAGCAGGTATTGGTAGGCCACAATGGGCAAGGATCGTAATCATTCCTAAAGTTTCTAAAAGAGTTGTTTTTCCTCCTGAATTGGCCCCTGACAATAATGCTATTCGGTCACGATCTCCTTGAACAGATATTTCTCCCAATCCATATGTAATTGGATCCGGTTCACAGTCAAGGAGTAGGTGCCTTGCATCCTTCACCCAAATCCCGGGATGATTAGTAAAAATATTCGGGATTGTACATCTATTTTCAATTGCCCACTTTCCAATTCCTATCCACATATCAATTTCGATACAATTTGAAATAGCAATATTTGATAAATTAATAATTTTTTGAGTTGAATTTGCTAGCATAATTTCGCCCGTACTACGTTCGGTCAATATTGCTAAATCTAATTTATTTTCTATCACATCCAATATTTCACGATTTATGATACAAGGGTAATCATTAGAATATATCTCAAAGGGTATATTGATTCCAGTTTTATTTAGATAATCACTTAATCTAATCTTACCTAACTCAAGGGGTTGTTCCATCGAATTTGCAACTACCCTCTTTAATCTCATCTCTAGACTGCTGATATCTGAGTAGTACGACAATACTTCATTCCCTTCAAAGGACATTGAGGCATCTGATGTTCCCGATACTATTGCATCGTTGACTGCTCCTTCAATAGACTTTACTTCGGCCCAAAGGCCATCTCTTATTTTTTCTAATATTTCCAGTTGGTTTGATTCATTTTTCATAGATTCTAAAATCAATGGTAAATTCTCTAATCCATTGAGCGCCTCTCCTATTTTTTCTCCAATATAATTCACTGGCCACTCTATATCAGATAATTCCGATAGAATAGATAGATTTGAATAGTTTAATTTTAACCATTCCAATGGTATTTCGGGAATCATAGAATTTAATGGATCATTTATTCTAGATATAACCCATCCAGGCGGAGATTCATTTGGTGCATTCGGGCCAATCCAAGTAACTTTATTCAACCCCAAATAATCATTCCATGTCTCATTTGGAGACCTAACAATAATCCTACATCTTTTACTAACTTGATTTAAACTATCTAAGAGTGAAGCATCTGGGATAACTATTACTCTGTCTATTCTAGTATTTGATTGAATTGTTTGAGATAACCCTGAAATAGAATTAATCCATTTTTTTTGAAAATTTAGATTATTTGCTACGAAGCATATAGATTCTGTTGCCCAATTTTGTCTTATTTTTATTATATTTAAGCTACTCCTAGTCATTGGAGACATTATAGATAATCTACTTTTACCGGCATTTGTCTCGACATATTTAGAAATTTGTCCAATTAAATCACTGTGGAGTTTTCGACTCTCGTCAGTACAAGTAATTTCTTTTAAGTTTCCATTCTTAGCATTTATTAATTTAACAGCCCTCTGTAATGAAATCCCATCTATACTTGATAAGGTATTAACATCACCTTCATCTAATATCCTCTCTACCTCTTCCTTAGATCCTAGTATTTCAATTAATTTATTTGCAATAGAATCTCCGACTCCCGGTAACTCAGTTAATTTTAACATATGTCAAGTCGAACTTTGGAGGTAATTAAGGAAAGCGGTAATAAATATGAGTAGAGATAGATAATTAGTAACTTTCAAGTTTTTCATAAATGTCAATATTTTTTAATATCATTAATTATTTAATTATACAATTTATTCAATTAATAGATTATCACGGTATTAAAAATAGGTGGATGACCTCTCTCAAAAAGAGAGAGGTCATCTTTTAACATATTTTTTTAATTAAAAAGACATGTGTGCAGATGCTTTTCTTGCACCCATCCATGCTACTATACCGAAACCGATCTTATTTATCATGTCAGCAACGTTGTAAAGGATAGCCATTATCTCTTGACCATCTTCACCTGCGTCTAACATTTCTGTACCTACTAAGTAACCGAGAGGATAAATGATCCAACCAACTAATATGAATGTCCTTAGAGCATTGGTGCTCCAAACAAGTTCTTCTTTTATTTTACTATTGTCAACTCCAAGTCCATCATAAAGTCCGAACGGAAGTCCAGTTGCAACCATTATCATGGCCCATCCAACTCCTCCAAGAATTAATCCAGCCCATGCAGGCATAGCTCCTATCTCGCCCAGGTAACCAAATGAAATCATAATTAATGCACCTGTAAAACAAACGCCTGTAAAACCGCCTATGACTGGTAACTTAGCATCAGTGATGGCTTCCTTACCAACTAATGAAGGGAACTTTAATGCCATTAACGGCACAGTTATAATCCAGTCCATATATCTGTAATCTGTGCTTACTACGCCTGTATCGATGTATACTCCCCTCATGTAGTAGTAGTGGAATGCAGCAATACCAACAATTAATGCTGAGATTGTCATTGTAGTCCTGTATTCAGGGGCTACGTTATTTCTCTCACTCATGAAAAATATGAATGCTGCTCCCATTGAGATATATCCAATGAAGAATAAGAAGAATGTAGCTCTTCCTAGATTATCACCTGCATATTGGAGTTCTGGATCAATAGTTGCTGCATTCACTGTTTGCACCACCATCAATGCCAGACCAATAAAAGTTAATACTAATGCGTTCTTTTTTAGGCTAATTTTGTTTGAGGGAATCCTCACCATAGCATAACGAGTAGTATTTGGTTTATAATGTCATGTTCAATGACCTCAAATAATTTGAAGAAAGATGAACCAATGAATCTTAAGAGAAGTGGTTACACATACTGATTATGGTCGAAGAAATGAGGGTTAACTACAGAGATGGAGGAAGAATAAACATACCCAATAACAATATGCCTCTTGAATTACTAATCAATTGGATAGAAGAAGCTAGAACTAAAAAATTGATTGAAGCTAATGCAATATGCCTATCTACAATTGATGATAACGGAAATCCTCAGAGCAGAATGGTTTTAGTCAAATATATAAATAATTTTGAGATAGGCTTTTTCACCAATCTTGGCAGTAATAAAGCAAGTGAAATAAATGCAAATAAAAATGTTTCCGGAGTAATGTTTTGGCCTGAAATGGAAAGGCAGGTTAGAATAACGGGCATTGCTAGTTTGATGCCCAGAGACAAAGTATTAGATTATCATAGATCTAGGCCCAGGGAGAGTCAAATTGCAGCATTTACGTCCATGCAAAGTAGACCATTGAAGTCGTTAGACCACCTAATAAAAGAATTTCATGATACAGAACTTGAATTCAAAGATAAAGAAATACCCCTTCCGGATCATTGGGGAGGATATGTGATAAAAATAAGTTCAATAGAATATTGGTCTGGAAGACCAAGCAGGCTACATGAAAGAATGGTATTAAAAATCCAAGGTAGTGAATGGTCAGAAAGGAGATTGTATCCTTAATTATCCATCATAGCTTCAATTTCTTTAGTAGCTAAAATCAGAGTAGGTGCCCACAAACCAACAAATATTCCTAACATTTCATCCCCATGTATGAAGTACAGGTACAATGAGAAACCAACCGATAACATACTAGCCGCAAATCCTACTTTTGAAATATTTCCATTCATTCTTAATCACCTTTCACATAGCGCTAAGGTTTCCGATTAATAATATTATGTTTTTTTAATATTAGAAATTATAATATTTTATCAATAATATTTTTATTAGTTGAATACTATCGATAGATATGGAATTTATTGACCGAGTCGGTAAAGATGTAATCGGCAAAATGATGAACATTCCCGAACTAAAAGATTTTCAAGTTGATGAATTGGAGAAAATTACTTTAGGAAAGTTGCGTAAAAATAACAGAACTATGATGGGTTGTTGCAGATTTAAGAAAAATAGTAGATGGGTGCGAAAAAATAGCAAAGGAGATATTATAGCAAGAGGTAAGGATTTTTGGCCATATGCCAATACTCTTGGACCCAGTGATGTAAGAAGAATAGATTTACATCCAGACTTGCTCCATTATAAATGGGAACGATTAGCAGCAAGTGTACTTTATCATGAATATTTGCATGCACTTGGATTTAGGCATTGCTCAACATTTAGAAAATTGGAATCGTTGTGGCCCGATAAAGATGCAGTTTTGGGAACTAGATTAGTTAAATTGAAGTCTCCAATGTATAATTCATGGATAAACAGATTATTGGAAAATTAAAAAAATATGCAAAAACTAAATTTCATTTAAATCACCTTCTTCTAACATAATTCTAAATTCAAATATTGATTGGATGCGTTTTGAAGTATTATCAGGGATAGTGGCTAAATTTACAAGTTCACTAAGCCATGATGGATGGCCCAACTCGGTAATTTTTTTTGTTCTATAATCACTCGAAAATATGCCTGCATCCTCATTTGTCAATAGATGCCATAGTATTTGACCTACCCCATAAACATCTGTGAATGGCCCAGTAACTCCTCTTTCTCTTTCTGGTGGTGACCAACCCATGGTGTGGGCGCCTCCCGATTTAGAAATTCCTTCACCAGCATCTACCCCCTTAGATAGCCCAAAGTCTATCAATACAACTCCTTTTTTGGGAGATAACATGATATTATGTGGCTTTATATCTCTGTGGTAAATTGGCATATCTAGATCTGCCATATATTCTAAAACTTCACAGCATTCTGACATAAGAGAAATTATTCTTTCAAGTTTTTGTTTAAAATTACCATTTATGACTGCCTTCATTTCTTGATTTAGGCTTGTTCCTTCTATGTATTCCATTATCAGAACTTGTACTCGAACTCCATCATTATTCTCAATTAATCCCGAATCAATATATTTCGGAATACGTGGATGTTCTAATGATTTTAATATTTCAATTTCATTAATTAAAGTATCATTTACTTTGGAAGCTGAAAGTTGTCTGCTTGGGGCGGCTTGTTTCCAAACTATGTCATTTCCGGATTTGGAATCTCTTCCCAAATAAACTTCTGCAAAACCTCCATCTGCTTTTAGATGCCTAGTTGTTCGATATCGAGATTGATCTAATTGGCCAGAAAATTCTGTTGATTTAGAGTCAGTCCCGGCACTGTAATTTAGCATACCATCATGAGTTAGGTCTGCTAAAACATCTTCTAATTTTCTTCCTGTTGCTCTTGCTATATTTTCAATAACAGAGATATCCATTTCTTCAATTTTAAATGATAAATTTTGATTTGGCTTATCAGAAGTATTTGATTGAATTATGTCAGTTTTTATTTCTGTAGATTTTTGATGAACATCTTCCTTTGATCTTAATTTGGCATCCGTTTCCTTAGTTGGGTCCAAAAGTACCTCGATTACACCTAGAACTGATTCTAAACCTTCTTTTCTTGTCGGAGTTGCCACTGATTTCATCATTGCCTCTGATATTTTTAATTTCAATGAGGATAGTCTTCTCAGAGATGATGCAGGACTTTTCTTTGATAAAATAACTATTTCATCCGCAAGATTTTCAAAATATTCTACAGAGATTGGAGTCAAGGGAAAGGATTTTTCATATTCTCCGGACTTCCAAATTCCATTATTCATTATACTTCCATCCGAATTGTATAAAATTCCTTTTCCATCATATTTTCCATCCTTGAATTGGCCCTCATAATGGCTACCATTTGCATAATAATATACTCCATCACCATTTTGTAAATCATTTTGATATAATCCTTCATACCTATCTCCGTCAGCGCCAAAGAAAATTCCAATTCCTTGCATCTTACCTTTTGCATATTGACCTTCATACCGGTCCCCATCCGCAAAATAATACATCCCAAATCCATCCCTTATTCCACCTAAATAATTACCTTCATATCTGCTACCATCAGCATAATAATATATTCCAAAGCCATTTCTTTTATCCTGAACATATTCTCCTTCATATCTACCTCCATCGGCATAATTGAAAATACCTTGTCCTTGCCTTTTACCCTGATAATATTCTCCATCATAGCCCCCTCCATCGGCTGTAAAATCAATTCCTTTTCCGTGACGAATTCCATCAATGAATTCACCTTCATATCGATCTCCATCCGTACTATGGAATATTGCGCGACCCGACATTTTACCTTTTTTGAATTCTCCCTCGTATCGGTTACCATTGGAGAAATAATAGTTGCCAAAGCCATCCATAGAATCATTATTGAATTCTCCCTCATATCTATCTCCTTTTTTGTCTGTATCGGCTAACCAATAATAGATTCCTTGGCCATGACGCCTTGCATTCTTGTAGCCACCTTCATATCTATCTCCATCTTGATCGTAATAAACTCCTTGGCCATGTCTACTATCATCTTTATAATCGCCTTCATACCGACTGCCGTCTGAATAATAGTATATTCCTTTCCCGTCAGAACCACCATTCTTGTATTCTCCTTCATATCGACTTCCATCTGAATAGAAATATATTCCCTGACCATGCCGAGCCCCATCTTTGTATTCTCCTTCAAACCTCCCTCCATCTGAACTAAAGTAAACACCTTTGCCATATTTTTTCCCATCTTTATATTGCCCTTCGAATCTACCACCATTTGCATCATAATGTACACCTGGTCCGTTGGCTAATCCCATCAAATATTGGCCTTCATGGCGCCCTCCATCCGAGCGATAATATGTCCCTTTACCATGCCTATTCCCGTTGAGGTATGAACCCTCATATCTGTCTCCGGATATGCCATAATAAATTCCGGGACCCTCTCGCATATCTTCTTTGAATTCACCTTCATATCTATCTCCAATAGCATAATAATGTATTCCTTTTCCATGCCTCATGTTTTCTTTGAATTTGCCTTCATAGCGGCCACCATCTGCATAATAAAATATCTTTTTTTCTATTTTTTTACCTTTTTTACTTTTCTTGGTAATTGAATATATTCCTTGGCCATGCCTTTTTCCATTTTTGAAGCCCCCTTCATAACGGCCCCCATCGGCATAATTAAAAATTCCTTGACCATGCCTTTTTCCATTTTTGAAAATACCATTGTAAACATCCCCATTATTATAATAATGGATGCCTTTGCCATTACGTAAATCTCTAGAAAATTCTCCTTCGTAATGACCGCCATTAGCAAAATGATAATTACCTAATCCATCCCTTAGTCCAATCTTAAAATAACCTTCATAGCGACTTCCATCCGAATAATAAAAAATACCATTTCCATCCCTAAGGCCATTCTTGAAATCACCTTCATAACGGCCTCCATCATGGTAATGAAATACTCCTTTACCATGCATCTTACCTCCAGAGTCCCTTTCTCCAGAATATCCTAAGGGACTATGGGTCACGTTCTACGGTTAAAGCATACAGTCTTAACTTTGACTGAGGGGAAAATTAACATTATGATTCAAAAATTAAAAAGATATTTCTAAAGGTATTAAATTATAATTATTTAACTATGAACTTAATCCATTGGAAAAAAATGTTACTATGTTATTCTTATATTCATCTGATTCTCCCCAAATAGCGTCTACATGCCCTCTAGATGGTACATACCATGTTGAAATATTGCCATCAACATCATTCATTCTCTCTTCAAAGTTTTGTGAGTGCACGATGGAAACTCTTGGGTCTTCCATTCCATGAGTTAAGAATACTGGCCTGGAGTCTGAATTTAGAGCAGCCTCCATTGGCGATCTTGCATCTAATTCTACGCCTACTAACCAACCACCGACAGTAATTGCAGGTCCAGCAAAAATTTGAGGATATCCGAGTCTACCTAATTCATTTTTTACAAGCAATGGAAAATCTAGAACTGCGCTATCTAACCACATAGCCCCTATACCAGATTCTTCTGCAAATGCTATTGCTGCTCCACCGCCTGCTGAAAATGCTGCCATACCAACCTCGCCGGGCATGTACTCTTTTTCGGAGACTAACCAATCATAAGCTCCTAGTAAGTCATTATATTCTATTTGTCCGACTGCAAAATAATCATCAACAACATCACTTTCTCCATAATTTCTAAGATCAAAAGACAATGTATTAATGCCGCCCTCAGAGAGATAACTTTGCATCAATAACATTTCCGGTTTACATTTTCCGTTGATCGGCATCCCATGAGTTTGGATCACAACTGGTGCTTCGGAATCAACCTCAACATACCAACCCCTGAGAGAAATCTCGGAATTTCCACGGGGATTAAAGGTAATATTTTCATATGAATCCATTTGTAAATTTGAAACATCAAAATCTCGACGAATGTTTATTCTTTCTTCAGAATCATTATATGGCTCGAAACTATTCCAATCATCATTTGTTGTCCAATTATCAGGAGTGTTATTTGACCAAATTCCACATCCTGGATTGATTGACAATGATGCAGATGCCACTGCATAGCCTATACCAACATATGCAGTAGATAACACAAAAATAATGATTAAACTTATTGCAGTTATTCTTTTTTTATTTAGACTAGAAAATGTAGACAAGACGAGTTCCATTGATACCTTGGCTAAGGCATAAATAGATTAAATTTACTCGGCATTATTCCCATGGATC
This sequence comes from Euryarchaeota archaeon UBA557, assembly GCA_002503285.1. Lineage (GTDB taxonomy): Archaea > Thermoplasmatota > Poseidoniia > Poseidoniales > Thalassarchaeaceae > MGIIb-O3. The sequence goes on from DARI01000006.1 coordinate 16,544, forward strand.
AATTCTAATTACATGATTAATAAGTATTTTTGAAGATCCGGAAGATTTGGCATTTTCTTCTGCCTTTACTAACATTCTCCTCAGCCAACCAAGCATCATAAATGTTTTAGTTTTCTCAAAATTTAATTCAATTTCTGCAAATTTTCCAGAATGGATATTTCCTTGCAAATCTTCTTGTAATTCTGCTGCATGATCGTAATACACCAGTAACAAATCTTCTAATGCTTCATCCTCTATTTTCATGCTGATGAGATTTTTAGCCATTGATTTTATGTTAAAGGTAGTCAGTATTGCCCCATTAAAAGTAGCATCAATATCAGATTTAGAAAGATTATTTTCTTTACCAAGAATATCGTCATTATTATCTCCTAATTCTTCAAAATCTCCATTTAAAGATTCTAAAGCTGTATCTAAATGACGAGGTTTTATTGTATTCATTTTATCTTGATCTGCATTATCTGACGCCAACAATAATAATTTTAAGAGATAATTTTCAAGATTCTCATTAACAGAAACTACTGCTGCACTTCCAACTGAATCTAGTTTTTTTACATTATTAATCATCATCCCCCTAGTCCTATTGAATCCCAGCCTAGTGCGATTAGGGTCACCTAATGTCTTGCGTTCAGGATCAATAGATATCGTTGCTTCTTCCATATCTGAAGTAATCCTTCGTAATTCATAACTTAGTAAATCTACTAGTTTAGATTTAACATCTCCTGATATACGCTTGTCGACACCCATTCCCTTTGCCACTTCTCCGATATGAGAAGTTGCCCACGGCTTTGCCATATGTAATGGAAGAGAGTTTCTTACTTGAATTATCTTACTTAATTGAAATAAAATTTAAAGGGGTTTACGTATGTTTATTTTCGACGCAAATATTAGTATCATTAAAGTTGAAGGTAATAAAAAGTTTGGTAACGATTTTTCAGATATTTCTTGATCGGATTCTTCCTGAACAGGAGATGGAGATTCAGCAATTATTGGTTTAACAATAACAATTCCTTCCATTCCCATTAATTCATGAGGTTCGCATATGTATGTGTAAGTACCATTAGTACCAACTTCAAAAATAAAGGAATAATCTACATTGGTTTCTGGATTGCCAGAATCAAAAATACCATTTTCTTCCACTGCATTATGTCCTAATATTTCATCACTCCAAAAGAATCGTAATTCTTGAGTCTCATAAATTGTAACTTCTGAGGGAGTAAATCTAAAATTTGTACTGTCAACCGTTACTATCACTGGTTCATAATCAGTAGTTGTCAGAGAATTATTACTGAAATCACCATTCACTGTGATAATTGGAACTAAAAAGCAAAATAGAATTGTAGCTATTAATGAACGTACCACATAAAACCTTAGACGGGTATAGTCTATGAAGGGATGTTTTTTTATAAATTTGATATATCGAAATGATTATCTAAAATTTGGATAATATTTTCACAGTTTTTATTAACATCAAACAATGTGTTATCTGAAGTATAAATCAATAATGATTCCCCATTATTTGGTTGTTCTTTGGGTTTCTGATATGCACATATTGCATTTGTATTAATTCTAGTAGGGCCAACTTCAGTTTCAACTAATATCCACATGTTCATAAAGCCGACCCGATTAAAATTTGGTTTTAATGATTGGCATCATAAGTATAGTATTGAAATCATCATTTATTTCAATTTTATAAATTTAGGCATGGTAGCCAAATCCAAATATATATTAAAAAGATACAAGAAAATAATAAATTCCCTGGGTAATACACAATGAGCGATTATTTGTTGCAGATAAACAAGGCACTTGACCAATATAAAAAGTAATCAAAACTTGAATAAGTAATGGAATTTACATTAGCTTTTTATTCATCATATTACCAATAATTAAAAATATATAAATTATATAAAAATTTAATTATTTTAATCGTTTATTTTCCATAGCAGAATTTCTTAATAAAAATTCAATTTGAGAATTAAATGATCTTAAATCATCAGCGGCCCATTTCTGTAAAACTCTATGCAAGTTCGGATCTAAGCGAAGAAGGATTTTCTTTTTTTCCGACAGCATTTTAATCCAACTTAGTACAAAGTTCCAGTATTAATGACAGGGGTAGTATCAGTTTCTGAGCAAAGGACAACTAGAAGATTACTTACCATAGTTGCTTTCTTTTCTTCATCCAATTCAATAATATTCTTTTCGCTAAGTTGCTCTAGGGCTAGTTCCACCATTCCAACTGCACCTTTTACAATCTCACTACGTGCTGCTACAACTGCACTTGCCTGTTGCCTACGCAACATAGCTTGTGCTATTTCTTGTGAATATGCGAGATGGCTTATGCGAGCTTCAAGCACTTCAATTCCTGCTCTCTTTAGTCTATTTTCTACAGATTGTTGTAATTGCATTGCGATTTCTTCTTGGTGACTTGAGAGTGCTATGCCGCCAACATCTTTGTCTTCAATAACATCATATGGATACTTTGTAGCCATGGCCCTTAATGCTGCTTCGCTTTGAATTTGCACATAATTATTATAATTATCAACTTCAAACAACGCTTCTGCTGCATCAAAAACTCTCCATACTACTACAGCGGCTATTTCAACTGGATTTGCATTGACATCATTTACTTTCAACATCTTTGATTCAAAGTTTCTGATTCTTAATGAAATTCCTGTCTTTTGATACAGAGGATTTAGAAGAAAGCGGAACCCTTCAATTCTCACTGTACCTGAATATTTACCAAAAAATTGTAATGCTTTTGCTTCATTTGGTTGAATAATCATGTAACTGTTCGTATATATCATCCATAATGGGCCAGTAATGATTATTAATACACTTAAATTAGATACCCAGATTAAAATTATTAAATTAAATAATCCCAATAGAATATGCAATATTAAACCTATGAAACCATTTAGAGTGTTTTTTTCGATATCTTTTATTAGTTCTTCTTTTCTAATTACAGTATCCGACATAATATTATCCTAATTACACCTAGTAGGGCCACAATTATAAAGATATCTAAATAATATCATATTAGTATCATATTTTAACAAATATTTTATTTTTAATAATACGTAGAAATAATAAAATATGAAGTAGATTTACGAGCGTCTCATGGTAGAGCAAATACAAGGAATCATAGTAGTTAATACCGAAACAATTCCTGGAAAACTAATAACTGAAAGTTTTGGAGTAGTTTCTGGTTCAACAGTTCGGGCAAAGAATATCGGCAGAGACATTACTCAAGGATTGAAGAATATTATGGGAGGTGAACTCCATAAATATACAGAATTATTGGAAGAATCTCGAAAAGAGGCTATGAGTAGAATGGTTTCTGATGCTATGGCAAGAGGGGCCAATGCAATAGTCAATGTTAGATTTGCAACTTCAGCAGTTACAACTGGAGCGGCAGAATTATTTGCTTATGGAACTGCTGTCAAGATTGAATAACTAATTAGGTGATTTTAATGATCGGAGAGTTATTAGGAATCTTGTTAATTTTATTTGGAATTTTCTGGGTAGCGTTAGGTTTAATTTGGGCAATTGCATACCCAACCCTCCTTATTTGGGGGCTTGTATTTAGTGGCAAAAATCTTGATGAAATGATTGCAAACACTGTAGAAAGAGAAACTGAGATTATATCAAAAAATGGGAAGGATCTGTTATCAAATATTGACGGAGGGTACCGTAAAGACGTCAAATCCTCAGGCATAGTATGGGCTGGAGCTGTGTATGGGCCAAGTCATTGGCACCTACTTAGAGGATTTTTAAATAATATAGTCGGAGGTTCAGTAGATATTTTTCAGAAAGTAATATCTGCTGGAAGGGCTGAATCCATGCAAAGACTAAGAGAAGTTGCAATTAATGAAGGGTGGGACGAAGTTATTAATGTAAGAATTGATACTTCTCCAATGACTCCTGCATCTCAAAAAAAGGGACTTAAAGCAGTTGAAGTTTTTGCATATGGGACTGGCATCAAATATTCTTGACATATTTAATCACAGTTTTCAATACACATGTGTTACTCGGACATATATCTGACACGGCCCCTTTGTGGGATATGGAGTCGGAGGTTTACATTAATGCAAAATCCAATTACACGCATAGAGCCACAATTAGCTGCACGTTTGGCTAAACAAAGTTATCATCTCGTTGGAGAACATGGAGGAGTAAAAGTATGCCACTGGACTAAACAGAGTTTGATTGCAGATAGGTCATGCTACAAAGGTACATTCTATGGCATTCAAAGTCATGGTTGCATGCAGATGGCACCAAATGTAGATACTTGCAATCTTGCATGCACGTACTGTTGGAGAGAACCTCATTCCGATACTCTAAACAAAATTGATGATGATCCATATGAGTTGTTTTTACAATCTGTAAAGGCTCATAGAAGATTGATTACAGGTTTCGGCGGACACCCGAATGTCCCAAGAGAAAAATGGCTTGATGCCCAAGATCCTAAGCATGTTGCTATTTCCCTTAATGGTGAGCCGACGCTGTATTCAAGATTGAGCGAGTTTCTAGAAATTTGTCACCAACATGGGGTTTCTACATTTTTAGTCACGAATGGCAGTTTGCCAAAAGTAATTGAGAATTTAGATACATTGCCTACTCAATTATATGTTAGTGTAGATGCACCAAATAAGGAAGTTTTCGATCGGATATGTAAACCGAAATTCGATACAAACGCATTTCATAAATTAGAACAAACTTTGGAAATTTTACCTTCATTAGATACTAGAACAGTGTGCAGACACACACTAATAAAAGGTGAATCTTTAGGTCATGAGAAAGATTATGCGAGGCTTGATAATATAGCTGATCCTATGTTTATTGAGGCAAAAGGGTACGTACATGTTGGTAAAAGCCAGAATAATCACACCATAGAAAACATGCCAAATCATACCGAAGTTATGGATTTTTCAAATAAATTAGCAAAGCTTGTTGGAAGAGAAGTCCTCTCAGAGAGAAGCGAAAGTAGAGTTGCATTAATAGGAAAGGAAATGATTCCAGTGACATTACCAATAAAAATTCGAGATTTGCCGAGTGATTTAGGAATAGCAAAACCTCAAAAATTTTCATTACCCCAGGTTTGATACTATGAATAAAAATATAATTAGTATATTTATTGTTTCTATATTTTTAATTTCACCTTTGTCAGGATGCTTGGCGAATGAAAATAAAACTAATAAAATAAATGATGAACAACATTGGTTACCCGATGTCGAAGACAGAGCAGATATGATTTACAAAAACGATGATGTATTCAGCCGTGTTTCTATCAATGGGACTTATGAAATAGATGAAGTTAGATCAAAATATATTTCTGTCCCTGAGATAACTCTTACAGATGGAGGAGCAGGATTAACTGGAGATGCGGCAGTCCACATGGGTCTATGGCTACCTAAGATAGAAGGGTGTGATATGGATGCAGAAAATATTGAAGATAGATGTAAAGTTCCAATTATCGCAGAAATAGGCCCATATTATGATGATGGAGATGTTGACGCTCTAACGCCTGCAGATCGCCTGGGCCGGTTTTTAATTGAGAATTTAGTTCCTCATGGATATGGAATAGCTCAAGTTTCAGTATTTGGAACTGGGGAATCAAATCATTGTATGGATCTTATGGGGCTCGACGAACAAGAAGGAATTCATGCAGCTGTCGAATATCTTGGTACTGCATCTTTTTCCAATGGAGCAGTTGGAATAATTGGTAAATCATATGACGGATCTACTCCTTGGGAAGCTGCAGCAATGGGCTCTGAATATCTAAAAACAATCATCCCAATGTCCGGACTTATTGGAGCTCATGATTTGATGTGGAGAAATGGAAGTATGGAAGCAAGAGGAGCAATAATGCATAATGGAGTTTATGGTAGCTTTGGATTGGATGGCAATCTTGATGATTCTCAAAATGCATGTGAAGGATATTTGGAAGGATATTATGCTGGCCCCGCAGCATATCTATCTGGCGATAATCTAGCATGGACTGGCAGTGACTATTGGGGAGAAAGAACTTTTTTAGATAGGGCTTTACAAAATTATAATGGCTCAGTATACATAATACATGGAATGCAAGATTGGAACGTTGATCCGCATATGGCATTTCCAACCCATAATATCTTGATTGAACACGGATTTGATGTCAAAGGACTTTATGGTCAATGGGGTCATGATTATCCTGATAGAGAAAGTGGCCATTCAGGGCTATCGAGTGGAAGGGGTGCAGAAGCATTTCCACACACATTAAGATGGGATTGGGCAGATGATTTGCTAGAATGGTTTGATTATTATCTGAAAGATGAGGGGCCAGCACCTAGACTGATAGCAGAAATTCAAGATAATATGGGTTCATGGAGAGTCGAAAATGAATATCCTCCGAAGGATAAAGATTGGATAAATTATGACATGGATACTTGTAATGTAATAGAAGGTGGTGAGTTAGTAACGTCCAGTTCATCATTGACAATCGAATGCCCAACATTCGAAGAAGAGATTAGAATTATTGGAACACCAATATTTCATGTTCAAGCAACTACTTCGCTTCTATCGACTAGTGGGCACCTCTTTGTTGAGATGGTGCAGTCCAGTAATGGAATGCACCTGGGTCATGCAGTTATGGACTTAAGATTTTTTGACGGAGGAAAAGAAGGTCAAGTTTTGAATCCAGGGCAGACAGTAATAGCTAAGATGGAATTTTTTGGAATGGATGTAATAATACCCGAAGGTGATGGTATTCAATTAATAATATCTCAGACTGGAGAAGACTATATTCCTAGCCCAGTATCGACTTTTCCGGTAACATTAGGACTGGATGTATCTTCAATTCTTGGCTTGTCAATAGTAAATCGGACATGTTCTGATTTATTCCTACCGCCAATGCATGAACCGTACACTCAATGCTCTTGATTAGATAATTTCATGGGAAAGGTTTGAGTCAAATACTCATATTCATCGATATGAATTGGTTAAACCTAATTGCTAAAGGAATTTTTAGTGGTGCGATTATAGTATTTGCAAGTGAGATGGCTAAAAAATCTGCAATGTTTGGAGCATTGATAGTATCAATACCACTAGTCAGTATACTTTCTTTAATTTGGCTTTATGATGATACTAAAGATGTAATTGAAGTAGCAAATTTTGCGGAGAGTATTTTGTGGTTAGTATTGCCTTCAACCTTATTATTCATTTTACTTCCATATTTACTTAGAAGAGGTTTGAGTTTTGAAAGTTCTATGGCTATAGGAGTTAGCGTTACAATAATTGCATATTTAATTAGTATTTACGTAGCGGCAACGTATTCCGATATATCCTAAAAATTACTTCTTTGCAGCCAAAGGTTGCCTCCAACCTTGCCCAAACGACCGATTTGAAACACGAGGTGCGGGAGGCATTTGCCACCTTTTGTGTTCATTAGATTTCATTTTTTTAAGTATCCAAGAGACTGTTTTTTCATCAAATTCTGTATTTACTATCCCTCTTTCAATCCAATCTTCTAAAATTTTATCAAGTACTTCATAAGGAGGCAAGGAATCTTGATCTTCTTGATTGGGTTTCAATTCAGCAGATGGAGGCTTTAGGATAGTAGATTCAGGAATAGGCGGTTCTTTGCCGTTATCTCTGGCTTCTTCATTGATTAATCTGGCTATTCTATATACTTCGGATTTGTATAAATCTCCAATGGGCGCGTATCCTCCACACATATCACCATATAGAGTACAATAACCAATGGCTAATTCTGATTTATTACCAGTTGCTAATGCCATCCCTCCATATGCATTAGCATAGGCCATAACAGTCAAACCTCTAAGTCTGGCCTGTATATTTTCAAGATAAATATCATTAACACTAGAGTCGTCAATTGGGATTAATTTATTCAAATATTTTTCAGAAATATTTTGTAAATCAGAGAGTTCCAATTGGTGAAAGTGGGCTCCAAGGGATTTTATTAAAATCATAGCATCATCTTTGGAATGGCCACTAGAGTAACGCATTGGCATAGAAATTCCATGAACGGCATCGGGACCTAATGCTCTACATGCAATTGCGGCGGTGACAGCTGAATCTATTCCTCCACTTACTCCTAAGACTACTGATTTGATATCAGATTTATTGCAATAATCCCTTAATCCAATAGTAATTGCTTCTAAAATATCTAAATCGCCACCTATATTTTTAGATTTATCATTAATAGAAAAAATCTTAGCATCTTTAAAAATACACTCATCGCCGTTAATTTCAATAATTTTAGAATTTTTTGGCATGTCTAAATTTACTAAAATTATTGCTTCTTTCCAAGCGGGACCTTGTATAACATCTCCATTAGGCCATGAGATAATGGATCTCCCATCAAATATTAAATCATCATTTCCTCCTACTTGGTTACACATCAGATATGGATGATTCAAAGATACTGCTGCGGACCTAACTACATCTAACCTCATATCTTCCTTATCTGCATGATATGGTGAAGCTGAAAGGTTTATTGAATATGATAACGAATCATGTGCGTTGGATAGTTGTGCTATCGGATCGTCATCATAATCACTAGGAACATGTCCAGAGTGTTGCCATGCATCTTCACAAATTGTAATACCTAATTTCATAAGGTTGGGATCTTCAATTATTGATATACCATTACCTTTTTCAAAATATCTTGCCTCATCAAATACATCATAAGTAGGCAAGAGTTGTTTTCTGTATAAATTTTTTATTTTTCCATTTCCGCTACAATAAATTACACCATTTGAGGGCAGATTATTTGATTCCATTGGACCCATTGGACTCCCAATAAGGATTGGAATTGGCGATACTATTCTTGCTATAGCTTGCTCACAGCGTTTAACAAAATCTTTTTCCAAAAGTAAATCTCGCGGTGGATATCCGCAAATTGCTAACTCGCTAGTCATAGCCATAGTTGCACCATTTTCAACTGCAATAGCAGCTAAACGAGATATTTCGGACGAGTTATGTGTTATATCTCCAACAATAGAGTTGAGTTGTAGCAGCGCGACGACACTCATCAATTGGTCAACATAAGTTATGACATTCAAGTCTACCGATATAAATCTATAATCTGATCTCTGGTCCGGCCCTGACTTGTTTATCCACAACACTAAAACCTTCTGCACGACTGAAGGATGCTAATTTTGCAATAAATAATGCTGGAAAAGACATGATACTAACATTATATGTGAAAACGTATTCGTTATGTATTTGCCTTACATCCGCAAGTTCCTGTTCAATTCTCTCTAGTTTTCTCAATATGTCTTTTATTGCAACAATTGCATCTAAATCGGGATATTGCTCAATAACTCCCCTTATTGACATTGTTGCACCAGCAAGAATGCCATTAGCTTCTGATAACTTAGGCATATCATAATTTCTTCCTGGCATATCCTTTGATTGTTCACGATCCCCTCTTGCTCTTGCAAAGGATTTCCATATTTCTTTTTCGTGATCAAGTTGTCCTTTTGCCATATCGACAGCGTCTTCAATCAGATCAAATCTTTCTTGTAATATAGTATCTATATTGTCTTCGCCTTTTTCCACTTGTAAATTTAAACCGGTTAGCCTATTGTAAGTGCTGTATGCCCATAAAAATATGAGACCTAAAATAGTCCCTATAAAGCATGCTGAAGTGAGTAATAGTATACTAAGCGAATCTTCCATCACTATCTCATAGAGGGCCATCATTATTGAATATTTACTAATTTAAAAACTACTTAATAAGAATGAATAAAATGTAATTGATATAATTAAAGTCAAATTTAAGCCTGGAATTAACAGATATTCGATATTGCTACGAGAATTTGCCAATACTGCTAATTCACTGCCTCTTTCAAGCCTAGCTTCATTGGTCGCCCCATCTACTCCAATTACTTCTAAAAGACGATTTTGAACATGTTCGTTGTTGAGGATTTCTGATTCACCTATCTCTATTTGTTCCTTGTCGTCTCTATTTTTAGGATCTCTTGGTTTCGCGTAACCAATTAGGTAACATGGATCTCCGATTGCCAAACCAAATAAAGTCCATTTATGTTTCAAAATTCTACCACCATTCCAAGTTCTATGAAACGTACCTTGATATAAATCATAATCAAAAAAATTGTGAGGGCATTCCCATCTCGCGATATATTGTCCTAAATTATGTGATTTAAAGGTACCAGGATGGACCAATACGCCACCTGTTCCGTCGTGTAAAACATAAGAGTAGTTTCCAGAATCAGATTCCACTGTGTGCCAAGTTTGTCTTTTTTCTGTCTTAGTATTGCCATTTTTATCTGTTACGACATGAGTAGTTTCCACCAGTATTTCATAATTCCAATTCCATAATGTTAGATTGTCTACTGCCCGGGAATAATCTCTGCCGACGTATACAGTGGGAGGTTTTGATTGCCAGTATCTTACTTGGCCGACCAATTCGATGTTTCCCGCCGTCATGGATCGTATGTATGAAGTCGGAGTTTCAATAGTATCTGAAATTCTCCTACTTAGAACTATAGAATAAAAAAACCAAATTAAAGATAAAATTAAAGGAGCGAATATTGAAAAATATTTTATTAAATAAAATTTATATATATTATCATCGGAATCTTCTGTTAATTTCCATTCAATATATTCCAATGATAATCCTTCACTTATTATTAAGTAAATAATTGGAAATAAATTTACTAATATCATTATAGAAATTATCCCATAGGTGGAAATTTCAGCTGGTTTTGGAGTTCCTATCAAATTGGGATGTTCTAGTATGGGGCCTGTGTCATCCGGGCCATATTTTCTTTTTTTATCCCAATATTTTTCTCCTGGAGATTTGAATACCCAACCTCTATCATCTGAAGTTGGTTTGTGAATCCATTCTCGCTTCCAAAAGTCAGTTAATTCGGAGCCTGCTTCTGATCTAATTAAATAATCTCTTGGCTTTGTATTCTGACGAATCTCTTGTAATTTTCTTTTTAATTGTGTTGGGGCTACACACAATATCAAAGTACTACCTAAAATTAATATTAATATTGGCATTATTAGTGAATCTATAGTAAATGAGGCCTGTTCTATATGGATTAGATAATATATGCTAGCATGTAGTATTAATCCAATCATGACTAGTATGATTCCTAAAATCCAAATTAATATATGCCAATTTTTTAATGGAATTGTCACATCTAAAAATCCAGCATCCAAAAATATTTCATTTGAATCATTCACCATATCTGCCTCATAGTATGTGGCATAATTAAGTTTAGTGGACAATATTAGTGACAAGATACGCCATATTTTTCTAATCTCCAATAATTATATGGCCAAGGAGTAAGAAATCCAACTATTAGCATCAATGGAATTGCAAAATAATTTAATCCTAATTCGCCCTTAGTGAATAATAAATCCGTTATTTCCATAGATATTTCCATGAATAACATGGAAATAAATGACATCCCAAATGCTGTTGAAAGAGCATTTCTAAAATCCATTTGGCCCTTCATTAGTAGAAGAGTTTCCAATATTACACTGGTAGAAAGACCGTTTATTAATGGAAGTATAGCAAACATAATCCAAATCTTACTTCCAATAGTTAGTCCCTCCGTAATTCCAGAATAGGAATAATATGCCAATGTTCCAAATTCTCCTATGGAACAACCAATTAAACACCATTTGGTATTGTTTGCAGATTGTTTCCAAGTTGCCATATTTGACCAATCAAAATTGCTATTTGAGATTTTTCCGTCTACAGAATACCCAATTTTTAATATCTCATTAATCATTACTTCTTTTTCTACTCCTGAATGTGTAATTATTGCAATGCCGCTTTCATGAGAAACATTCGCATCAGAAACTCCATCTAAAAATTCCAAAGATTCTTTAATTCTGCTTGAACATCCGTCGCAAGTCATTCCTTGAATCGATATGGTAATCGATTCGGTCATAATTACCCGTACATATGATGGTTATTCAATGCTACTAAAAACATATATCCAATTAAAAGAGTATGTTCAATACAATGAATTGTTCCGCACCGTTTGATGGTAGTACCTAACTCACCTGGAGAGCTCAATCCAGTTGCACTGGAGAATTCCCTGATGCAGACATGGAATGAAGAGAAAACTTTTGAGAAATCAATTGATAATAGAAAGGTGAATACTTCTCCTTTTACCTTCCTAGAGGGCCCTCCCACTGCAAACGGTAAGCCAGGAATACACCATGTTTTATCCCGCCTTTACAAAGATATGGTGTGCCGCTGGAAAACGATGGAGGGCCACATTGTTGAGCGAAAAGGTGGATGGGATACGCATGGCCTACCAGTAGAAATTGAAGTCCAGAAAAAACTTGATTTGATGTCAAACGAGGCAATAGAAGAGTATGGAATGGAAAAGTTCAATCAAAAATGCAAAGAAAGTGTTTGGGAATATGAAGAAAGCTGGAGAGAGATGACCGAAAGAATGGCTTTTTGGGTTGATATGGATAATCCATACATTACTCTTCATGATGAATATATAGAATCTGCATGGTGGTCCCTAAAACAAATGCATGACAAAGGATTACTTTTTAGAGGACATAAAGTTCTCCCATATTGCCCACAAACTGGGACTAGTTATTCAACCCATGAAGTATCTCAGGGATACAAAGAAGTATCAGAACCTGCAGTTTTCATAAAATTCAAACTTGTAGGTGAAGATGCATCTATACTTGCTTGGACTACTACGCCATGGACACTTCCTGGAAATGTTGGTTTGGCAGTGGGGCCAGACGTAACTTACTGTAGAATTAGAGTTAATGCCAATCCTTCTGACTCGTGGAAAGGTCGAGGCGGCGCTAAGATTGGTGAAGAATTGATATTAGCTAAAGATTTACTTGGTGATGTTTTAAGGCACCATATGGAAATTATAGAAGAATTTCCAGGATCGGTTTTGGTTGGTAAATCATATTCTCCGATATTTCCAGATGCAATAGAAAGAGGAGATTCAGATACTGCTTGGACTGTAGTAGGTGCTGATTTCGTGACTACTACGGATGGTACTGGAGTAGTTCATACTGCAGTAATGTATGGTGAGGATGATTATAATTTAGGGATGAAAATGGGATTTCCGGCGCAACACACAGTTGGCATGGATGGTAAATTTATATCTGGGACTCATGATATTTTGGATGGACGATATGTTAAAGAATGTGATTCAGATATAATTGATTTACTTGAAAAAGAGGATAAATTATATCGTGAACACATATATACACACGATTATCCTCATTGTTGGCGCACAGATCATCCACTTCTTTACTATGCAATGGATAGTTGGTTTGTTCGTATGACAGCCGTTAAGGGCAAAATAATTCAATATAATTCAGAAGTAGAATGGGCTCCTGATTGGACTGGTTCAGGGAGAGTTGGAGAATGGTTACGAAATCTCAAAGATTGGGCAATAAGTAGAGAAAGATACTGGGGCACACCCATACCAGTTTGGATATGTCAAGACTGTGGTCACGAACATTGTATTGGAAGTATAGAAGAAATGAATGATTTGAAGACATCAGAATCTCCTACACCTAAAGAATTACATCGCCCTTTTGTAGACCAAGTCAAATTACATTGCACTGGTCCGAATTGTAATGGTGAGATGATTCGTGAACCCTATGTTATGGATTGCTGGTTTGATTCGGGATGTGCTTTCTTTGCACAATGGCATTATCCATTTGAAAATGAAGATAAATTTGCAGGTAGTTTTCCAGTGGATTATATTTGTGAAGCTGTTGACCAAACTAGAGGTTGGTTTTATTCTTTATTAGCAGTATCTACTGCAGTTTTTGATAGTATTTCATACAAAAGATGTTTATCTCTTGGTCATATTTTAGATAATGAAGGAAAGAAGATGAGTAAATCAAAAGGCAATGTCGTTAATCCTTGGGATCATTTCAACAAAGAAGGTGCAGATGCAATTAGATGGTATATGGTAACTCAAAGTGCACCTTGGAATCCTATGAATTTTGACCCAAATGGAGTAAGAGAGACTTATGGTAAAATGTTTTTAACTTTATGGAATGTTCATAGATTTCATTCAGACTATGCGGCATTAGATGGTTTTGACCCTGAAAATAAAGATGGTTGGATCGAAGTTGATTCAAGAAGCCAATTGGACAGATGGATATTGTCCAAAATTAGTAGAGTTGCCGAGACTTTTGATGATAATTTTACTACCTGGGAATTTCACAAAGCAGGAAGAGAATTAGAAAGCTTTGTTGTAAATGATTTATCTAACTGGTATGTAAGAAGATCTAGAAGGCGATTATGGGACGAAGTTGATAGTAATGACAAACGTGCATGTCAACATACTTTGCATGAGGTTTTAACAGTAGTTTCAAGATTAATGGCTCCAATTTCTCCATTTATGGCAGATAGAATTCATCGTGACTTAAATGGATTTTCTGTTCATTTAGCAGATTGGCCCCTTGGCTCCGAATTAGTTGAGCGAAATTTACCTCCGCAAGATTATGCACTTGAGCAGCAGATGAAATTAGTCAGAGATATGGCTGAAGCAGGTCGGCGCATAAGAGTCGATTCTGAGCGAAGACAGAGACTACCTTGCCGTAATGGATGGATAATTGGAGGTCCAGACATATCTGAATTTCATGATATCCTATCTGAAGAATTGAATGTTCAGAATTTAACTACTGAGAGTGATTTAGATAAGTTTCAAAAAGTGGTTTTACTACCAAATAGAAAAGTCTTAGGATCAAAATGTAGATCGGATTTACCTGCAGTTTTGAGAGAGTTAGAATTAGTCGAACCGGATTCATTTTTATTAGAAATTCAAGCCGGTATCGCTGCATTAGCCGGATACGACATATCTATGGAAGATATTACAATAAAACGGGTAGAAAGAGATGATTATTCTGCTTCTACACTTTCAAATACGGATATAGGAGATGTTACGTTAATTCTAGATATGCATACTGATTCAAACTTACTTTCTAAAGGATTGGCAAGAGATATTATTAGAAGGATTCAATCAAAGAGAAAGGATATGAATTTAGATGTTGAAGCAATGATAGAATTGGATGTATGGATTCAAGGACTTGAATTAAATGCTGAAGATTGGACCCATATTCTGACTGAGACCAGAGCAGGTACATCATCCCTAAATAAGGGAGAAATACCTATTGATTCTGATAAATTTAGTGTAGATGGCGTAAATATTTTCTTTAACACAACTTCATAATACCTGACTTACCCCCAAGGACGTGAAACAATCAGTGATTAGGCTTTATGGAATATATCATGCAGATGGGGGCATAATTGGTGAATTATCATATGTGATTGGTAAATTTAGAGGAACCGCTCATTGCTCTTTATGTGACATAACACATAACAAAATATCAGCAAAGAAAGAGTGGAAAGAATTGGTAAATAACCTGGGAGCCCCTATAGAACTTCTTCATTTAAATGAAAGAAGTAATGAATTAATGGAAGTTTCAGATAATAAAACTCCATGTATAGTATCCAAAGTTAATAATAAGTTAGAAATTATAATTACCTCAGAAGAATTAGATATATGTAAAAAATCCGTAGATAAATTTAAAGAAATACTTAATGATAAGTTATTAAAAATATAGTTTATTAATAATTATTCTATAATGTGATTCCAAAGCCTGCTAATAATAAAAACACTAAAACGATACCCAATATTACTAATATGGAGGGCCATTATTCATAATTAAAGCAATAATGGATAATTATTTAGTTATTTCGTCAATGGACTTATTATAACATTTAGATCAATTCACTGCAGTACTTACAGAATTTTGCATCATGATCGTGTCCTTCTTTAGAACATGATGGGCATACCTGAGTACTTACTGGGCCAATTTTTGCTAGTTCAGTAGAAATTATTCCTGTTGGAACGATAATTAGGCTATATCCCATAATCATAATAAATATTGCCAATATTTTTCCCAGAGGTGTGGAAGGGACAGTGTCGCCGTATCCAGTACTAGTTATTGTCGTTATAGACCAATAGACACTTTGTGGGATTGATGTGAATCCATTTTGAGGACCTTCGAGTAAATACATACCTGCACCACTTATGAAACATAATACTAAGACAGTAGATAGGAATACAATTATTCTAGATTTGGATTGAGTAATCGCCTTAGTAAGTACAAATGATTCATCCAAATACCTACTAAGTTTGAAAACTCTAAAGATGCGAAGAAGTCTTAAAGCCCTAATAGTAAGTAAACTTTGGAAACCCACTATTCCAGTTAATAGCGCTAAATAAGTAGGAAGTATGGCAACTAAATCAACTATCCCAAAAAAAGATTTGACATATTTTACTGGTTTTTTAACGGAAATTAATCTAAGGACATATTCAATAGTAAATAATATTGTAAAAATCCACTCTGTCACTACTAACTGGCTATGATACTTGGAATCTACAGAATCAATGCTTTCTAATGAAACTGCAATTACTGATAATAAAATAGAAATTAAGAGCGCAATATCAAAATATTTTCCGTAAGTTGTATCTGCCTCAAATATAGTTTCATGGATTTTTTCTCTAAATGAGTTAGGTGGACGGATGGCATAATCATCTACATCCATATTAACGCTAGATAGGAGGTGGTCAAGTATTTTGCTGGCATTTATGTAGAGATACCATAAATCTCTGGCAATAATAACTCCACTCCAAATAAAGGATCTGGATCTGTTGAATCATGATATGCAATAAATGAGCCCCCGTCTGGTAAAATTCCCATACTTGCAAAATCAAACCTGATGTCGGCACCAGCTCCAGAAGTAGAATCTAAGTCACCTTGTCCAAGATAAGTTTTAGAATCAGGAATTAGGCTGTCTGAGAAATCCCTTACGTGCCATGCAATATCTACATCTGGTCCTGAAGCGCTTTGATATCTAACGTTAAGAACAAATAAATCATGCACCCCATTAGAGTGGAATTCCCACTCCTCTATTTCTGTTGCGAAACCAGACAATTCATAGGTATTGTTACTCCAAGATTCTCCCCCATCCCACGACATAAGATGAGTTATTTCCGTACCTTCTGCTATAACGCAATGCAATGCAGATGAAGAGTCTATAGCGCAATATTCAGATGGTAATGTAGAGCCATTTAATGAAGTGGCCGACCACCAATTTAACGAGGTGTCCAAGAAGGCATCTGTACCATCAATAAAATAATTTGGAAAATACAATCCTCCTGAAGGGACTGGAAATGCACGCATTTCTTTATGTGGTTTAGTGAAGTCCCACTCTGGACCCAAAGAAGAAGCCGTTAAATCTACTTCAATAGATGCTAGACTGCCATCTCTGTCAGGGAAATTGATATAATCATAATTTAATCCATCTGTAGATATTTGGCCTCCTATATTTTGTACTTGATGCCAAAAATTTGATATCACAATAGTAGCATAATCACCATTTCCATATATTCCTCCATTAATTGGCCCTATTACTTCTACCTGCCAAGATCGATCATAAAATGGTTCAGGAGTTCTATTGAAGCACCAACTCCATTCCTCATCATCCGCATCATACAAAAATGCATAAAATTGATCCGCTCCACTGAGACTGGGATAGGGGAACCAGCCCATTGAAATCAAATCGCCATTAGTTGCTTGAACAATACTACCTTCTCCGAGACCTTCTTGCCCAGGGACCGTAGGTTTAGGCTCTAAGCAACCTAGTTGAGAAAATATTTCTGGAATATATTCTTGCCATGTATGCCCTCTATCTTCGGACCAGGTGGGATATTCTCCTCCAAAGTTAACTATCCAACCTTCTTTGGTTCCAGCCAAATAATGTTCACAACAATTTCCTCCCTCTTCATTTCCAAAAACTGCCCATGAAGCATTTCCCCATGTTTGATTATCATATGGATTTCCCACTATAAATTCCCTAGAATCTTCAAAATTTTCTGGATTTTCAATATAAAACAACCCGGAATCCCAATCTATAATTTCATTTTCAACAATTTCACTATCTCCAAAACACCCTGCAAAAACTGTGCCTGAAACTATTAAAATGCAGAAGAAATTAACCACTCTGCTGGCTCTAGCCATAATAGGACGTAGCGGGGGGTCGTATATCCCACTTATCATCTGTATTTACAAATATAGTTTGAATTTTATAAATTATTTAATTGTAAAATTTAATCATTTCAGTTTAGAAGATTTGCCCTCATATATCTCCACATTGTTACTTTAGTATTTTCTATATTGATATTTAGTTCCCATTGTATTATCTCATAGTATTATTATATCAACATAGGTCATTAACATCTACACTTGCATATAGTTAATTATTTATATTTTATGGCATTTAAATGGAAAAAATACTAAGGTTGATGCAATAAATCATTTCCTATTTCATGTACAATATCAAATGGTAATTGAATAGAAGTAGTTGCTCCGAATTCCACATGTAAATTAAGTTCAATTCTTTCTCCTACTTCAGGAACGCATTGTATAAAATCTAATTCTGTATGCACGGCCATATCACCAGTAATAAGTTCAGTTGGTAAAATATCAAAATCTTGTCCAAATGTGTTTAAACCGTCAGAAAGTCTTGATCCAGAGAGTGTTATTGTGTTAAAATCGAATCCGAAACTACCATCCTCCTGATTGCATGCCACGGACCAACCTATATCTCCTGCTTGAATAGGAGGAGATCCTGCGGCTAATTCGATAATAAGTAATAATCCAAATCCTTTTATTTTCATAGAAGAAAGTTGGTCATTTTCTAACCCTACAGCCTGTAAATCACCTAAATCATAATTTCCTTCGCCCACTTCTGCCTCCCACGCACCATCGAAATTTTCACCTTCGAACATACTTGCTGCACAACCTTCTTCGATCCTTATGGATGATGCATCATTGTCAACTGCTCCAGCGGCTATGAAATCCTCTACCAAAAAATCTCCAACTCCAAACGTTGCACTCCAACCACCGAATCCAGCATGTTGAAATAATACTACATTGCAATTCCCGCCTACGCTCCTTATGTATGCACCAGTTAATTTTACTCTCTTTGATACTTCATATTGAACATCATTAGATGTTGAATCTCCATCTTCTTTTAATTTTTCAGCCATCTCCATAATTACTGAACTAGAGATTGCAGCAACTAGAATCAATGCAATGAAAATTATCATCGCCCCTATTCCTATTGAACCGGAGGCGGAATTTTTGTCCATTCGCATATCTCCTATGTATCTCTTGTGTATTATGTTATGTTTATTTTTGAATAAGTAACAAGAATTATTCTTTTATAAATCCAGAGGGAATGTCATATGATGTTTGAGATTTTGATTTTGAAAAAATAAATAAAATAACTGCAAGAATTGTTGTATTACAGAGCATAATTTGTCCAACTGAAATTAAAACCCATATTTTTTCCATTAAATCTATAGTATCGCCATAAGTATTAGTATAACCAAAATTGTATTCTGGAGTGATTCCTGGGCCAGTGTAAAACATCATAACTAGATGTATTTGACTAGTTACATAAATTACAAACCAGCAGATAGTCAATTTGAACCCAAGTTCCCTTTGACCGCTCCATAATGTTGGAACTGCCATTAATCCTAAAAAGAATAATATGATTCCGTAAATTGCATAGAATTTAGAAAAATTTTTGAAATTATCTAGATAATCAATTGTTTCATTCCAAAATTTATTACTTTCCTCCCAATCATTTATTTCTTGCTCCGTTCCGTTTTCGGGATAAATTTCTAATTCATTAAAATCCCTAGGAACTTGATCTATTAAAATAGGAGTTAATACTCCAGATGCTATTTGAAATAACATTAAAAACATCATTATAGCCATAAATATAGCTAGACTTTTGAGCCACCATTTAGAAGGTTCAGGAATTGAATATGGTGTTTCGATGTGTTCCATTTTTCATAATCAAGATAAACATATATAAAATTCTATTTATTCAACTAAATTAATATTCTTGATAGTTTCTCTGGTTGGGCCCTATTCTTAGTGTGTATACATTGTCTTGATGGGTTAACAATAAATCCATTTCTAAGGAAATTTCTTCCAAGAATTATTCGATGTTTCATTTTAGAACGATTTTGGAGACAGATTTCTACTTGATGGAATCTGCCTGCAATCTCTAGTTTTGTAGATATTACTGGCCTTAAAGTGGCATAGCCACTAGTATCTCTTACTTTTCTCCATCTCACTATTTCCCTAGTAAATGTGTTACCGTCTTTGATTAGTTTGAATTTCACATATTGATTATTTTCTTTATTAATTATTTCAATATCTAAAGCGTTAAGGGTATTTGACCATGCCCCAGTGTCTGTTTTTGCCATTATTAGATTAGTTTCCAAATCAGGAATTCTGACCCATTCTCTCCAGCCTATAATTACATATCCGACTGACATCATTTTCATCGGAATTCCTTTTTATTTTTTATATCTCCTCTTTAAAAATTTGATCTAAATAAATAGAATTATTCAAGTATGAGTGTTGATGGCCATACCTAATGGCGAAAGGCGAAATACAAGAAGCTTTGACTTTTGATGATGTATTGCTACTTCCCTCTGAATCTTCAGTTCTGCCTGCTGAGGCGAATATTGAGACGCAATTGACCAAGAGTATAAGGCTCAACAATCCAATTATATCAGCAGCAATGGATACTGTTACTGAATCAGGGATGGCGATTGCAATGGCACAAGCCGGCGGCATTGGAGTAATACATCGAAATATGACAATTGACCAACAAACTAATGAGGTTGATAAAGTAAAAAGATTTGAGTCAGGACTAATTTTAGATCCAGTTACAGTATCATCAGACATTACAATAGGAGAATTAAGAGAGATTAAATCAAAATACGGATTTTCTGGATTTCCAGTTATTGATAATTCCAATAATTTGGTTGGTTTGATAACCAATAGAGACATTAGATTCGTTGAAGATGATAAAACTAAAGTTTCAGAAGTGATGACTACAGATTTGGTTACTGTCCCTGAAGGCGTTGATAAGGAAATAGCCAAAAAAATGCTTCATAAAAATAGAATTGAAAAGTTATTAGTTGTAGATAGTAGTGGTAATTGTGCCGGAATGATTACTGTCAGAGACATACAGAGAAATCGAGATAATCCAGATTCTTGTAGAGATGATCGAGGAAGATTGAGAGTTGTTGGCGCAACAGGAACAGGTGAAAAAGGAGTGAATAGGGCATTAGCGCTATTTGCATCTGGTGCTGATGCAGTGGCAGTAGATACAGCTCATGGTCACTCCCATGGAGTTTTAGATACTGTAAAGAAGATTAGGGAGTTGGGGGGCGACAAGGTTCAAATTATTGCAGGCAATGTTGCAACTGGAGATGCCGCTGAAGCACTCATTAAAGCCGGTGCAAATGCAATAAAAGTTGGAATTGGCCCCGGCTCGATATGTACTACTAGAATTGTATCTGGTGTTGGAGTTCCCCAATTAACTGCGATTATAAATGCCGTTAATGTTTGTAAAAAGTATGGAATACCAGTAATTGCAGATGGAGGAATAAAATATAGCGGAGATATTGCAAAAGCCATAGCAGCAGGTGCGGATTGCGTCATGGCTGGCTCTGTACTAGCAGGAACCAATGAGTCTCCAGGAGAAAATATTCTTTATCAAGGAAGATCGTACAAAGTTTATCGTGGCATGGGATCAGTAAGTGCAATGACTGAGGGATCTCATGAAAGATATTTTCAATCGGAGCAAGGAGATACACAAAAATATGTACCTGAAGGTATTGAAGGTAGAGTTCCCGCTAGAGGGCCTGTGGAAAATGTAATTTTTCAACTAATAGGTGGCTTAAGATCCTCGATGGGCTATACAGGTAATAAAAATATAGAACAAATGAAAGAAAATTGTAATTTCGTAAAAATTACAAATGCTGGATTAGCAGAAAGTCATGTCCATGATGTCGAAATAACTAGAGAAGCCCCCAATTATAGAAGATGATTTTATGGATGAGATAGTATTTGGTGGAGGTTGTTTTTGGTGTACAGAGGGGGCTTTGACTGGACTTAAGGGGGTGAATAGAGTCACTCCAGGATATTCTGGAGGATATCTAAAAAATCCAACCTATGAGCAAGTTTGCAGTAAGAAAACAGGGCATGCAGAAGTTGTTAAAGTGAGTTTTGATCCTGACATAATATCATTAAAAAAATTATTAATGGTTTTTTTTACTTCTCACGACCCAACACAACTAAATCGGCAAGGCAATGACATAGGGCCCCAATATAGGAGTATCATTTTATTCAAAAATTTAGAACAGAAAGAAGAAATAAAATTAGTTATTGAAAATATACTTACTTTATATAAAAATAAAATAGTCACTGAAGTTGTAGAATTGAAGGAATTTTATGAAGCTGAAAAACATCATCACGACTATTATAGTAAAAATTCATACCAACCATATTGTGCAATGGTAGTTGCACCAAAAATAAAAAAGGTTAGAAAAAAATTTGCACACCTTTATGATTGATATGTTTTAAAAGTTATTAGTATTAAATAATAAGTATTTGGATTGTAATTTTTAGCACGTAATTTCTTATCACTCATTTTAGTGAAGATATATTCGGCAGAAATGATATTGTAGTAAATACGTAAATATTTGTATATATTTAGGGTAACCTTCAACTGTCAGGAAAAGTGCATCGGGATGTGAAACATGACGGAGGTAGTCAAGATGATCATTCAGATAAGGCATGGGCAATACACGCTGCCATTATTGGATTAAACTCCGGTAATTTATTATTTAGAGGATTAGAATTAGATCAAGATAATCCTGAACTTTTGACTGTTATTTGCCTATCTACACTTGCTATTGCTTTACCATTTCAGGCTATTTTTTTCCTCATTAATTCCCATATTCAAGAAACAACCAATGTACATGAGTTAGAGTATCAAATGTTACTAAGATTATCAGTTATCTGTCAAACAGTTTCTTACTTTTCACTAGTAAGTATTGGCATATTGATGTATACTACTCATATGTACATTGGGCTTTCATTTACTGCAGGTACAGTAATTGCATTTTTCTTGTTAAAATCTGCCTTAAATCAGGTAGACAGATTAGCTAAATTATGAAAAATTTAAATCTTTTGGTTTTATTATTCTTTCTAAAATCCAATTGCCATTGTTTTCGTAAATTAAAGCTACTGATGCGGTTGGCATCTCGTGCCATTCACCAGTTAAAGTATTAATCAGTAACTCACAACCCGGATTATGTCCTAATATCATAGTTGTACCATGATCATGACAATGTTCCAATGATAACAATAATTGATCAATTCCTGCAAGATATATCTCTGGCATGATTTTTATTTCGACTTCATTCGAATCAAAATTCATTGCAGATAATGTTTCGAGAGTGCGTGTTGAACTGCTGACTAATATCAAATTTGGAAGAAAATTTATCCTAGATAATTCCTGATGAATTCTAGGTGCGTCATTCAAACCACGAGTATTTAGAGGACGATCATGATCATTTAGATTTAGATTCTTATGACTACTTTTAGCATGCCGCATTATTATTAATCTTTTTTTATTGATTGTTATTCCTCCGATTTATTGAAGATAGGTTTTCGTTTCTCTAGGAATGATGAAACACCTTCAGAAAACTCAGGCGACAAAGATGAAGATATCATAAGTGCGCGTTCAAATTCCAATTGTGTTTCAAAAAAAGTAGATGTTGAAGCATCTAATAGTTGCTTAGTTGAACGTCGACTCATTATTGACCATTTTCCCCATTTTTTTGCTATTTGTAAAGATTTATTTATTAATTCTTCAGAATTGCATATCTCATCAATAGCACCTAATTCAAGGGCTTTGTCACCATTCCAAACTTCATTATTGAAAAAGAATCTTTTGGATACTTGAGTTCCAACAAGTCTGGGAAGAAGCCATGTTACTCCTCCATCAGGAGATGCCCCTAAAGGAAAAAATGCTGCAGTTAACTTAGCATTTGATATTGAAATCCTATAATCCGTTGCAAGAGCTAATCCCAATCCTCCTCCTGCAACTGAACCATTTATTGCAGCCACAAATATTTTTGAAGAGCCACGAATTTTTATTAGCAATGAATGTAATTTACCAGTCATTTCTTCTACTAATGAACCTATATTACCTTCATCTATTGCATCAGCAAATTCGTTAATTGATCCTCCAGCGCTGAAGAATTTTCCCGTTCCTGTAATAATTATAGATAAACATGAGTTGTCTTCCATTAGGTTTTCCAGAGAATTAATTAAAGTGTCAATATTATTTGAATTAAATGTATTTTTTGATGCATTTTTTGAAAGAGTTACTAATGCTACACCGCCTTCATGCCTTTCAACTGTTAAAACCATAATAACCCCTAGAAGTGTTTCTTTTTCAAATGCATGAATATCTTAAGATGTGGCGCTTCCGTCAGCATATGCAGAACCGCGAAAAGCTATACATCAATGGAAAATGGGTAATTCCTGATGGAAAAGCAAAAATTGAAATTATCAATCCTACAAATGAAGAGAATATTGGCTATGTTCCTGCTGGTTCAACAAATGATATTGATATGGCAGTTGAATCTGCTAAACAAGCATTCAAGGAATGGTCAAAAAGTAGTATAGTAAAGAGAATGGAAATTCTTAATTCATTATCTAGTGCAATTAAGGAACGTGGAGAGGAATTGGCTCAAGCCATAACTTCGGAAGTTGGGACTCCAATAGGTTACTCTAGAACTGCAATGGTAGGAACCCCTAGAGTTGTGTCTCGTTCTTATTCAAAGATTTTAGAAAATTTTGAATGGTCAGAAGAGGTTCGAAATTCATTAATTATTAGAGAAGGGATTGGCGTTTGTGCATTTATAACCCCCTGGAATTTTCCATTGCATCAAATAATTGGAAAGGTAGCCCCGGCTATCGCAGCTGGTTGTACTATGATCTTAAAGCCTTCAAAGGAGGCTCCAATTAGTGCATTTATACTTGCTGAGATACTGCATGATATTGGCCTCCCTGCAGGTGTCTTCAACTTAGTCTCTGGCCATGGATCAGAGATAGGAGAATATCTGTCGAGTCATCCGGATGTAGATATGGTATCATTCACCGGATCTACAAACGCTGGCGTTGCAGTAAGTCATGCTGCTGCAAAGAGTGTTAAACGAGTAACATTAGAATTGGGCGGAAAGAGTGCTAATGTTATTTTAGATGATGCTGAACCAGAATTAGTTGCAAAAAGAGCACTTAGTGCCTGTCATCAAAATAATGGTCAAACATGTTCAGCACTGACAAGATTAATAATTCCCGAACATATGAAGGAAGAAATATGTAAGATTATTGCAGATAAAAATGATTCATACACTGTCGGAGATCCATTGGATGAAAGTATACGTTGTGGTCCAATGGTGAGTAAAAAACAACAAGAAAGTGTAACAAAATATATTGAAACAGGAATTAATGAAGGTGCTTCACTGATATCAGGAGGCTTAGGAATGCCCATTAATATAGACAAAGGTTTTTTTGTGAAACCTACAATTTTTGCCGATGTTACCCCGAAAATGAAGATATGGAAGGAAGAAATTTTTGGCCCAGTCCTTGTAATTGCGACATATGATAATGAAAATGAAGCACTTTTTCTAGCAAATGATTCAATTTATGGCCTATCCGGAGGAGTATGGTCCGATAGTGAAGAACGAGCTATTGAATTTGCCAAAGGGATGCGAACTGGTCAAATTAGTATAAATGGAGGATTTTTTAATGTTGATGCTCCGTTTGGAGGATATAAAGAGTCAGGTAATGGGAGAGAATTAGGATTGCATGGGTTATACGAATTTCTAGAAATAAAATCAATCCAAAAATGATTAATATTTTATCTTCCTAGCCATTTCGGACTTTTTCTTTCTAAAAAAGCTTTTACTCCGATTTCTTTATCTTCTGTATCAAAGAGTGCTACAAATTCTGAACGCTCTGTAAGAACTCCTTCTGTGAAGGGTAAATCAAGAGATGCCCTAATGGTCCTTTTTGCTACTTTGATGGTGTAGGGAGATTTTCGGGCTATATCCATAGCCAAGGACATTGTAGTTGATTCCAAATCATTTGATTCCTCCACCTTATTTACTAATCCGATTCTTAATGCATCTTCGGCCCCGATCATGTCACCAGTCAATACAATTTCCATTGCTTTACCATAACCTAAGAGTCTGCACAAGCGTTGAGTGCCTCCACCTCCAGGAATTAGGCCCAAATTTATTTCAGGTTGCCCAAACTTTGAATCCTTTGATGCTACCCTCATATCACAAGATAGTGCTAATTCAGTACCTCCGCCCAATGCAAATCCATCGATCATAGCAATAGTTGGTTTTGATAAATTCCAAATTGCCTCCCATCCATTTTCTTCGAAAAACGGCCTTACTTGATCAGAATTTTTTCCCTCAAATTCTGAAATGTCGGCTCCAGCAGCAAACGACTTCGGTTTTTGTTTAGTTCCTTCTGGCGCAGATAATGGTAAAGCCCCCTTTATTATGACAACTCTAATATTATCATCAGACTCTGCCCTTTTACATTGATTTTTTATTTCTTCATGTACTTTCATATTTAATGAATTTAATTTATTTGGGCGATTAATAGTCCAAATAGAGACTAGTCCGCCAGAGGGATTTGAGTTTTCTACAAGAATATCTTCAACCAGTAATACGTCTTCCATATATCCCGGCATGCGCCATATGGCTTGAATAATACGGTCAAAAATATATTACTAATCTTTTTGATTATTAAATTCATTATTTTGAAATGGAGGAAGGCCTGGAGGATTTGGTAATGGAGGAAGGCCTGGAGGATTTGGTAATGGAGGAAGGCCTGGAGGATTTGGTAATGGAGGAAGGCCTGGAGGATTTGGTAAAATCAAGTTTGGAGTAGGATCTAAATTATTATTCGACAATTTAGCATCATTTGAGGGAGTATCAATTTTAAGTGGCATTCTAACTTTTAATATTCTTTGGTGATCAATTCGGACATATGATATCCCATAAGGTATACTCGAGTCGGTTACTTTAGATTCGGAAATAACTGTTAAACCGTGGTTTATACCTCTGAGTTGTTTTGAAATATCTTCTCCATCTTCGATACCCGCCCATTTATCAACCTTAGAAATTTTTCTCTTTGCTAATTCTATTCTCCTTTCAATAGTAATTTTCTTCTTTAATTCGTCCCTAATAATTCTCTTTTCTCTGATAAAATTATCAATTTCTGATTCCATCTGTGATTGAGGATCTGAAGAAGCCACATATTTCATGGCTATATTTTTACCATCCCTATTTTCTAAATCATTTTCTGATAAAATCTCAGGGGAGGGCGTATCGATTAATTTTTGTTGAATTTTTGGAATATTTTCTTCTGAATTTGTAATTTTACGAGTGCGTCTTAATTTTTCCTCGCGGCGATAACTTGGCCCTTCTAATTCTAAAACTGGAGCAGGTAATTCCAAAGGTTCTATTTTTTTTTCTATTTGGGCGGAGTAATTTATTTTTTGTTCGGTGATTTTTACTATGGAATTTCCACCTCCGAACATAAGTAGTGAAGTGAGAGATAATATCAATATTCCTCCGGCAATCTGAAACTCGATACCTTCTTTTACGATATAAACTAGATAGAAGGGGATACTAATGAATAATAAGAACCAAATTAGTACTTTTGTCATTGACGGCATGGTCTCACCTATTGTCACACGAGAGGATTGTTCTATTCACTTTGACGGATGTTGTAAATATGTTAATAGCCCCCTTAAAGAATTACTGCGATGAGATATTGATGATTTTTCAATTTCGGTCATTTCGGAGAAGGTTCTACCTTTACCCTCGTGAGGAATGAAAATTGGATCATACCCGAAGCCACTTGTACCTACTTCTTTTTTTCCTAATTTTCCCTTACAGATTCCATTTGAATGATAGATTTTTCCATTCCAATCTAAAATGGTAACACATCGATATTCTGCACCCCTGTCTTGAGAATTTTCCAATAATTTTAAAATACCAGATAATCCTATTGTTTCAAATATAAATGAAGAAAATACACCAGGGAAATTTTCTATTGAATCAATGAAAATCCCTGAATCCTCAACTAAAATAGCACAACCTTCTAAATCAGAATTCTTAATCATAGCCCGTGCTTGGATGATTTTTGATAATGCTACTTCCATTAAGCTATTGCATTGAGGTTCTATAAAATTTGGCCGATTACCATTTACGAGTAACCCCTCGACATCATATCCTAATTCTCCGAATAAAGTGCCTGCTTCTGCAATCTTATTTTTGTTTCCAGTTGCAAAAAGTATTTTCATTTTTTCACCTATGCATGATATCTAACTCTACCTCTAATTTCGTTAAAGCGAGATATTACTTCGCTGGCACTTATTATATCGGGCAATTTTGAATCGGATTCGGAATATCCCGATAACATAATATCTACAGCATTTTCATATTCTGAATGGCTGGAAGTGAGGCACTCATTGAGAACTTGTAAATCTAATCCCAAGTGCTCTAATTCTGGAAAAATTCGTGCCAACCCAAAATCGATTAAATGTAAATTATCATATTTATCTATTAGTACATTATGAGTAGTTAGGTCTCCATGGGAAATTCCAAATTCATGTAATTTTCTTATTAATTTACCAAATTTTTTAATTTTTTCCAAGGAATTTAAATCCTCATTTAATGAATCATAAAGTGGTTTACCTTCAAATCTGGAAATTAAAATCCAACCATTATCTAGATCCAAGTCATATAATGAGGGAGAGGGGAAATTATCCAATTGTAATCTTCCCAAAACTCTAGCTTCTACTGAAAGCCTTTGACGTGTTAATTTTTTATCTAATTTTGGTGTACGATATCCTCGTGGTGACCTCAGTTTCAAGACAGCTGATTTACCAAGCCATGAACCACTTGTAACTGTTGCTTCGGCGCCCTTATGCATGACGATATCTTCTATCCACATTGGAATAGTTGCGCCCTCCATACCATTCGGATGTGACATACCTTCAAAGCGGTTTCATTCAAGGAGGGATTATAGATATGACAATTGAGATGCCATCACCTCCCAGAATCAAAAAGGGAGTTATTGTAAAAAAGTATTCAGAAGAGGATATTTATGCAGAATCTGAACGTCTATACAATAAAATTAATCAAAAGGAAAGATGGACTGTAGATATTTGTAAGACTATAGCGCCTTTGACATTGGAAATAAATCAACTAAAAAAAGAAAAGGATGTTTTTTTAATAGCGCATTCTTATCAAACTCCTGATATAATTTATGGAGTTGCCGATGAAGTTTCAGATAGTTATTCATTATCCAAGTCTGCTAGAGATGCTTCGCAACAAATAATTCTTTTTTCTAGCGTAAGATTTATGGCTGAAACAGCTAAAATAGTTAGTCCTTTAAAGACCATTATTCATCCATCTCCTGATGCTGGATGCTCCCTCAGTGATGGCATAAGTGCTGGAGATGTAAGAGAATTAAAGAGACTGTTTCCAGGAGTTCCTGTGGCTTGCTACATCAACACAACTGCAGAAGTAAAAGCTGAATGTGATGTTTGCGTTACCAGTAGCAATTACCTAAAGATATGTGAGAGGCTTCCTGGAGATAAATTAATTTTTGTTCCAGATAAATTTATGGGCAAACATCTACAAAATTCACTTAGAGGTAAAAAAGAAGTTATCATTTATGATGGCGAGTGTGAGGTTCACGCTATTTTTACTGGAGAAAAAATTAGAAATTGGAGAAAAAGAATGAATGCTCAAGGAATTAATCTTACAGTTCTTAGTCACCCCGAATGTGATGCTGAGGTATTAGAAGAAAGTGACATAGTTGGAAGTAGTGAAGTTTTGATAACGAAAACCATAGAACTATCTGAAAATGGTGAGAAAAATGTGATGTTGATAACAGAATGTGGAACTGTAGATAGAATATTGGCTGAAACTAAAAATGATTTGAATGTCATAGGGGCTTGCGTAATGTGTAAACATATGAAAAAAACTCATTTAGAAGATATTTTACAGTCTTTAAGGAATCCAACATCAGAACAAATTATTGAATTGGATGACGAAATAATATTAAAGGCTAAAAAAAGCTTGGAAGAAATGTTTAGATTAGCAGAATAATTAAGTTTTATTTTCTTTTATTGATTGCGAAGACCAAACAAATATTAATGGGATTAACATTAGAATTGCTGTTTGGATTACAACTGAAGAATATGGTTGAAAGATTTCTTCTAGTGAATGTACAATTAATACAGGGCTAGAACTAGGCCTAGTCTCCAACCATGCCACGCTTCCTTTGAGAACTTGTGGGTGTTGTTCATTTACTTGGTCAAATGTTAATTGAGTTGATAAGTTAGTCTCCATATTATATATCCAAACATCATTATTGTTTGGTTGGTCATCTATTGTTAATGTAGGGTTCCAACTACTAATTTGTAAAAATGCAATATTATCATCTGAAATACTTGGAGATGAAGATTGCCATAGAGGATCTCCAAGAATAGTCTGATTACCAGTTAAGATATCGATTAAAATTAACCTATCAATTGGCCCTAAGTCAACGACTGCAACTAACCAATTACCATCCATTTCTAACTTACTTATAGTAGAATTTTTATAATCCAAAACTATATCATCAGATAGCAGAGTTTGGTCAGAAAGAAGATCTTTCGACTTGATTTCTATATTTGTATTTATTAGATAATCTAAAGAAGTGATATTAACAATTGGGCCAAAAGTTGAGTTTGACGCCCATGCAATCATATTATTTGATGATGTGATTGCAGTAGAGTTCAAAGCTTCAGGAATAGTAATGCCTTCTCCATTTTTATTTACTATCTTAATTAAATTATCATGTAGTATCATTATATTCACTTCATCGTTATCTGCGGCGATAGAGATATCTAATATTATATCTTCAGGATAAATTTTGAAAAGTGGTTGTAATGTTCCTTTCCCATCATCAAATTCAAAATAATCTATGCGTTCATTTGTAAATAAAGCAAAACCTAAATCAGAAGTGGTTACTTTTGGAGTAGTCGTCCATGGCTTGGTTGAGATAGTACGATTATCTAGTGAAGTAGTATTCCAAGCTGCAACAAAAATGGTTTCATCCGGCAATTCTTCAATTGTAATTAGCCACTCTCCGGAACCTGCCGTCGATGTCGGCCATTCTGCACCCTCAAGTGGAAGATTTTGATGTGTAGCATCCCACAATAATATTCCACTTGTTGATATCAATAAAGTTGCAATGAAGAGACTTGTTTGTTTTTTACTAGGTTCTTGGTATGGTTCAATTAATTTTTTGAAGAGTTCTATTGAACTAGAAATAGAATCTCTTGGATTGTCAAGTATTCTAGCTAGGCGATGGGAAAATCTTCTTTCATCGAAAATACTCCAAATTGATTTATGAGTTTTTTGTGACATTTGTACTGCAAGCATTGCAATCAGCATCCCCCCTATTATATCTAATAGCCAATGAATGCCTAGATATATGATGGTGAATGCAGTTACTGAAATGAATAGTAAAATAAAATTAGAAAATTTTGCCCATCTTCCATCTTCATCCCATTTTTGTAAAGTGAGCCAAACCGCAAATGGCAAGCCTATATGCAGACTTGGCATACCATTTGTAAATGGATCAATTCGGGTAAACCAATTATGAATTTCTGGCGTCAAATCATATGCAATAGTTGCCATAGCTGGAATATGGTCGCCTGTTACTCTCACATTAAATAAAATATAAAATGGTAATGCGAGTATGTAAACCCAAAATATTGACAAACAAACCCTATCTGCCATATGCCTATCATCAAAATATATTGGATATATTAGCGATGAAAATGTTACTGACATAAATCCCATAACATAAAAATGAGTAAAGAATTGATCTAATAAAAAACTTCTAAATCCTTCTTGTATCCATAAAACAACATCGCCCTCAATTGCATAAACATACGGAGTCATGTCTATTCTTGTATTGGCCATAATTGATCTATCTAGTCCGTCAAATATATCTTTCCAAACATAAACAGAAAATACTAAGATTATGTGAGCCCAATAACGTCTGAACATATCGATAAAACCATCGATTGTTAATTTAGCATAAGGTGGCTTGAAAATTGGCATTGATGCCAAACTAAGTATAATTGCCCCAGTTACCCAGGTTATGTAAATCCCAGTCTCAGCAACCATCGTATCATTATACGGGAGTGGCTTTTATGAAATCAAATCGACCCATAATTATGACTGAATTAGATGATTTTTAGAGTATTAGTAGAATCTCCATCTAATGAATTAAGAATATTTTCGACTATAATATCAAATGCTTTTGCTGTATCGCCATCAGGTTCGGCAACTATTCTGTGAACTCCATCATCTCCTCCCCTAACAATGCCTGGATCAAATGGCAAGGAACCTAGGTAAGGTACTTCTAATTCATTGGCAGCTAAAAGTCCGCCCCCTTTCTTAAATAGATCTAAAATCATTGACCAATTTCCTTCTTCATCACATTTACATTCAATTGGCGTTCCTTCAGGGCCTATTAGTGAAACTATTGAGTTGGGACTTCCCTTACCTTTGATAGAATATCCACTCATATTTTCCACTACTCCCAGGACGGGGACAGAAAGAGTTTTTGCAAAATTTATTGATTTTCTACTATCCAAAAGTGCGACCTCTTGAGGTGTTGTAACTATAACTACTCCATCTATTCCAGGAAGGTGCTGACTGACTGTCAAAGGTTCATCACTAGTTCCCGGCGGGAAATCTACAATTAGTGCATCGAGTTTACCCCAAGCCACATCACCAATAAATTGTTGAATTGCCCCTAATTTTATTGGCCCTCTCCATATAACTGGTTTATCTGGATCTTCGATTAAAAATGCCATTGAAATT
Source organism: Euryarchaeota archaeon UBA557 (assembly GCA_002503285.1). Lineage (GTDB taxonomy): Archaea > Thermoplasmatota > Poseidoniia > Poseidoniales > Thalassarchaeaceae > MGIIb-O3. The sequence goes on from DARI01000006.1 coordinate 49,462, forward strand.
ACTTTGACGCCATGTGGCCCTATTGCCGGATATATTTGTTCATTTTCGACTGTTAAATCGGTATTATCCAATCCTAACATTTTTGGAATATTGGGTCCAGTTATGTCAATATCCATAAGGCCTACTTTCATACCTTTTATTGCTAGAGAAATGGCTAATCCTGTGGCAACTGTGGATTTACCAACTCCTCCTTTTCCCGATAAAACTAGAATTTTGTGTTTAATGTCTTCTCCGAGTTTAGCAATACGCATTTTTCTTTGTAATTCCCTATATGCCTGTTCCATTTGTGTTTTTTGTTCATTACTGGGGTTTTTTTCTAGAGATTTTGGGGCCCCTGATTGATTATGTTGACTAATGGGCGAATCGCTCATAATCTACTGCAATAGTCGAGTGTACTTCAAATATAGCCAAAGAATATTATATAATTATTAGTAGATTTATAAAAATATATTAGATATATTGGTTAAGTTAATTAAGTTCAATAAGAAAAAAAAAATATGAGGTTACTATTCGTATGTGTAGGGAATACCTGCCGCAGTCAAATGGCAGAAGCCATAGCTAAAAATCTTGGACATTATGCAAACTCTGCAGGAACACATCCAGGAAATAAAGTTGCAAGTAATGCCATAGAGGTTCTTTCAGAACTAAATATAGATATAAATAGGCAAAGACCTAAGTCAATATCGGAAATTGATATAACTGGTTTTGACAAGATAATTAGTATGGGTTGCGGAGTTGAATGCCCTCAAATAAATATCGATATTGATTGGAATTTAAAAGACCCTTATGGTCAAGATTTGGATTTTTATAGACAAACTAGGGATAAGATTTCAAAATATATTCATCAATTATAATAAAATCATACCGGCGTCTAGAAAAGCAAATCATTGCTCCCACATGTTACACGAGTGTAGTGTAGTGGTTATCACCGGGCGTTGCCAACGCCTGAACCCGGGTTCAAATCCCGGCACTCGTACCATAAGAAAATTGATATAAATCATATTTCTGATTTTCTAATTAAATAAAATGCTCCACCAATGCCAGAAAATAACATTAACATCATACTAAGTATAATTAAATTCATTGAATTATTTTTTAACCAGTTATTATTAATATTTTCATCAGATGGAACCTTCTCTAAGATCAAATTATAAGATTGTAAATCCGATGGAGTCATTGAGAAGTAGTTATCTGTTGCACGTATAAAAATAATAAAATCTCCTTCTTGGAGAGTACTACGTACGTCGAATGATATTGTATAAATTCCATCATTTGGGACTCTATCTTCACCCATTCCATCATCGGACATTAAAAGCCAAGTATTTGAACTTCCAATTGGTGCTAATCTGCCTATTTTAATTTGGGCAGATGATATATCATCAATATCCGTTATTTGTACTTCTAAGGAGTGGGTTATTTGATTTCCCATATTGGGAATTGATATCGTTTCGACAATTTTATTATTCTTTAAAATTGTAATATTTTGTGTACTTGGGGGCTCGTTTACTATTATTAATTTACGCCCCTCTATAAATTTCCCTTCCGAGTAAATTTTACTGGTCAATCTAGATTCTCCATTTTTATCTGTAAGCTTGACGTTCAAGTAAATTTCACCAGGAGATACCGTATCTTTGATTATTAATTCACCTGCCCATGCATCTCCGTCATATTCCAAAAAAGTTAATTCCCCACCATTTGCAAACATATCAACTACAATTGATTCAATACCATGGCCGTCTATTGCCTTGATTTTAACAGCAATATTATCTCCTCTAAAGACAGTAAGGGGATTAAAATCCATAGATAGCATTCTTGGTGCTGAATTAGTTACCTCTAGGGAAACAGATTGATTCACCGATGACCAAATGTCATTCATGTGTACATTAAAATCTATTATCCCATATTCCAAACCATTATGAATAATTCCTGAAGTCCAAATCCCATCCCTTATAACTAAGTCACCATTTAATCCAGAATCTGATAAAGGTATCATTCCTAAACCTAATTGAGATAAATCAGCATATACCGAAAGCATATCTGTATCTACATCCTCAACTTTAATTTCAAGATGTGCAAATCCTCCTTCGGTAAATAGAATGCCTTCTCTAAAGCTTACTGATGACTCATTTGAGATGTTAATACTTGGTAATGTATTTTCCGCTTCGGTAATTATTGAAGGATATATTATCTCATCTATTGATTGATGTTCAATAAATACCGTAGTTTGATTATTTGACATATCTTCAATACCTAAATCCACATTTCGATACACTTCGCTAAGAAGTCCAGCAAGTAAGCCTTCATTTATAATACTCCCATTTGCAAAAGCGCCATTATCATATTCTCCTTCCCAAATGGCAGTAGATACCAAATGAGAGTCAATAATTGCAGAATCGAAGTCTTTTATCTCAACATCGAGTATAAGTTTAGAATTACCCACTAAAGTAAATTTATCGCCAATGAGGACGGTTTCTGGACATAATCCAGTCTCCCTGGATATAGGATTAGAGAATATTGACTCAGATGAAGGTGCGATTGGTTGTAAAATAGTTGGAGAGTCTGGAGGAAATTCATAGTTAACTGAACCGTTATCTTCCACATATTCATATTTTAATGTTCTATTTTCCCAATCTAATTGCGGTACTGTGTACTCATACGTGAGATTATGTTCTGCATTAAATTCTTGATCTATTGGGCCCAGTGGAGTGGCCGATACATTGAACCAGAATTCATCCTGTATCTTATTTGCTTCAAAAAATTGCCCATTTTCATTCTGATATGCACCTGAATCAACAATTTGCCTAACAAGGCCAAAACTACCTTCTGCATCACCATCATAATCTCCATCCACAATAATGGTATCAGAAATAGTTTCACCTCCTTCTGATTCAATATGTATTAGTGGAATAGTTCCATTTACCTCTATATATGGTGATTCTGAGACAATAAAATCAAAATCTCCGGAACCTAGCATCTTCAAATATTGATCTTGTTGCAAACCATTTTCCCATTTATCTCTAAAAAAGAAGTCATCGAGATCGAACGAAAATGTTCCTCCTGCGTTTATCCTTAAAGTCATATTTGCTTCTAATTGAGTGTCTTGTAAACGTCTAACTCCATCCTCATCCCATGTTTCATAGTAAAAAAGAGAGACTTCTCCAAAACCACCTTGTGAACTAGTATTGGAACCTTCATTAAGAGAAATAAATCCAGAGCCTTCTATACTTATTCTTTCTGTTAGAGTATCACCAGATAATGAGCGTAAAATATATGCATCCCTTATTTGTGCTTCGATGAATAATTCGTTATCCGCATCATTCGTTAAAATAATTGAGCCACTGCCGAACATTTCAAATTCTTGTTTAAGTAATTCAAGTCCATCATAAGTCTCATTTAACCATATCTTTTCTAAATCTAAATTTAATTCTCCAACATTGGAACCATCGGAAATATCCAAAATTATAGAACCATTTCCTAATTCATTAGATTCCATCAATGAAGCAGTTCTTTTTTGCCATCCCCTACCTTCAAATGACAATGATTGGTCATCTTCTCCTTGTCCTTCCTCAATTGCCCATGTTGTTTCTCTTGTTATTTCGTGATCGGCTATTGGTTGATTCCATTGGGTGACTTCAATTGATCTGGAACATTGCGCCTCACTAGTATCTAAATTAATTAATATTATATCTGCAAATTTTGGTTTAATGTCAATTACTATGTCAATAAAGCCTCCTGCGTTAACTGAATTGTAGTCGTTATTTTCTAGAATATTTATGCCGTCACGAAATTGTTGAATTTGAATATCAACTCCTCCAGGAGAATCTCCATTGGAATAAGGAGGATCAAAAATGACGGTATACCTATGTAGAATTTCAGAAGTATAATTTAAATTCTCAAATTGGTTTATAACGTTCCAATCTACAATAATTTCACATGAAACGTTAGATTCAGAATCTTCACCGAGTATTGAAATTGGCATTAAACTAAATATTAATATTGTAACAAATATTATTGAGGATTGTGATTTCATAGTCCCTCTCATTTATTATGTTAATTGTGAAAGTATATGAAATTGTTTTTTCCCTGATTATAATTTTAAGAAATACAGTTTGAAAAAATAAATGATTAATGTAGGCCATTTGATTACTATTAGAATTATTGGAAATTTTAAAACAGTGGTTCGATATAATCATCATCAACACCGGAACGTTCTCTCCACAGTGATGTTGGTACATCGTCGTAAATTCCAGCATAAGGATCGTTTTCCTTAACACTTCCTTTGTTCTTTGCGGCTTCAGCAGCAGCTAGAGCAAATGCTTCTGCATTTGCTTTAAATTTCCAATAATGAATTCTCCACTCCCGACCATCCCAAAGGGTTGTTTCTTCCGATTCAGTAGTTAATAAATCATAATCCTGTAATTGATAAAATAAATTTCTATCTGTAGGCTCTAATGCGTTATCGATAATTCTATTGGAGAAACCAAAAAAACCTAAAGCATGTTCAGCTATATTTTCAGCTACAACAGTTTCCATATCTATATCGACTTTTGTCCTTATAGCCTGAGTGAGTTGTGCTAGTGTCAACCCCATCCCATAGTACCTCAGTACTTCGCATACGAGACGCCTCGTTATTTCAACCATGTCACATAATGTGTATTTTTATAGACTAAAACATCCGAAGTGATTAATTTTCATAGTGTCCTCGGATATGCTGTGAGTCAGACGGGCAGTCAAACATTTCTCGGCCTTAAAGAGCCTAAATATGGGCCATGGGACATCGCAATATTACCTATTCCTTTGGAGATAACTACAAGTTGGAAAGAAGGGACTGCAATGGGCCCTAATGCATGCTTAGAAGTAAGTTCTCAAGTTGAATTATATGATGAGCTATTAGAAAATGAATTACCCTGCGGACTATCTTTTCATACATCTATTCCTTGGAGTTCAGATGAGGGTACTTTAGAAAAGCAATTAGATTCAATTAAAGAATACGTAAAACCTTGGACTAATGGTAAACAATTTCCACTTATTTTGGGAGGTGAGCATGGTATCCTACTCCCGATTATTGAAAGTTTATCTGATAATTCTAAAATAAATTATTTGCAAGATTTAACAATAGTTCAAATTGATGCTCATGCTGACTTAAGGAATGAGTTGAATGGAGAAAAATTTTCACATGGTACCGTAGTTAGAAGATGTTTAGATTCAGGTGTAGGAAAGGTGATTCAAATTGGAGTTAGGGCATTTAATAAAGAGGAGTTCGAAATAATTAACAATGATGTTAGAGTCGATACATGGTTTGCTAGAGACTTATTTGGACTACGAAATAAAAATAAGACATGGGCCAAGTTACTAAATAAAATTGAGGAATTGAGAGGGCCAATTTGGTTGACTTTTGATATCGACGGACTTGATTCGTCATTAGTTCCATCCACTGGGACTCCGATGCCTGGGGGGCTATCCTATTGGCAAGCAATAGAATTAATTGAAAAATTATTTTTTGCAGATGGGACAGAAATAATAGGTGCTGATATTAATGAAATAAATCAAGGCGGTATTGATTCATTAACAGAATTTAATGCAGCTTTAATAGCTACAAAAATTGTTGCTTGCCAAACTTTCTTGATTCGGGCGCAGAAGGATTGAACATGCCTACCTTATCCGCTTAGAACATACATAGTGTAATCATAGTGAAATTAATTATACGAGTTGTATTTAGAAAATAGGGAAATTGTGAGACATTATGAAGTGGATTAGTAGTGAATTTATAGATATAGGAATGCAACTAATATTACCTGTCTTTGAAGGTATAGAAAAAATACCAGAAGAATCTCTTAAAGGACTAAATTCGTCTCAGAAAAATTTGATAAGAGAAGCTATAGTTTCCAAAGAGTTCAAAGCAAAAATTGATCAAAAAATATCCTTATGGACTCCCGACTGTAAAATTTTATTAGTTGGCATGGGAGGTAAGGAAAAAATAACTCATAAATTAATTCGTAATTCAGGTGCCAAAATCATTGCTTTTTTATCAAAACAAAAGGGAGTAGATGTTACGGTGAGGTTTACGGATAATTGGATATTGGAAAATATGTTAAATTTTGCTGAAGGTATGATGTTAAGAGATTATAATTTTGATAAACATAAAAAAATAGATAAAGATGAATGTTTAGAACAATGGAATATTAATTTTCAAGCAGAAAATAGATTTCAAGAAGATCTACAAAAAGGATTGGATAGAATCACTCAGATAACTGGTGGCGTTCACATGGCTAGAGATTTAGGTAATGAACCCGGAAATATAATGTATCCAATGGAGTTTGCTAAAAGAGCACTAAATTGGGCTTCAGATAAAGAAAATGTAAAAGTTGAAGTTTATGACTGGGAAAAGTTACAAGAATTGAAAATGGGAGGATTGGTCAACGTTGGAAAGGGAAGTGATAAGAAGCCTTGCATGGTAATATTTACACTCAATCCGGATGCAGATAAGGAAGTTTCAAGGCCATGCATAGTTGGAAAAGGAATAACTTTTGACACAGGAGGAATATCAATTAAGCCCACGAGTGGAATGTGGGATATGAAGTATGATATGTGTGGTGCTGCCACAGTTTTTGGATTAATGGAAGCACTATGGGCAACCGGATATGAAAGAAGAGTAAATGGCATAACTTGCTTGGCAGAGAATATGCCTGGATCTGGAGCATACCGCCCAGGAGATGTTATTTCGACTTATTCTGGTAAAACTGTAGAGATTTTTAGTACGGATGCTGAAGGTAGAAATGTCTTAGCAGATGGATTGTGGAAAGCAGGAGAATTTGATCCCGAATACATCATTGATTTAGCAACTTTAACGGGTGCAGTTGTTGTTGCACTTGGCAATCAAATAACTGGAATGTGGGGCAATGATGATTCATTGATAAATAAGTTAAAAAATGCATCCATCAAAGAAGGTGAAGATGTTTGGAGAATGCCTCTAAATTCTGATTTTGAAGGATATATGACAGATTCAGCATTTGCAGATACTAGGAATGGATCATCTGGAGGTAGAGCAGGTTCATCCAATTCTGCCGCTGCTTTTCTGAAACAGTTTGTTCCAAATCGTAATTTTGAAGAAAGTTTGGAACAGATATCATGGATACATTTGGATATAGCTGGAACAGCATGGGGGCCGGGAGGTAAAGCAAAATCTGAAGCTTCAAATCCTTTATTCCAATATGGAGTATCGGGGGTTCATGTTAGAACTCTGCATAGATTGATTGATGATAATTAATTAAGATTCATCCTCATCATCGGAATCAACAACTTCGAAATCTGCTTCCACAACACCATCTTCGCCATCATTAGTGCCTTCCTCTGATGTTTGCTCTTCCGCCATTTCGGCTGCTGCTGCTTCGTATATTTTAGTAGATAATCCGTGCATTAATTGCTCAACTTCCGATAATTTAGCTTGTATTGCTGCTTCGTCAATATCCTCCAAAGGTATGGCTTCTTCGCCATCCATAATCAAGGCCTCTAATTCATTTAATTTTTCAGATACTGGAGTTGTATCTTCCTCTGAAAGTTTATCACCAGTTTCTTCAATAGTTTTACGAGTTTGATATATGATGCTATCAGCTTGGTTACGTAATTCAACTCTGGCTTTCCTGAGTTTATCTTCTTCAGCAAACTTTTCGGCTTCTTCGATTTTTTGATTTATTTCATCTTCAGATAACGATGTTTGACTTTCAATTTTGATAGATTGTTCCGTACCTGTTCCAAGATCTTTAGCAGATACATTTACTATTCCATTAGCATCTATATCGAATGTAACTTCTATTTGTGGTACTCCCCTTGGTGCAGGAGGAATTCCGACAAGATGAAATTGGCCAAGCGTAATATTATCTTTTGCAAACTCCCGTTCACCCTGTAGAACATGAACTTCTACTGCAGGTTGACTATCGGCGGCTGTTGAGAAAACTTCTGATTTACGTGTAGGGATTGTAGTATTTCGTTCAATCATTGGAGTGGTGATTCCTCCTAATGTCTCGATACCGAGTGATAAGGGCGTAACATCCAATAATAATACATCAGTAACTCCTTCGTCGCCAACAATTATTCCTGCTTGTAAAGTTGCACCCACTGCAACTGCTTCATCTGGATTTATTCCTTTGAACGGGGCTTTTCCTACTTCTTTCTCAATAGCTGATTGTACTGCAGGAACTCTAGTAGATCCTCCAACTAATATTACTTTGTCTACATCTCCCTTTTTTACGCCTGAATCTTTCATAGCACGGCGAGTAGGAGACATTGTTCTTTCAATCAAATTACTAATTAATTTTTCAAAATCAGACCTGGATAAAGTGATATCTAAATGTTCTGGTTGGCCATCCCTCATAGTGATAAAAGGTAAGTTAATTTGAGTTGATGCTGAAGATGAAAGTTCTATCTTAGCTTTTTCAGCTGCTTCCCTGAGTCTACTCATTGATTGTAGATCTTTACTCAAGTCTATACCTGTAGATTTCTTAAACTCACTTACTAACCAATCAACTACTACTTGATCGAAATCATCTCCACCTAAGCGATTATCTCCGCTGGTAGCCTTAACCTCAATTTGTGGTTGACCATCTACTTGATATATCTCTAATACTGATACATCAAAGGTACCGCCGCCCAAATCATATACCAAAATAGTTTGATCATCAGCTTTATCGACTCCATAAGCCAAAGCGGCTGCAGTAGGCTCATTTATTATCCTAAGTACTTCTAATCCCGCGATTCTTCCTGCATCTTTTGTTGCTTGCCTTTGGGCGTCAGAAAAATAAGCAGGACATGTTATTACAGCTTGCTTAACTTCTCTTCCCAGATACTCTTCGGCATCTGCTTTTAATTTTTGAAGAATAAAGGCCGAAACTTCCTGAGGTGAATATGTATCTTCATCGATTTTTTTAGACCAATCAGTACCCATTTCTCTTTTTACTGAAAGAATAGTTCTCTCAGAGTTCGTTACTGCTTGTCGCTTTGCAGTAATTCCGACTAATCTTTCACCATCTTTTGTGAATGCAACTACACTTGGAGTTGTTCTGGCTCCTTCCGAATTGGATATCACAACTGCTTGGCCACCCTCCAGCGTAGCAACGCAACTATTTGTCGTACCTAAATCAATTCCTATTACTGGTCCACTCATTTTTTCATCTCCTATTTTTAATTATACATTGTTGAATTAATATCAAATGTGACATCCAATATTCCATTATTATATGTCCATTTGATAATTCGACTTGCTGTTTCTGGTAACTTAAACTTCTTGAAAGGTCGTAATTGAGTAGTTTTCATAATTTGGAGCAAGTTTCCAGAACTAGCGAGATTTAATTCCATAGAATCTTGATCGATATCAGTATATCTAGATATATCTACAGTTAAGTACATTTTATCTCCATAAATTTGAACATTATCTTGATCAAGTTCTTCGTCATCATGAGCATCATTAATTTCTGCTTCCATCTCAATTACTGGCTCATCTAACTTAACATCCACGCCGATATTTTTTAATAAATCTCCAAATCCTTCAGGATTATTGATATTCATCATTTGCTCCATCATTTTTCTTAATTCCTTTGGATCTAAATTTATATTCATTTTATTGACATCCATATTGACATTAGCTTTTGCCATATCTTCCATATTCATGCCCATATCTTCTAATCTACCTTTTAACTGATTCATAATTGATTTAAGCATGTTTATATCTACATTCATACCCATTTCAGAAAATACTTTAGCCATTTCCTTTAGCATATTTTCTTCCCATTCATCTCTATTGGAAACGCTCATAATAATCACTAGTGAACCTTAGGTTGTCTAGTGGGAGAGAGGTTGAATATATTAATACGACGGTTTGTAGATTATACTAATCAAGAACAATACAACAAGCGGATTCAAAACATATTATCCATTGGGATAAATTATATGACCGAATCTGAGCACGATATAGCATTAGAAGATACGGATCGTATCAAGGGGCATGCTGCCCTCGTTAATAACGTAAAAGCCGCTGTTGCATTAGCAGGAGCAGTGAGATCAACACTCGGCCCCAGAGGTTTAGATAAAATGCTAGTTGAAGAGGGAGGGAGTACTATTGTTACTAATGATGGAGTTACGGTCCTCGAGAATGCTAAGGTTGAACATCCCACTGCTCAGTTACTAATATCTACATCTTCTTCACAAGACAAGTCGGCTAGAGATGGGACTACAACTACAGTTCTATTAATGGCTGAAATTTTACAAAATTCTTTAGAATTAGTGAGGATGGGTATTCATCCTACCGTAATTATTAATGGCTACAGAATAGCATTAGAAGAGTCGATACTAGAATTGTCTAACATTTCAAAGGAAATTTCTGAAGATATTTCTGAATATGCTATAGTTTCAACCTCATTAGCAGGTAAAATTGAGTCTTCAGTTACTTCTATGCTTACGAATTATGCCATAGAAGCCGCAAATATACTTTCTTCAGAAGAAGGAGGAGAGGATTTAGAAAGATTACGAGTAAAAAGACTGCAAGTTGGCAATGGAGGAATTAAAGACTCAAAATTAATTCATGGATTAGTTTTACCAAAATCAAGATTAGACTTGGAAACACTAGCATTCTCGAATGGTGGTAAAATCGCAATAATTGATGGTGGTTTGGAAAATAAAAAAATAGATATGGACGCTTCGATAGAAATAACAGGTATCGGTTCATTAAAAGAATTTCATAATAGAGATTTAGAAAAAATAAAAATATTAGTTGAACATCTTAAATCGTTTGATATTGATTTATTAATTGTTAGAGATGGTGTGGCGGACGACGCCATTACCCCCTTGAAAAATGCTGGAATTACTACTTACAGGAGATTAGAGAGGCGAGATTTAGAATTATTATCAAAGATGACTGGTGCTAATCCAGTAAGAAATCCTTTAAATTTAAAATTTGAGGATATAGGCAATTATACCAAACGCGCAGAGAAGTTAATTTCAGATGTTAAGCATACCACTATTGAAGGCGATATTGGAGGAGGCATGACGTTTGTAATTAGAGGATCTAGTCCGGAAATTAGAAATGAAATGAAGCGTGCATTTGATGATGCTTTAGGTGTTGCTCATAGGCTCAAAAGAAATCCATCTATATTACCTGGAGGGGGGGCAACTCACATACATCTTGCTAGGCACCTTCGTATATTTGCTACTAGTCAATCTGGCCGTGAACAATTAGCAATTGAGGCTTATGCAGCTGCATTAGAAATAATACCAAGAGTTTTGGCGGAGAATTGCGGCATGGATCCAATTGACGCCATCTTATCATTATCTGCTGCTCAAAATAATCAATTAGAAGACGGTCCGTGGATAGGACTAGATGTTCAGTCAGGTAAAAATATCAATATGATTGACGCAGGAATATTAGATCCATTATTTGTAGCGAAACACGCATTAACTGGAGCGACTGAAGCGGCCATAAATGTTCTTCGTATAGATGATGTATTGTGGGCAAAACAGGAAGCTCAAACTCCGGATTGGCAAAATGAACTAACGGAAGAAGATTGAGTTAATCACTAAGGTTATCAAGCATAGAATCGACAATTCTATTCAAATCATATTTTGCTTTCCAACTCCAGTCTTCTTTTGCAAATGAATCATCGATTGAATCTGGCCATGAATCAGCATATTTTTGCCTAATATCTGGAAAGAAATTGCATGTGAAACCATCAACTTTATCTTTAATTGCATCGACTAATTCTTGAGCAGTAAATGATAGTCCAGATACATTATATCCTGGCCTAGATTTTCCAATTGATTCGATTGGAGAATCCATCAGTTCCAAAGTAGCTCTAATTGCATCATCCATATACATCATTGGCAATCTTGTTTCTGGCTTAACAAAGCAATCATAATGTCCGTGATTTAATGCAGCTTGGAAAATCTCGACTGCATAATCAGTAGTCCCTCCTCCCGCCGGAGATTTCCAAGAAATTAAACCAGGATATCTGAGCCCCCTAGCATCTACATTATATTTTGTCCAATAGTCATTAATTAAATTCTCGCCAATAACTTTGGTTTCACCATAAACAGTAGTTGGGTTCAGAGGAGTATTTTGAGGGGCATGTTTTGGGGCTTCTGGACCAAAAACAGCTATTGAAGATGGGGCATAAACTTTCAAATTATTGGACTTGGCTGTTTCCAAGACTGAAATCACGCCCCCAATATTTATTTTCCTGCATAAGTCTGGCTTTTTTTCTCCGACAGCAGACAGCATTGCTCCCAAATGAAATATTTTTCTTATATCATAATCTTTTACAATTTTGTCCATAGAATCAATATCAAGAACACTCAATAATTCAAAAGGCCCATTAGTTACTCCAGAGTGGCCTGAAAGTTGCCTGATATCTGTTGCCAAAACATTTTCATTACCATATCTTTGTCTCAATTCATCTACTAAGTCAGTACCTATTTGCCCCAAAGCACCCGTGACCATGATACGGTTTACTTCCGGCGCGAACATGTTACTCGGTAAGGTACTGGATAAATGAACCTAAAGTAACATTGTTACATTTCGTCATAGACAATGTTGATATGTCTAGCATACACGCTTTTGACCCTGTTGATTAGATGAAGTATGTTGTTGTAACCGGAGGAGTGCTGTCAGGACTAGGAAAAGGAGTTACTGCGAGTAGTATAGGAGTATTACTAAAATCAGCAGGATTGAGCGTTACTGCAATAAAAATAGATCCATATGTAAATAGTGATGCTGGAACCATGAGTCCGTTTGAGCATGGAGAGGTTTTTGTCCTAGATGATGGGGGCGAAGCTGATCTTGACCTTGGTAATTATGAGAGATTTTTAGATATTGCACTTTCTAAAGATAATAATATTACAACAGGTAAGGTTTACTCGTCAGTCATAGAAAGGGAAAGAAGAGGCGATTATTTAGGAAAAACAGTACAGGTTGTCCCTCACATAACAGATGAAATTCAAGACTGGATTGAGAGAGTATCTCATTTGCCGAGTGATAATACAGATTCCGTCCCAGATGCTTGTGTGATTGAGCTAGGGGGCACAGTTGGGGATATTGAAAGTGCCCCGTTTATTGAATCTTTAAGGCAGTTTCAATTTAGAGTAGGGAAAGAAAACATATGTTTTGTCCATGTTAGCTTAGTTCCTGTAATGGGGCCTGTTGGTGAACAGAAGACAAAACCTACTCAACATACGGTCAAGGAGTTAAGGGGATTAGGAATAATTCCCGATATTTTGGTATGTAGATCTGAGGTCCCATTAGTTGAAGATACACGTGAAAAATTATCTGCTTTTTGCCATGTATCTCCCAAAGCCGTTGTCTCTGCCCATGATGTTTCAAATATCTATCAAGTACCAATTATGATGGAAAAACAAGGCGTAAGTGAAATACTATCTAATAAACTTGATTTTAAATTACCGGAGGATAGGAGTTTATTGGTTAATTGGAAAATTATGGCCGATCACGTTGATTCTTTGGAAGAGGAAGTACATATTGCAATGGTAGGTAAATACACCGGATTATCAGATTCTTACCTCAGTGTGATAAAGGCCTTACAGCATTCATCTTATAATGTAGGTAGAAAATTAATTATTGATTGGATAGAGTCAGTGAATCTCGAAGATGAAATTAAAAAATCAGATTCTAAAATCTATAATCATTCTTGGAAATTATTAAAAGAAGCCGATGGAATCTTAGTTCCTGGAGGATTTGGGAGCAGAGGTATTGAAGGTAAAATTCTCGCAGCCAAGTACGCTAGAGAGAATAAAGTACCTTATCTAGGAGTGTGCCTAGGATTGCAGATTGCAACAATTGAATTTTGTAGGAACGTACTCGGAATAAAGAATGCTAATTCAACTGAGTTTGTTGAGGATTCAGAAAATCCTGTTATTATTTTTATGCCAGAAATATCCAAAACACACATGGGAGGTACTATGAGACTTGGAACCAAACCCACTCCTTTTTTGGTTGAGGACTGTAAAATACGTAGATTATATGGAAATAAACCATACGTTGATGAAAGGCATAGGCATAGATATGAAGTTAATCCTAAGTTAATAGACAGGATTGAAAGTGCTGGATTAATTTTTGTCGGCAAGGATGAAACTGGTCAGCGATGCGAGATAATGGAATTGAATGATCATCCATATTACGTCGGTACGCAATATCATCCAGAATTTAAATCGAGACCCAATAGGCCAAGTCCTCCTTTTCTTGGATTATTAAAAGCAGCCTGTGGTATTGAAATCTAATCAATAGAAACTGGTAAAACTCGAGTGGTACGATATCCTTGCAGTACCTTCATGTACTTTTTTAAAGCAAAATCAGAGTCCAAATCTTCATCTCCTGTCTCTATTCTTAATTTTCTTACAGTCAAAAGTTTTGCGGGAGTAACTATTCCCAGAATGTTATCAATTCCTATTTTACGAATTACGTTTGGAGATAATTGTAAATTACCTCTTCCAATCAAAAAACCTTGCCCCCCCATTGGAGAAAGTAAAACTATTATTTCTCCCTTGTGTAATGATATTATTTCTAACAATCCCTTTTCATCCAAATCCATTCCGATTATTTTTTTCCCAAGTGTTGCATCCATTCCAAGCGTAGTTAAAGTAAAACCTAAAAACTCTCCAATTGTACTTAATGTTCCCCCTGAACCCCATATTATTAATGTATTATCATTAAGAAGAATTTCATTTATATGATCTGCTAAACCTTCAATAATCTCCTCTTCACCAGATATCTCAACCCTCTGTTTGGAGCCTTGCATCCAACGAGGACTTGAGGGCGTAATGGCTTCGGCATAATGTCTAACAACCCAATCACCATTTCTGTAACGTTCTTCATCTAAATCTAAAACTTCAGTACTTGCAACTAGCAAGTCACCTCTCATCCAAGCAGAAAGAACTTCGGCAGCCGCCTTAGGAGAAGCAGCGAAAGATCCAGAATACATTTTTACTCCCGTAGGAACTCCTATTACTGGTTTTTTAGGGCAACCCAATTTGTCTAATTCCGCCATAATATCACGAGTGGTTCCATCACCACCTGCATAAATAAGTAAATCTATTCCATTCTTAATTACATCTTTAACAGCATTTTGAGTATCATTAAAAGTAGTATCTCCTGAAGATTCGTGAACTTCAATTATTGAGCCAATATTAGCCCCTAAAGGTATCCAATCTGTACCCATTCTACCCTTACTAGTTATCCATGATATGTCTTCAAACTTTCCACGATATAAATTTAGAAAATGATTTAGAAATAATTCAAGCCTTGGCCCAGATCTATCGCTTGCTCCAAGAGATCTGGCGATCTCTGCCTGGCCGTCTGAACCTTTGAGGCCAAGTTTTCCTCCTAATCCTGCATCCGGATTTACAATCAACCCTAACCTAAACATAGTATCCGGTAGGGATAGACGTTATTATCGCTACATACCCGTTGCGCAAGACATGAGGGTCGTTGTTGCACTAGGGGGAAATGCACTGTTGCGTAGAGGAGAGGCTTTAACATCTGAAAATCAAAGAAGAAATGTGAAGATTGCTGCAAAATCAATTGCACCTCTGATTAGTAAATATCAGGTAGTAATAACACATGGTAATGGCCCACAAGTTGGCCTATTATCACTTCAATCATCAGCATATAAAGAAGTCAAATCTTATCCTTTAGATGTTTTAGGAGCCCAAACAGAAGGTATGATTGGATATATGATTGAGCAAGAGTTGGGGAACTTACTACCAATTGAAGTTCCCTTTGCAACACTATTAACAATGGTCGAGGTCGATCCAGAAGATCCTGCGTTTGATAACCCGACAAAACCAATAGGTCCAGTTTATACAAAGAAAGAAGCACAAGAATTGGCCAAGCAAAGAGGTTGGACAATAGCGCCTGATGGAGATAAATGGAGGAGAACGGTGCCTTCCCCAATTCCTCAAAGGATTTTTGAATTAAGGCCCATCCATTGGTTATTAGAAAAAGGGACAGTAGTAATTTGTGCTGGCGGAGGCGGGATTCCGACGATGTATGAAAAAGATGGCACATTGAAGGGCGTTGAAGTAGTCATAGACAAAGACAGAGCTAGTGCATTATTAGCAATACAAATTAACGCAAGAGTATTGATTTTGGCGACTGATTCCGATGGAGTTTACTTAGATTGGGGGACTAAAGATGCAAGAAAATTAGATAAAATTACGCCACAGGAAATTGAAAAATATAAATTCGATGAGGGGTCAATGGGCCCCAAGGTCGAAGCCGCATGTGATTTTGTAAATAAAACAGGAGAAAGAGCTGTGATTGGATCTTTAACAGACCTAGAAAAAATGATTGCTGGCGAGGCCGGTACACAATTCATTATCTCTTAATCTATAGTTTACATATTGTTTTTTATAAATGTCTTCATATCATAAAGGTTTCTCGCCTTTAATAGAGGAGTCTCCCATGTCAATGCTAAATGTTGAAATTGACAATAATGAAGTTCGTCAATATGAAGCTGGAATTACTTTTGGAGATATCATTAAAGATGTTTTTGGACGTAAATCTGGTTCAGTTGCAGTATTTGTAAATGGCATAGAAAAAGATATGTCACAGTTTCTTGAAACGGACTGTAAAATAGAGCCAATCTATGGTGAATCTGATGCGGGATTGTATATCCTAAGACATTCATGTGCACACCTACTGGCGCAGGCAGTAACAGAATTGTTTCCGTATGCTAAACCTACAATCGGCCCTCCAATCGATCATGGATTCTACTATGATTTTTATATGGATTCAATTGGTGATGAAGAATTAAAAAAAATTGAAAAAAGAATGAGAGAAATAATGAAGAAAAATCAACCAATTTCAAGAGAAGAACACAATAATGAATCATTACGAGAGATATTTATAGATAATCAATTTAAGCTAGAAATTATTGATGAAAAAATAGGACATGAAATAGGTTCATCGATATATAAACAGGGAAATTTTGTTGATTTATGCAGGGGCCCTCATGTTTCTTTTACATCTCAATTACGATGGTTTAAGTTAACTAGTACTAGTCAAGCATATTGGCGCGCTGACTCTAAAAAAGAATCATTAACAAGAATATATGGCATGTGTTTTGCGACTAAAGAAGGATTAAAAAATAGGGAAAAGCAACTGCAAGAAGCTGCTAAAAGGGATCACAAAAAAATAGGTAAAGAAATGGAATTATACATGATTGATGAGATGATTGGTAGAGGATTACCAGTGTGGCTGCCAAATGGAGAAATAATAAAGTCATCAATTGAGAATTTTGCTCTAGAAACAGAAGATAGATATGGATACCAGCGCGTAACAACTCCCGTATTGGGAAAAAAACAACTTTTTGAAACAAGTGGGCATTTACCCCATTATGCAGAGGGTATGTACCCTCCAATGAAAATGGACGATGGAGAATATTATCTCAAAGCAATGAATTGTCCAATGCATCACTTGGTTTATAGAAATAAAAAACGATCCTATAGAGATTTACCGATTAGAATTGCAGAATATGGTACAGTTTATAGAAATGAATTATCCGGTACTTTAGCTGGATTACTAAGAGTCAGAATGCTATCAATGAATGATGCTCATATCTATTGTACTTTGGATCAGGTGGCTGAAGAGTTTGCTAATAATATAAAGATGGTACAAGATTATTACAAAACATTTGGATTTGAAGATTATTATTTTAGACTTTCTTTATGGGATTCCGAAAATAAAAATAAATATATTGATCAACCGGAAAACTGGGAAGCCACACAAAATCATCTGAGAAGCATATTGGACGATTTGGGAGTCCCTTATGAAGAAAGTATTGGTGAAGCTGCATTCTATGGTCCGAAAGTTGACATACAGTTTACAACAGCAATAGGACGAGAAGAATCAATGTCCACAATTCAGTTAGATTTCGCAGCTAAAGAACGTTTTGGATTGACATATACTGATGAAACTGGGTCAGATAATGATGAAGTTTTCGTAATTCACCGCGCGCCACTTTCAACTCATGAAAGATTTGTTGCCTTCTTAATAGAGCATTGGTCAGGTAATTTTCCTACTTGGCTATCTCCAATTCAAGTACAAATTATAACAATCTCTGAGAAACATCAAGAATATGCCAATAATTTGGCGCAGATTCTTAAGGAAGTAGGAATAAGGGCAAATACGGATACTTCAGATAACACGATTGGTAAGAAAATAAGAATGCACAGAACCATGAGGCCAGCATATATGGTAATTATTGGTGATGAAGAATCAATCAATGGAACTGTTTCAATTAGAGCCAGAGATGGGCGTCAGAGAAATGGAATGGCATTGGATGAATTTATTGAAGAAATTTCATTAGAAAATACTAATCGTAAAACTACATTAGATTTGGTAAAAGATAAATGATATTGATAGCATGATTGTAAATATTGCAGGATATAGATTTGTGGACCTCCACGATCCTGAAGAAATGAAAGTACGTTTTTTGGAAGAATGCTTAGATTTAGAATTAAAAGGAACTGTTTTGTTAAGTTATAATGGAATAAATTTTTATGTAGCAGGACTACAAAAATCGATTGATGAATTTGTAAAATTTATTGAGTATGATGAGCGCTTGCTTGATATACCTCTAAAAAAAAGTTATACTGAATATCAACCATATAGGAGGATGATTGTAAAAAAGAAAAAGGAAATAATTTCATTGGGACTTTCTAATGTTAGGCCAATTGAACATACTAGTCCGTCCATTAGTCCCACTAATCTTAAGCAATGGTTGAATGAAAATAAAGATTTTATCCTACTTGATACAAGAAATGATTACGAGTTAAGAGTAGGGAGTTTTGAAAAGGCTATTGATTTGAATATTAAGACATTTAGAGGATTTCCTGATGCAATTAAAGGTTTAGATGTAGATAAAACAAAAACTGTAGTCATGTTTTGCACTGGAGGGATACGATGCGAAAAGGCATCAGTAGTTATGGAAAATGAAGGATGGGAAAATGTCCTACAACTTGAGGGGGGGATTCTAAATTATTTTCAAGAATGTGGAGGAAAGCATTGGGATGGCGATTGTTTTGTTTTTGATCAACGAGTTGCAGTTAATCCAAATTTAGAGGAATCCGAAATAGAAATGTGTTTTATATGTAGAGAACCATTAACATTGGAAGAGCAAGATTCAGAAGAATATGTAATTATGAAATATTGTCCATATTGTATAAATGAAAATAAATAGATAGCACATATTAACAGAGTTTATGTGTTTTGATTACTTCGAATTATAAAAACATGTCCGAAGAAACGAGCAATGAGAAAATCTCCAATCAAGAGATTATCGATTCCATGTTAGTTTCTTCTCGTTCCATAGTCAGAACATGTATGGAAATTAGGAATCATGAAGATGTATTAATAGTTACAGATACTGAAACTTCAGAAATAGGACGTTCTTTATACGAAGCTGCTTCTGAAGTTACAGATAGAGTTCTCCTGATAATGATGCCTCCAATGTTCAAATTGGGAAATGAACCCCCTAGCCCGGTAGCAGATTTAATGCGCCGTGTGAGAGTAGTACTAATTGCAACTAAGGATTCATTGACGCATACTAAAGCAAGAATTAATGCATCAAAGGCAGGAGTAAGGATTGCTTCAATGCCGGGAATCGATAAAAATATGTTTATTTCAGGCGGAATTACTGCAGATTATAATGCATTACTACGAGAAATATCAGCAATGAATACAATTTTTAGAAGACGAAGAGATGTACATATCACATCTCCATCTGGTACGGATGTAAAATTCACAACTGGAAGTAGATGGATACTTGAAGATAATGGAATATGTAATAGGCCCGGTCAAGTTACAAATCTACCTGCAGGAAGAATTTTTGTTTTACCTAAAAAGGGGTCAATGAATGGAAAAATTATTTTTGATGGATCTTGGGAAGGTAAATTATTGGAAGATAATATTGAATTTACAATAGTTGATGGTTTGGTTACAGATGTAAAAGGAGATTCGGAAATTAATAATTTTTTTAAATTAGATAAAAATAATACTAGAACCTCAGGTGGGGGCCTCATTAATACTGTAGCAGAGTTTGGTTTTGGCATGAATTCAAGGGCCAGGCTTGTAGGGAATAAACTTGAAGATCAAGTTGTTAGAGGTAATTCATATTTTAGTTTTGGAGATAATACTGCACTTGGAGGTAATTCAAATATTGGTTTACAAGTAAGGGGAGTAGTACAAAAAACTAGTATCTACCTAGAAGATATTGATTTGGCCTTAGATGGCAAAATTATAGCAAAAAAAAGGTGAGTAACATAAAAAAAGTAATTTTATGGTGTAATGGCGATACTCCATCAGAAGAGTTGGTTAATAGTTTAATAAACCAAAAAAGTATTGTATATGGAGTAGATAAAGGTGCAGATGTTGCTAATTCGATGGGAATAACAATTCAAAAAGTATTAGGTGATTTAGACTCAGTTGACACCTCAAAATGGAATAATAAGTCTAAGAAAATATATGACCAGGAAATTAGTGATTTGGGTAAATCTATCAGATACTTAATAGAAAATAAAATCTATGAAGTAGATATAATAGGAATTGATGGAGGTAATCCTGAACATATTTTAGGAATATGGGGTAATTTAGTAGAAATGCCCGGTAATATCAAAATAAAATTACATCATGAACATAGAATTACAGAAAGAATCCATCCAGATGAAGGCCAATTAGAAATTTTCATTAGTGATGAAGAAGAGTTTTCTATTTTTGCATTGACACCTTGTAAAAATGTACATCTTACTGGCTCTAAATGGGAAATAAAGGGGGATAAAATGGAATTATCCAGTAGAGGATTACATAATGTGGGATTGGGAAGAAATATAAAAATCATTGCAGATGGAATAATTGTTTTGATAACTGAAAGGTAGGTTATTCAGTTTTTGGATTCATAGATAACATCATTGCAATTGGCCTTGTACGTGGATCGCTTTCCAATGCTAATTTCATGATAACTGCTAATGGCACTCCTAAGACCATCCCTAGAACGCCCCATGCCCATCCCCAAAATGCAACGAGTAACAAAAGTACAATTGGAGACATATCTAGCCTTTTACCTGCTAATTGAGGCTCTACTAAACCCCCCCATACTTGTTGATTTCCAATTAATAATATTACCAATAAAATAGCTGATGGTGGAGAAAGAATAATGAATCCCAATAAGATTGGAGGAATAACCGAAATTAGAGCACCGATGTAAGGTATAAAGTCCATCATGAAAGTAATAGATGCCCACAAAAACCAACCTGGAATTCCATAAGAATAAAGAATAAAGGCTGCAACTATTGCCTGTCCAAATGCAACAGAAGCCCTAGTTAAAACGTAGATATTTATGCTATCTGATGATGCTTCGGCAAGTTTGGTAATCTTCTCTGAATCCTCTGGGTAAGCAGCTTTGATACGTTTTGGGAGTGTTTCTGATTCTAGTATAATAAATAAAAGAAATATCAATACTGTGACTGAACTAGCCGTGAAACTTGCTAATGACCCTACAAGTCCGGTGGCAAAGGTTTCGATTTTTTCTACAGTTATTAAATCAATAAGTGCTGGAGCACTGAATGAAAATCCTAAAAATGATAAATCCTCAAACCATAAAATTTTATCGCTTAATTTAGCAGAAAGAAATGGGACCTCATCAGTAAAAGTTTGCATATTAGAAAATAAAACATTAGAAACAATAAGTAAAACTCCAACAACTATAGTAACAAATGCACCGTAGGCTAAAAATGGATGTCCACCAATTTTTTCTTCCAGCCATTGTGCTGGTGGCCTTATGAGGAAAAATAGTAAAATTGCAACTACCAATGGCTGTATTATAGATTCAAGATGTTTTATGGCTAAAACTGAAACGAATAACATAATTGCTATATTTGATGCAGTATTAAATTTTAATTTTCCTAATTTTACTTGCTCGGACATATTATCATCACTACGAAGAAGAGTTTTCGCATCAAGTTTTTCATCATATAATAATTTTATTTGACATTATCAACATATATTTTTAGAAATTCTAATGCATTTTTTTTGAATGTAAACTTATCAATTACTAAACGCCTTCCGGCTTGTCCTTTTATGGAAAGAGTTTCTTTAGATTGTAATTCATTCAAGATGGTTTCAGAAATAGAATCGGTATCGCCCATTGTAAAAAGACCTCCGACATTTTCATCAACCATTTCAGGCAATGGCCCATGATTTACAGTCACTACTGGAGTAGCGGATGCCATTGCTTCAAGAGGAATTAATCCTTGGCCTTCGTAATAAGAAGGATAAACTACTAAATCTGCACAACGATATAATGTCGCTAAATCATCGAATTTCATACTTGATTCAATAAAAACCGAACCTTCTAAACCTAATTTTTTTGCTTTTTTGAGCAATCTTGATCTTAGGCCACCACGCCCGACAATCACTAATTTTGTATCAGGAGATATAATTTTTACTTTAACAAATGATTGCAATAATATACCAAAGCCTTTCCTTGCAGCTAAACGTCCTACTGCCAATAATAAATTACCTTGTTCAGTTAAATTATATTTTGCACGTATGGATTTATTAATTAAAATTGAATCTTTATCATTTTTATCTAAAGGTATGAACATATCTGTATCAACACCCCAATGAATAACTTGGTAATTCCAATTTTTGGGAGGATTGTATCTGTCCATGAAATCAGATTTAGTGGAAAAGGAATTTGGAACACAAACATCTGAGTAATTTATAGCTATATTTTCAAAATTAGCATATCTTTTGGCTGTAATTCTCATTATTAAATCATTAGGATTGGCCCAAACTGCTGATTCCTTATGTTTTGATGCGAGAAAGAGTCCATCCCTCTCTCCTAGCCATGTACCATGTAATGAGGAAACTATAGGTGCGACCTCTTGCTTACATATCTCAAATTGTCTTTTATCCCATGAAATCATTGGACAGTGTAAATGAACAATGTCAACAGGGTCTTGTAAGTTTAACTTTTTTAATGCTTTAAGCGCATTTCTGCCATAAGAACGTGTAAACTCCATTGGAATCTTTTTCCAAGAAACTTCAATAACATTTACACCATTTATTTCAGGTGCTTTGTTAGGCCCTTTACGAGTTATGATAGTTATTTTATGACCTAAATTAGCCAATGCAAAGGAAAGATGGTATACTGTAGAGCCCATTCCACCCCATCTTGGGGGATATTCTGCAGACAACATTGCGACATGCATGGTTATACCTTGACGTATCCTAGAATGTATTCTTTCAAGATAATATTGGTAATTTAGCAATAGCATCATTCAAAATGTATGCCTTGTTCCGAGGTATTGATATATATGGGAAAAGTATTACCTGTTCATGTTACTGTCGTAATCCCTACTCGTAATGAAGAAGAAGCGATTGTAGATACCATACGATCAGTACCTAATGACGGTTGGTGTGAAAAACTAGATTTTTTAATCATTGATGGAAACTCTAGTGATAAAACTAGAGAATTAGCAGAAGGAGAAGGTGCAGATGTTTATTTAGAAAAGAGAAGAGGATATGGTCGTGCATACAAAACAGGATTTTCAATGGCCTCGGGAGAAATAATTGTCACCATGGATGCAGATTGCACATATCCTGGAGAGGAAGTTCCTAACTTAGTTAGAAGATTGATAGATGATAACTTAGAATGGATAACATGTGATCGATTAGCTAAGGCTGAAGAAGGAGCAATGTCTGGAATGCATAAATTTGGTAATTGGACTTTAGCCACTACTGCAAGACTATTATTTTGGTATGGGATAAAGGATTCTCAAAGTGGTATGTGGGTATTTAGAAAATCTATATTCGACAATGAAAATGTAAGGCCAAAACATGATGGAATGCCGCTGTCACAGGAGTTTAAAATTAGGGCAAGAAGATATTTGAAGAAGGATAAGACATTAGAAATTAGTGTTCCGTATAGAGTTAGAGTTGGGCCTGCAGAAATTAACACATGGGGAGATGGTTTGCTCAATCTTAGAAGTTTATTTTGGCTAAGATTTGGAATATTTGGTAAGAGTACTAAATGGGGAAAAGAAGATTAAATATTTTTCTTATTATCAAATTCCTTATCTAATTCTCTTGGATCAAAACCTGACCAAGATTCGATTAATTCTAAATCTTTAGAAATTTGGATACGTCTTTTGTTTACATAAATTATTCCTAGGGTAATAAAAATAACCATAAAAATCACAATAATAGGCAATCCGGCATTGAAAAACCAATCTAGTGAGTCACCATCATCTTCTTTCAATATTGGAATTATTTCGATTTGAGATTGGCTTACTGAATCTCCATCGATTGCCCACAATTCGACTCTAACATAATTACCTTCTGATTCTTGCCAATTAGTTCTATATGTCCATATGTCATCATTAGCAACTTGATCACTGCCTAATCCATCGTCCCTCAATGTGAAAGCAGTAGATATTCCCCCAGCAGTAATTTCTCCGTTAACAGAATTAGTGGTACGATCTGCATCTTCTAAAGTCACATAAATATAGACCTCAGTTGGCTCACTATTTTTAATAGAATCGACGGAAATTATTAAATCTCTTAATATTGGATAGCTAGAGCCAATGGTTAGATTTACAGAAGTAAAATCTTGAACACCTCTAGAATCCTGAACCATTAAATTTATTTGAATAATTCCAGGATTAAAATTAATTAGGACTTCTTCCGTATTTCCAATTGTTGTTCCATCATTTAAAAACCATTGATATAATACGATATCACCATCATAATCATATGATTCTGATGCATTCAATTCAACTTTTTGACCTGGAGGAATATATTGACCATTGGTTAATTTAGAAATTTCTGCTAATGGTGCAGACTCAAATACAAAAATAGATTGATAGTATGCCCTTTGCATTAAATTTTCATCTACTAGAATTATAGTTAATTTATGATTTCCTGCAATTAAATAATCATTATACCAGTAATTTATGCTCTTATTTTCTAAAATAATACCCATTAAATCAGAATGAATACTGACTGTAAAGTAATCACCATCTGGATCAAAGGAATTTCTAAAATCAAATAATACTGGAGAATTTGAAAGGACTTCAATATCAGGAGTTGGTGAAGCTAAAATTAATAATGGAGCAGATTCATTAATTAATATATTGATTAAATTACTAATAACTTCCACACTTCCATCATTTATTATTAATGAGATATTGTGATTTCCAGCAGGCAATCGGGATTCAAAATTCCAATCTGTACCTATTGGTTGTGCTAATTTATCACTGACCCATAAGATGCTAACTAAGTCATTACTAGAGGTTAATGTTGGATTACACAGTAAGTTACTTCCATTATTTGGTAATTCATTACATGAAACATCCCAATCGCCAGAACCATTGGCATCAAATTTTATTAAATCCCCTGATTCCAACATTAATCCATCATTTGAGATATTTATTATAGCAATCGGGGGAGAATTAAGTACTTCTAATTCAATAAAATCATATGACCAGTTTCCAAAATGAACGGGTTGATCATCTGAAACTTTTAGCACTATATTGTGAATACCCTTAGATAAATTTCCTGACCACTCGATATCTGTCGATGATGTTATTCCTGATGATAAGAGACCATCTAAGTTACTAATAAATTCAAATTTAATTTCATCACCTTCCGGATCTATTGAGGATGTACCATCGAGTTTGACAAAACTAGAAGATGTATTATTTATCCTAATTATTTGCAAATTAGCAGTAGGCATTTCATTAATTAAAACAATATCAAATGACCATTGTCTACTTGGATTTATCCCATCCGATGCGTATATAGTAATTGTAAATTGGTTTGGAGCCCCTATGAATGAACTAATAATCTCTAATGGACAGGATGGTTCTTTATCAGTAAATACTTCAGAATAATCAAGATATGAAACTTCAATCCAACACCACAAGTCATCTCCTTCGGGGTCGTAAGTTCCTTGAAGCATAGTGGTTAAATTTGCTGTTTGTCCGAGATATAAAACACCCCATGATTCTATGGAAGGTTGTGTTTCAACCGAAAGGATTGGTGCAAGATTTTGTAATTCAATTTGCCTACTTTCATTAGTACATTGACCGATTATGTCACATACTTCCAAAGTGATGACATGTAAACCATCACTTAAGGGGCAAATTCCAGAAAAATAATCATAATTAGCCCTGAAAAAACTCCTATTATCATTTATATCAAAAATTTCTTCAGAGTTACAACCATTCAATATATTACCATCTAAACTACTAGTCCAAGAATAATTCAATACATCGTTGTCTAAATCCCATGAATTACTAGCATCAAATATAATTTCACTATTTGATGAATAGATTAGATTCTCTTCCGGAAATTCCCAAATGATAAATGGTGCCTGATTTGAAATATCTAACCTACAAATTATTGATTTATCAGAGTCCAATAAGAAGGATGCTGTATCATTATGCACTCCGTCATAATCACATCCAGAATTTACAGTATTATTTTCTGACCATCCTTGATCATTTGTCCAGCGCATACCTACGAATGGCCCATAATTAGAACGTCCAGAATATGGCATAAAGGTAATTATATCACTTTCATAAAGATCGAAGGAAAGGTTAATCTCAGCGTACGGAATATTCATAAAATTTTGATTAATTGTTTGTAAATCTATATTCCACATAATATCAACAATATTTTCTGAATCTTCAGCATTTGAGAGGAAAATTTCTGATGATGAAATCCATCTAATATGATTATCGGACATTAAATTAAATGAATTATTGATATCATGGTCCTGCATTAGTATAGAATTGGTAAAATTAATTATACTATTGGAAAAAACTGGTTGGACATTATTGCATGTCATTGTAGTGTTAGAAACAATTAATTCTTCATGATTGGCAATAAAGAAACAATTTTCATCATATCCTGATATTTCACTATCTAAAATTGAAGAAGATGTGACTCCTTTTGCTGACCAGCTAAGGCCATTATTTTGGCCATTTATGATTAAATTGTTTATATTAGCATCTACCTCAATCATTTCTATTGCAAAATCACTATTATTATCATATATTTTAACATCATCAAGGATTATAGTTCCAAAATATGCAACGTTGGAATTATCTATATTCAAAGAAGGAGATGAAATTGAATCTTTAATTGTTATTGAATTTAGTTGTAAATCAATACTATCCCTAACAACTATTCCGTATTTATCTCCAGAAGAGGCGCATGAATTGCAACTAGTATTTTTCCCTCCGCTCATAACTATATTCGATTCATGAAAAAGAATACCTGCACCATCTTCCGGATTGGATTGATTTAATCCGTTATGAATAGTAGATACATTAGAAATTTCTACATTTGCTGAATCATAAATATATATACCATTTTTTGTATTATTTTGACTCACTATGGAATTTACTCTAGGATGGAATTCACGAAAATCAATACCATTTCCACCATTATTTGATGTGGACCAATTATCTCCCATTACTCCACCTTTCATCATTAAAATACCAGGTCCTGACGAATTATTAACTATTAAATTATTAACTATTGCGGGACCTTTTGTTGACCAACTAGAACTACGAAAATAGAGTCCTGCACGATCGCTCATTGCAGAGTTGAATGATTGTTTACCATTATTCAAAAATACTGCATTTTCTATTTTTGTAGAAGAATCGATCATGTATCCTCTAAATCCAACAACCGGATTATCTGCTATAAT
Source organism: Euryarchaeota archaeon UBA557 (assembly GCA_002503285.1). Taxonomy (GTDB): domain Archaea; phylum Thermoplasmatota; class Poseidoniia; order Poseidoniales; family Thalassarchaeaceae; genus MGIIb-O3. The sequence continues at coordinate 77,235 of DARI01000006.1, forward strand.
TAATCCATCAATATTTACTCCACTAGTGTTTAAATCGAATGCTGCATAACCTAGACCGGGGGTTTTGGCATTTGGGCCGCCCGTTCCCCTTATCTCTAAATTATTGAAAATAGCATTGGTTGGTAAATTGAAATATTGGCTATGGTTATATTGCTCAACCATAACTCCCCTATATTGACTATTTTCGATTATTAAATTTGAAAAAGATGGTCTAGTTATCCAACTTGGAGTTTGATGCCTTACGAATACTCCATTATCTGCACGATTGATATTGACATCAGTAATTAATGGTATTGAATCTTCTACCCAAATTCCTGCAGGAATAGAAAGTGTTGCTCCAGTGATGTTTGAAATATTTATATTTGAAAATAATCCTCCAGAATTACCCCAAAAATTAATTCCTCGAGTCATTACGCCATTTATATTAATTCCATTTATAACTGGGGCAGAATTATCACCTATCGATAATCCAATTCCATATCTCCATGATGTAGATATTGCATGTACGTCTTGGCCGCCTTGTTCAATTGTTAAATTTGATATTATTGGGGAAGCTCCATCAAATAAATCAACACCTACATTATCGGCATTTATTATTTTTAGATTAGAAATTACAGGATTGCTACCGTACATCGTGATTCCATACTTAGAATCAGTTATTGTTAGATTATCAATTATAGAATTAAGGCCATAGCTTGATGCATTGAATACAATTCCATTATGGTTACCATCTAAAGAATCTAAGATAACTGGAGAGTTGGTTGAGCCTTCGATATTAATTCTCCCATCAATAATAATTTCTTTATCATCGCCTAAAAAAATACTGGTACCTTCTTGAACTATCAGGATTTGCCCAGTTTCAACATTGTAACTATCATTTAAGAAAACTGATCCAGACCATACAGTTGTTGATTTTATATTAAGAGAAGCGTTAACAGGTATGATACTCATACTAGAAATTAACATAATTAAAACGAGTAGAAGTGCACGTCTTTTACAAACCATGGGATGTACGTGCATATTTCAGCGGCTCAATTAAACTATGTAATATCTTACACATAGTGATTATTGTATATCTCTTTAATCGTAGAAGTCATAAGCACATATTGAGGGGACGTGTTTGTATAACTATGAGTACAGCTTTTGTTTTAATTAGGGCGGCCCCAGGAAGTGAGAGAATTGTATATCAAAAACTTCTAGAAATTGTAGAAGTAACCGAAACGCATGTTGCATATGGAGAATATGATTTAGTAGCAAGAATTGATTTTGAAGATGAAAGAAAAATGGCCAAGACATTGATTGGAGTCATGAGAGCAATTCCTGGAGTTCAGCATACTGAAACTTTAATTGCAGTGGAGGCTGAATAATGGCAGTCGGATTTGTATTAATTACTACAGAGCCCGGTAAAGAAATTGAAGTGCGTGAAGCAGTTAGTAAATTTGAAACCGTAGTTGGGCAATGGATTGTTTTTGGAATGCATGACCTATTTGTAAAAATTGAAGCCGACGACGAATCAGAACTTACTCGATGTATAATCCAAGACATAAGAAATCTACCAGGTATTTTTGAAACTCGCACACTAATCGGTACTGAAATATAATTATATTAAATTAGATATAAGTTTCAATAGTTCATTTGCTGCATTACTGCATTCTGCAGATTTAAATTTACCCAACGCCTCTCTCCAATGAGATAGTTTCTTTTCTGGCTCCAAAATACCTTTCCAATACCATTTTTGAGCAGATAGTCTCCTGTAAGTTGCTATGTCTTCTGGCAAATATTCCTCAGATATTTCTGAATGTAATTGAATTATCCATTCAGGATATTTTGGGCCTGATACTTCAAGAATCATATGAATTAAACTTAATTTATTTAGTAAATTATATGATTTTTCTATTTCAGATCTTGCATCCTCTATTGCCTTTGGAGAAACATTGTCATTTATCTTAATTGTAAGCCTAGATTTGAGGTCGATTATTTTTAATTTTTGATTATCGTATCCCAATTGAGATTCTAAGATGCCTCTAGACACTGCTGCGGAATGTAAATCTTGAGTTTCTAAAGCAATTGAGTTTTGTAAAAGATTAACTGATAATGATGCTACATTACGATTTTCAATTGGTAGTGAAGATATGTCGATCAATTTAATTTTCCTCTTCAAATTATTAATTAAATCTGGAGGCATTTTTCCAGGTAATCTATCATCGTGGAGTCTTACAATTTCAGTTATTTGTGCCTTTATTTTTTCAATTGGATTAAGTTGATTAAATATTTTTAAATCCAATTCTGTGGCTAATCTTGCATTTCCACTTATCCGGGCAAAGCGTGCTAATCTTTTTGTTTTGTTGATTCCATCTGAAAGCGAATTAATATGGGATGAAGCAATCTCTATCTCTCCTCTTTCTAAGGCTATATCAGAGGCAATCTCTCTGAATATTTCTTCATCACTATTATGTATTGCTTGTTCGAAGATAATCGCTGCAGCTGAACTATCTTTACTTACTAATGTAGGAAGATTTGAGATAAACCAATCAGAATCAATTTTGTGCCCGGATTGAAGTCGGTGATGAGCTTCCATCCTTATTGCCCTAAATCCTTCTTTTTTGGCCCATTTTTTGGCCATTTCAGAATGAAATTCTTGAGTTTTTTCCTGAGTGAAAAAACTACGCCTGACGTTTTTTATTAAATGATGAAGTTCTACTTCTTTGCTGTGCCACTTCAAGATTGCTGAATTATCTAATTCATCTATCCCAATGGATGAAAATAATTCATCAGTATTCAAAGGTAATGGGGATAAAGATAATTCATCTAAAGTTTTAATTCCTTCATCACTTAATCTTTTTATTACTGTTGATTTGACATATTCCTGGACTGCATCATTTTCCTCTGGGAGCTGAGTATCTGGAGCCCATAGATGTAGGGCCAGAGGATGTCCGCCTAGTGATTGAATAATTTTAGTAGCTAGAATATTATCAATATTTGAAGGTAAAATTTTCTTAGCACCTTCAAATAGCAGTCCTTCAAGCCTAATATTATCAAAGTCGATTAGGTTATCGAAAGGACTTGGTGCCCTTACTATTATTAAAATTGATGCTTTTGTCAATGCAGTATCTGAAATTAGTTGATTAATTGAATTAATATGCCTATTATCTAATTCTTGTATTTCATCAATAATTAGTAAGTTTCGAGGATGATCTACTGCAGCAGATATTGCTTTTGATGAATACATTCCAGATTGATTTAACCACATTTTTGCAATTGCTGAGATGTCCGTATCGTTATTGCAGGAAGCCCATCTTAACGTCCATCCTTCTTCCATCATTTTTTCTGCGATAACCCGGGCCAAACTTGATTTTCCAATTCCTGGTAAGCCATTTAATAAAATATTTTTATTTCTTTTTAAGATATTAGAGATATCTAAAACCTCTGTATCTCTTCCATGTAAATTTATTGAATTTGGAATAGGCCCAAAATGTCTGATTTTTTTTATTTGCTCTGGAAAATCAGCCTCCGAAAGAGTTTCAAGGCCCAGTTGTGTAATATGAATAACTTTACGTCGGCGGGAATCTTTTCCCGTAACCTGTGCATTTTTAGAAATAACTAATTTATCTTTTTCTAGAGTTGCTAGTGGATTATGAACTGCCGATCTGACAACTCCTAATGCTTCCGCTATTCCTGGGAGTGATTGTTCTCGGGGAATATTCCATTTGTCATCAAAATTACCATAATATTTTGATAAATGGGCAAGAATTCTCAATCTTGTTCCGGCCACCATAAGACACGGGACATGTCTAGGGTTCATGGGTGTTAACTTATTGCGCATCAATAGGCATGCCAATTGACTCTCAAAAGTTAGATCTTCCTTCTAAACCAGGAGTATATCTTTTTCGTAGAAATGATGAGCGAGTTATGTATGTAGGAAAGGCGACAAATTTACGTTCTAGAGTTCGTTCTTATTTTTCTGAAAATCCTGATAGAATAATGATACCAAAACTAATTCAAAATTCCGAAAAAATCGATTGCATTATTACTCAAACACCTACAGAGGCTTTGATACTTGAAAGAGAATTGATACGTAAACATAAACCTAAATATAATTCTAGATTAAAAGACGATAAATCATATCCCTTTATATCTTTAACTAAGGAAGAATTTCCAAGAATTATTTACACAAGATCGCCAGCAAAAAACGATCTTTCATGGGGCCCATTTCCAGATGCAGGTGCAGCAAAAAGAGTGATTCAACTAGTAAGAAGACAATTTGGAATTAGAGATCGGGATTGTAATGGAAAAAATGGATGTTTGGCCAGCCACATTGGATTATGCCAGGGGCCATGTATTGATCCAGAAGGTTATCCTCAAAGAGTTGCTGCAGTAACAAAAGTTTTTGATGGTGATGGTAGAATATTAATTCAGAAATTACAAATAGATATGGATATGGCTTCCAAAAGCATGTATTATGAAAAAGCAGCGGAGATTAGAGATATGATTAGAACAATACAAACAACAATTTCTCAACAAATAATTCATAGTAGATTTTACCAAGATTGTGATGCAGTTGGATTTTCATTTACTGGGGATTCCGGCTCTGTAACTATTTTACATACGAAAGATGGCATAATACAAGGTCAAGTGGATTATCCAGTAATCCATAGCGGCGATATTTCAGAATCAATTTCATGCGTATTAACAGAACATTATGTAAAAAGAAAGCCCCCAAGAACTCTACTTATTCCAATAATATTAGATGAGGGTTTGACTAATTGGTTAACCGAACGTAGAGGAGGAGTAATAAAAATAAAAGTTCCAAAACGTGGAGAATTGGTTAAATTAAGAAATATGGCAGACAAAAATGCTAAAATGAATGTATTAAGAAATCAAAAAAATCGTACAGGAAGTTTGGAACAGAATGCTGCAAATGAATGTTCTAAGCTTCTTGGCATGGCGGCATTGAATCATGTAGTATGTTTTGATATGGCCCAAATGTTAGGAGAAGAGCGAGTTGGTGCATCAGTAGTTTTCAGAAATGGAAGATCATCAAATAAGGAATATAGGACATATAGAGTAAAAACTGATGCTAAGGATGATCTAAGAATGATGTCAGAAGTTATTTTAAGATGGATGAAAAGGCAAGATGAATGGCCGGATTTGTTACTACTTGATGGAGGTAAAACTCACTTGACTACAATTGTAAAAGTTTTAGAAGAAAATGGTGTAAAAAATATGTTCGTAATCGCTGCATTGGCAAAAAAGGAAGAAACATTACATAGAACTGATAAAGATCCAATAATTCTAACACGAGAAGGTAGATTATTAGTACATGCAAGAGATGAAGCGCATAGATTTGTAAATAAATATCATCGAAAACGTAGAGGAAAAAAGACATTATTGGACCCTTTGGAAGAAATAGAAGGTTTAGGGGCAAAGAAAATACAGTCATTGCTAAGACATTTTGGAGGAAGACAAGGAATAAATCATGCTAAAGTTAATGATTTGATGGCAGCACCAGGAATAGGTAAATTCATGGCTAATAGAATATTTGAGCATATTAATGAGTGATATCATGATAAAAAATACACCATATGATAGTTTAATTTTATCAATATCAGAATATCTTTATTCAAAGGGATTTTTAGAAACCAATATTGAAGAATATTTGAAAGATATCCCAAAAAAATGGGAAAAGTTTTCTGATGTACTAATTTTACCTAATTCGTCATTTAGAAATATTAGGTGGAATAATTACAAAGAAGATTTATGGAAGATTATTTCAGAAGTACTATTGATAAATAGAATTGGAATAATGGGCGAAATTAATGGAGAAAAGAGAGAGAGTTCGGTGGAATTAGTACTTGGAAATGATGATTGGGTCATACGTAAAGAGAATGGTATCAAATATGGTTATAGATTTACAAAATGTATGTTTTCATCAGGAAATATAAATGAAAGAAGAAGAATGGGAGAAGTTGGAAAAGATGGCGAGATCGTGATAGATTTGTATGCAGGAATAGGTTACTATTCTATTCCAATGTTGGTTTTTTCAAAGATTAAACATATACATTCTTGCGAATGGAATCCCGAATCGGTAAGAGCATTAAATATAAATTTGGATGCAAATGATGTAAAAGAAAGATGTACTATTCATTTCGGCGATAACAAAATAACTACTAATAATCTCAAAGGAATCGCAGATAGAGTTATTTTGGGATTATTACCATCTGCTAATGATGGTTATATTTCTGCATTAAATGTATTGAAAGAAAATGGATTTTTGCATATTCATGGTATTGCACCCTCAAAGGGTTATGGTCAATGGATAAATGAAACCATAAAGGAATTATTAGAAATTAGACCTAAATCTAAAATATTTGAAGTCAATAGAACCAAAATTAAAAGTTATGCGCCACATTGGGACCACATAGTCCTTGATATCAAAGTTGAGTGAGATAATGTCTGATGAATGGTTGACTATATCTGCACATAAATATAACATACTTTCACTTGCTAATAAAGATGGATATAGGGCAATAATTTTGATGCCATTGGAAACTCTTAAGATAATAATTGATTGGACATTTAAATCCCTTCCAGATGAAATTCTTATCGGCATTGATCCCAATAAGAATATCAAAAATCCCAAAAAAGTTGAGATTCAATATATGGGATGTGATTTTCAAAATGACTTATTTGCAGGCCAAGGATATTTACTTGGTAAACCTCATTTAGTAAATCGAGGAGATTCATTTTCCGTACATCATGTTCCTGAAGAATGGAATGATGGTTTATTTACCAAGGAAAGAGGAGTTAGGGGTAGCAGGTTTACTCACTGGTTGCATACGCATCCGAATGCACCTGCAATACCTAGTATGGCTGATGCAGATGCGGCACAGTGGACTGAGGGATGTGATATGATACTAGGAATCAAATATTCTCCAAAAGGAATATTACCTTGGTTTGAAGATGTAAATGGGGTCCGAAGGCAATTAAATCCAATGGAGATAGATAAAAGAATCAATACTAAAAAAAAATATATAGGTATTGCAAAAACAGGACATATGATTCATGATTTAGAATTAATATCATTTCATAAAAGAGGATTTGGAGTGAATATAATTCTCACAGATGATTTGGGGAATCCGATTTAATTGTGATGTATGAATATTATTAATAATATCTATTTTAGTGTTAAAAAGACACTAGGTTTAAATGGTAAAGCATACATGGGCTACTGAGAAACATGGAAATATTAGCCATCTTTAATTGCCCTGCTTGTAAATCGCCTTTATTATATCAAGAATATATAACTAGAGAGTTAAGAAGTACTACATGTATCACTTGTGGCATTGTATCACTAACATTAAATTGAAAATATGAATTCATAATTTTAGTCAATATTAGTATAATTTATGACCAATATCTATCGATGCAAAATACATTGTAATGACTGTTGAACCGCCACCATCCACGTATAACATCAGTGGCATTTCATCACCAATTGATGGAATACAGGAGTAAAGTAAGAGAGTTACGCGATACTTCATTCCGGTTTCGATCACATCATTTGTTGCGAATGGGGCTTCATCTCCTGCAAGATTTGTCCCATCCAAAAAGGTCATTCCTGCATCCACCATATCAGATGCATCTGACATTAGTGCCTCGCTTCCTCCACAAAAAACAACGTAATATACATCCTTTGCTAAAATATTTGTAGAACCCGGAGTCATTTGCCATGTTAGAAGTAATTCTTTATTATTTATTATGTAACATCTTTTTGAGGTACCTTCATGAGGGTCTCCAAAAACTGCATTAGTACATGGAGTACCGTCATTAAGTTGCAAATCAACAAATTTTGTTGGATCGTTATCAGAGATATATCGAATAGTTTTAATGCCAACAAAATCACAAAAACCATTTTCATTAGCGCATTCCAAGGGGTCGCTGCCTTCTCCTATAATCGTAATACTTGTTGGACGAGGTTTGGTATTTACGGTCGCACGGACATCTGAACCGGTACTTTCTCCATTTTCTTTTAGTTTCTCAATTGTTTCCATGATAACACTTGAAGCTACTGCAGCGACTAAAATTAGAGCAATGAATACTATCATTGCTCCAATTCCGATGGAGCCCTGTTGCGATTTTATCGCCGGGCAGATATCGTTCTGTGGACGCATATAGTATTATTTCTAAATCATCATTTTTAGTATTAACTGAAAGGTAAAAAAATATTTTCATAATCTGGCATATTTTTCATTTTACTATCTCTATAATTATACATTGTATAATATAATAAATAATATTACAAGTATATTATTGAAACAGATATTGATAAGCATGGATATGATATGGATAATATGAAAATAACATATTCTGCCCTTACTCTCGTTACGGTAATGTTGATTTCGGCAGCTGGTGGAGCAGTTATTGCAAAATTATCTACAATAAGTTCTTCCCCAAATGGGCCATTTTCAATAGATTCGCCTGTGGTTTACGGTGTTAATGAATATACCCTTATTGAGGTAGATGAAGGAGATAATGATGAAGAAGAGGTCATTATTGCAAAGTTACATGAGTTCTTTTTCGAGAGTCTAAATTCTTTAGGCGTAGTAGTTTGGGATTTTGGTGATGGAAACTCTGCTACTGGACCAAACTCATCGCATGCATATGAGGAGCCAGGATACTATACGATAACTGCTACATCAACTTCTTCTAAGGGAGTTGATTTGTCAACAGTAGGAGTTATTGTTGAAAAGACTGGATATGTTGAATCAGATAACATGGAATGTGTATGTGCACCATCTGCTAAATCAACCATAATTGACCTCATGCCTCCACGTGGCATTGTTACATTCGAAGGCATTGTAACAGTAGAACATGATGGGAGTAGTGAATCATGCACATTACGTAATCCACTTCAAGAATGTCATCTTCGCGTTATAATGGAATATACCAAAGATGGTGCAGTGGTCGATCAGATTATTCTTTTCGATGACACATTTAGAACAAATGAAAAGAATGTTGAGTTTGAACTTATAGATTCTAATACAGAGGATGGAGAAGGTTTGCAAATACGTCTCGAAACCGATCAATTAAGAGATTGGCACAAACCTAGTACGGTTTGGGCTATGACGGCACCTAGGCAATAGTTACTGATAACATCTGTAATAATTTAATAACAACACTAGAAATTAACAAGTTTCAAAATTCTTTGACCTTATCTTATAATTTTAATATATCATGAATAACATTTTAATGGATAGTATTTATCCTTTATATTTCTAAATTATCACATATTCATAATATGAAAAAAAAACTAGTAAAGAGATATTGGTGCTTCATGACGTAGAAATATCTATGTTGGCAATGGTGGACTTAGTATTGTGGGAGAGAGGAATTGTGCCTTTAGTGGCTGCAACGCGTTAGAATTCAGAAATACAGAATATTGCCTGCGACATAAAGATGCCGGGAGCAAATCTATGGCTCCACCGACTAAGACTATTGTTGAAAATAATTATACAGACCAAAGGGAAAAAAATACTTATGGAGAGGGAAATTTTAGAAAATTTACTTGGTTTGTAATTGGAATTATTTTTCTCCCTTTACTTATTTTCCTCCCTCGGTTTCCAATTTCAATTATTCCGATGATTTTAATTTTTGGGCTTTTTTTAGATTTTAGAAAAAATGGATGGAAATTTTTCACTCTTGGTTTATTGACTTCAATCATAATATTTGTATCATTAATTTGTATTATATTTGTAATTTTTATAACCAATCCAGGTAGTTCTGGAGGGACCTGGAATTAAAATAACTATTCAATACTTACCAATAATCTACGGTTTTAGTTCACTCATGAACATTGATTGGTACTGAATTGTTTAGTATTTCTTAAAATACATCTACTAGGGCTCCTTCGTTGATACATACGTCTTATTTCCTAGAGAAGTTGATGCCGTAAAAAATTCTATATCTTAGGGCGAGTGATTTGAAACATGGGCGAGAAGCAGTGTGCATTCGAAGGTTGCAAAGCGCTCGAATTCAGGACAACAAACTATTGCCTAAGGCACAAGGGAGGTTTATCAGATAAGAGAAAACCCAACATTACCGGAGATTCAATTAATGAAATAGAAGGTAAAGCAGGAATTGAGGTTTTCTTTATTGGGATTACTATCTCATTATTTGGATATAGCCTTCTAAAAGCAGAACCAGTATCTCACTGGTTCGAGGGTTTAATCAACCCGATTGTTCAAATCTGTGGATTGATATCACTCGTTGTTGGTGTATTGTTTATCTTATCGCCAATATTTGCTAAATACGGATACAGAATTGATAATTCATCAGCCTCTGAGATACCTTCATCAGCCTCTGAGATACAATTCGATCCTTCCACAGGAATGTACTACTTACCAGTTGATAAGGAAATCTCCGAGGATAAACAGACTTCGGAGAAGTGACTTGCATAGGCACACGATCAGAGAAGTGCTCAGCATCAATCATCCTAAGGTAATTGACAGTTCTGTATACAAACATAAATAGATTAATGTCAATAATAATTTTATTAGGACTTCACTTACGTACAATTACATTCTTTTGAGGCTTTCTACATTCTCCTTAAACATTGAAAGATTTTCACTTCGGCTTACTTTCCTATCGATTATTGGTAAAGGATAATCTTGACCAATGATACATTTTGATAATCTTTGTACCTCTAAAGGAGCCAAATGTGGCTCGAAAATATACTTTGATGGATATGAGGCTAGTTCTGGAACCCAAAATCGTACAAAGTTAGCCTCTATGGCCTCTACATTCAAACTAGATTTTGAATCGGGACATGGATTATACACTCGGTAATATGGCATGGAAAAGGGTGCAACTCCAGCCAACCATAGCCAGTTTCCATTATTTATTGCCCAATCAGAGTCCACTAGTTTTCTTTCAAACACATCTCTTCCATGTTTCCAATTTTGCCATAACTGACCACGAGTTAGGAAACAGGATACTGCGTGTCTACCTAAATGGTGCATCCATCCAGTTGCATCTAGCTGCCGCATCATTGCATCGATGTAGGGGAAGCCTGTCATTCCCGACTCCCACGCAATGATCTTCGACTGATCATATTCTCCCCAATTAATTGGTTTACAATTTGAATTATTGATATCATCTTCCCAGTTTTCAACAGATCTAGATAAGAGATAAAACATTTCTCTGAACATTAATTGACCATGGAGTGATTCTGGAGGTTTGGTATGATTTGAGTTGAAATTGGCCTTTGCACATTCATTCCATACAAGCCTTACAGATAGGCATCCATGACTGATGTATGGCGATAATCCTGTAGTTGTAGGCTCCATGGGGTTTCCTTCTTCATTAGTGGAAAATGTCTTCGGTTTTTTGAAATTATTAACGAAGTCAGGTCTTTCTGAGACTTTCTTCTTGAGCCTTTTCAATGCTTCTCTCTCTCCTCCCGGAAAGTAGGGGCTATTTCGTTCTGATTTCAATATTAGTTGCTCTGATTTCTGTCTGATTTCTTCGCACGGAACATAATATTGTGAAGCTTGGGTGTCTTGAATTACAGTTTCCAATACTAATGAGTCTGTGCAAATATTATGAGGGATTGGAATTGCCTCATCAACTAGGTATCCATCGGGACTTATGTTGAGGTTCTTTTTGAAAATTCTGTCTATATCTTTTGATGATTTTGGATTAATAAAATTATTTGATTGTGTTATTTTTTCAATATCTAAGATGGTATTTACTGTTTGAAAGACTTTGCTATGAATTCCCAAATTAGTCAAATTTTTCTCAATTTTATTAATTTCATCCCTACTTCTAGGTTCAGAGCAATAATCACAAAATAACCAATTGATTTTACCATCTAAACTATTAATTATAGATTCTATAATTTCCACAGGATCTCCAGAGAAAACTAAGAGTTTTGCCCCATAATTCTCCTTGAGATTTCTGTCCAAGTCAAGTAAAGATTCATAGAGAAAATTCAAACGACTTCGGCCCTGGATACTTCCCTCATCTAGATTCCATTTATCTTCCATGATATAAATAGGAATTATCAAATCAATGTCTTCAGAGGAACTTGCCCATTCTAAAACTGGATTATCATGTATCCTAATAGATTTTCTAAACCATACTATTGACGTTTTCATCTTTTTACTCCCTAAATAATTACTATTAATCGACATACTAAATCATAAAACTTACTATTCCAACTTTCATTCATTAATGTCTGTTTATTTTCTTATTAGTGTAAGTAGGTCTGGTCGACTGTAATGGCCACTGTAATCAAAATTCTGCCTCTCTTCAACAACTGTTCGTCTATCTACATCAGCATATAGTATTCCTTCATCATAATCCGGGAGTGGTCCAGCGATTATCTCCCCAGTTGGACCTACAATTATAGATCCACCTGAGTATAATCCTCCAGCTTTTAACATTTCATCCCGCATTGGGAAATCATCAAGTGATAAATGTCCAAAGTCCTCTCCTCTGTATACCCCACATGCTGATAGAATCCAAGATCTTCCTTCCATTGCCATAAATCTAGTAATATCTTTTGTGAGAGAATAAGAACCAGGCCAGACTGCAACATGAATCATTTCACCCTCTTGATGTAGTGCAGCACGGGCGAGAGGAAGCCAATTCTCCCAGCAATTTAATCCACCTATTTTACCCTCAGGAGTATCGTAAGTACGTAGTCCCTCGATATCTCCGTCTGCCCATATCAGACGCTCGTCATAGGTTGTTTTTATCTTACGATGCCTACCAAGTATCTCACCTTCAAAACCAATAGTTAGTAGTGTACAGTAAACACTGCTAACCCCTGCTTCAAGTACGCCACCCATTAGCATTATTTTATGCTCAGAGGCAATCTCGCGCATCTCTGTGACTATTGGACCGTCTAGACTGACTGCTTCTCTCACATATGTCGAATACGCTCGTTTCTGATCGGGTTGGTTCCAACGTGCTGAATCGGTCATTCCCATCCAAACTGGATATCCAGGTAGTAATGTCTCTGCCCATGTAATTACGCTAGCACCTTCACTAATTGCTTCGAGAATAAGTGCCTTGAGTTTTTGCCACGATGCTTTTTTATCTAGAAATACTGGTGACATCTGTATGACTGCGACTTTCATAAATAGTCTGACTAGGCGTAAGCACATAGACCTGATGTAACTGAAGAGTGTTTATTTTAACTCTAAACATTCTAATCAGAATCAATTGTCAATTGAGATAATTTGATTTTAGATGTTGAAATAGATATATTAATTCTATCCAACAAAGCATTAGGATAATCTGCTATCATCTATCCGCCAGAGCGATGGTTGATGCCTTGGATGCTGAGATAATTGAAGAAAGGAGTTTCTTCGATATCAAAAGTTCTTCTTTCTTAATCAATTTAAACATAGGTAAAAAGGTTGGAATTTTCTTCACGACTGTTGCAGTTGTAGGAATGATTTTTAGCTCAACTATTTGGTCCGGAGCAGGCCCAGGTGCATTTAGTAATTCAGAATATGAATGGTGGGAAACACCGGTTAATGAACGAGAAAATATGCAATTAAACATGACTGGATGGAGAAGTCAATTACCAATTGAAGGTTTGTACTCTTGGTCTGGTCCTAAGGAATTTTTCGTTGACGTTGACTTGCCAATCTCTGAGCAAGATGTAGGATATCCAGAGCCCGCTTTGATGCATGTTTCTTTATGGATGCCAGATGTTCCTAATGGAACTAAAATACCTGTAATTGCAACCGTCCATCCTTACTATGATTTTGGAGGAGAAGGAGTCGTTGGTGATGATTCCAATCCCAATACTATTCCTGATGCAGGTGTCGGTTTGTGGGTATTAGAAGAATTTGTGCCTCATGGTTATGCTTTAGCCCAAATTTCAACATTTGGTACAGGTAAATCTACTCATTGTCAGGATGTAAAAGGACTTAGTGAGCAAATCGGAATCCAATCAGCAGTTCACTGGCTTGGTGAGCAAGAGTGGTCAAATGGTAATGTTGGATTAATGGGTAAATCATACGCAGGAACAACTAATTGGGAAGCTGCACAAAATCCCTCTGAACATCTAAAGACTATTGTCCCAATATCTGGATCAATTGGAGTACAGCAAATGTTCTATCGAAATGGCTCCAGTGAAGCTAGGGCAATGCTCTATGATGTTCTGTATGAAGGAGCAACTTCTGATGCCAATACTAATGATATGAGATTCTGTTCTGATGATGCCATAGGTCCCTTGAATCCATTTAGTACTTGGTTAGGTGCGGGATTAGGAGGAGATGAATGGAATGATTACTGGGATGAAAGATATCACTTACAGGATGTAATAGATAACTATCAAGGAAGCGTGTATATTGTTTGGGGCTTGCAAGATTGGAATGTAGATCCATACCATGCATTCCCAACACATCAATTATTGAGTGATGCTGGAATTAATGTTCGAACTATTTCTGGACAATGGGGGCATAACTATCCTGACCAACCAACAGTTCACGAAGAGTTAGAATCAGGATATGGGGCAGAAGCTTTTCCAAGCGTGTCAAGAATGGATTGGGCCGTTGAATTATTCCCATGGTTTGAATATTATTTGAAAGATATTGGCGAAGAGCCAGAGTCTTACGTCCAAGTACAGAGAAATGATGGAGAATGGCATATTGAAGAAACATGGCCAGCAGAAGATACCACCAATATTCAGTATGCAATTGCAGACTGGGATGGAGGAATGTCTGGAACAGTTAATTCTCAACAATCAATGACGGTTACTAGTCTTCCTTTGATGGATGATATGCATATCTCAGGTTTACCAACATTACATATTGATGCAAGAACAAATACATGTAATGGAGGGCAATTATTTGTAACAATGTTTGATGGAACTTCTGGATTAAGATTAGGTCATGCAACTATGGATGTTAGATATAGAGATGGAGGATATGATGCATTGCCAACATATCCTTTGACAAACTATAGGATGCTTATGGAGTTTAATCCAATGGACGTCATAGTTCCAAAAGGACATACTATTCAATTGGTAATTACTGAGACTGGAGAAGATTACCTTCCCTCGCCATGTGCACCCATAGGAATGACAATAT
>DARI01000011.1:0-23814 GCA_002503285.1 Euryarchaeota archaeon UBA557
AACACCTGCATCTGTATGAAGTGGCTCATTTAGAATTTCGTCCCACTTGCCGAATCTAATCATAACATGCCAAGGCATTGTAACATATGATTCAAGGAAAATTGCTCCCATTGGAATTATTCCTGCTAACATGAATTGTACTCCGGATCCAGCATCTCCTGCTGGAAGAGTACTAACCGCTTTACGTGCATACTTTAGTGCAGTTTCGTATTGTCCTTCGAACATAGCACACCAGACTACGAAGTGGTGATTGTGCATTCTATAAAATTTATAAAATTGAGATTCATTACCAGTAATTTCAACATAATGGTCATCTGCGTCAACAGCTGCAATATTGCAATCCATGGCTTCTTTCCATTGCCCTACCCACGCATCAATATGTGATGGCATGTGAACTAAATGACCTAATCCTGGCATTAGAGTACGAAGTATATCGGCCTGAGGTAAAGCCCTCTCTGGGAATGGCGAAAGTTCCAAAGCATGACAATACAAATGGCAAAGTGCTACATGGCTCTTTGCTTCTTCACTACTTTCAAAAGCATCTTCTAGAATTTTAACTAAAAGTAGAGTGTTATCATCTGCAGGAGTAATTTCTCCAGTTGTTGTATTCTTATCCCAAAGTTGCCATGCTTTTAGATTCATGAGTGCTTCTACATAAATTGCAGTAACATCTAAGTTTCCACTATATTTCACGTAAAGAGGTGCCATAGCATGAGCAAATGCTACATTTAATTCTGGGCTATTTCCCATATTAAGAACGGACGGATCTGCTGCATCACGTGCTTCTGCAGAATGGCGTTCTGCTAGTGCATCAATAAGGTCCTTTTCTAATTCTGAACATCCATCTTTGAGAGTAATTGCTTTTTGGATAGAATCGTGGCCGGAACCAAGACCAGGGGCCCAATTATAATTTGAAGAAACACAATATGCAATACCCCACCATGCCATAGCGCAATTAGGATCTAACTCAGCACATTCTGAAAAGCATGCAATTGCTTCTTCGTGATTGTAATTTAACATGTGTCCAAAAGCACGGACATACATTTTCCTTGCCTCTTCATTATCGCAAGTTATCGTCGTAGCAAAAAAATAATTTGCTTCTATTCCATAATCATAATCAATTGGTGCTAAAGTCATGATTACCCGTGAGTAGGTTGTGTTATAACTAAATCGTTTAAATTATGTTAAAATGGGTATTTGTACAAAAAAAATATTCATTTTTTCTGAATAATCTGTTATACCCAATAATGGGCACATTGTATCAATATTCATCTTCCATAAATTCATTTTTTATTCCTGCGGATTCTAAAATTTCATTAATATTTGATTCAAATTCATTTTCTATGACGGGCTCATTTTGTATTGCATTAGTTTCTACATGGTCACTATAACAATCTTGACAAACTGATTTCATTCCATCAATTACTAGTATTTCGCGTGAAACTTTGGCATCTCTGTAAGGATAACATTGCTGACAGAGGCCTTTCCTATTTGCCTCTTTTTCTTCATTTTGAGTTTTTATCAATGAATTGATATCACAAGATTTGCAAAGTTGTTCACTTATTTCTTCATCAGTTAGTAGGGGCTTTCCACAATCTTCACAGCCACAACTTGAACAGGCTTGATTCATGACTTCTGACTCCATCATTTCACAGCCGCAAACAATACAATTACTATCATCGTCTGTATTTGACATATGAAGAGGTTGACATAGTTATTTTTCAATCATTTGTTTTTTTACAAAACATACCAACTGAATTTGGAGCAGTTGCCTTAAATCCCCACTTTTCATAAAATCCATTGACATCTGCTAATAGATTAATATAAGCATTTTCTTCAGCATTTTCTTCAATATACTTCATCATATCATCCATAATCATTGTACCAGCACCTTTATTTTGCCATTCACTTTTTACAGCCATATCACATATTTGGAAAACAGTACCTCCATCTCCAATAATTCTACCCATACCAATTATTTCATTTGTTTTTTTAATCTTAATTACTACTGAATAGATTTCATTGCCTAGGCCTTTTTGCGCACCTTTCAGTGATCTTTTGGACATACCTGCTGAGGCTCTTAGAGACATGTAATCTTTAGGAGAAAGAATAGATTTTTCCAATAAAAACATATTTAATCATCATATAGATTCAGTTATTTGAGATAAAATAATAGAAGTAATCCATCCTTCATCATGAGTATATTTAGGATTAAAGCCCTTGTAGACACTAGTTATATGATCATCAAATACGACTTGTATTTTGGGAAATTCCAATTTGGTTTTATTCACCACTGCATCAATTAATACAAAAAGATTTGATAAGTTTTCTGCCTCAAGTGTATGTCGCGCTATCTTCATGTTCTTCCAAGTATATTGGAGACTTGAATAGTTTACTCGTAAAAAGTTAATTCTGATAGTTCTCCAACGGATTCATAAAGACTAGGCCCATTATTGAGATAATATACAGAACCAGTTTTACTTCTAGAATTTTCAGCAGTTGAGTTGAAATCAGTAGCGCAAGTTTCAGTACAGCCATCTGCAAATGCAACATATACTCGACCATCTCTATCTATATGTAGGTCATTAAAATCGAGAAGGTTTCTATTTGAACCTCCTATATCTCGACAATCTCCGCTATTAAGGCAAATACTACCTATCTGAACTGGGTCAGGTGAAACTCTAACGGTATGAAATATAGGCTCTTCATCTAAAGCGTTTAAACTATAAGTTATGTAAAGATAATAACTTATATTACTATTAGCATAGTGAGGATTTCCATTCCATTCCTCTCCATCTATGTCAGTACTAAGAAGTTGAGAGCTATTTTCACTTCCAAGATATGTTATTGCTATACGACCAGGATCTCCAGCATCGATTTGTGGAAACGTAGTTGAAATTACTTCAACAGGACTAATTCGAATACTAGATTGTTCCCATGACTCACCTGAATCTGTACTTCTAGACATATAAACTCCAAAATCTGCACCTGTCCAAATGTGATAGGCATTAGAATCTGTATCTGTTGCTACTTCAGAGTTTTTTCGTGGATTTGGTGTACCGACATCATTACCCATTTCACGAGTTTCCCATGAATATCCATTGTCTTTTGAAAAAATTACAGCAGGAGTTTCTACTCTAGGGGTAACGTATACAGTACCATCTGGAGCAGTAGTAATCGCACCGTGTAAACCGCCATCACTTGTGGCTAACCCGAATATCTGGCCACCTACTTCGAAGGTAGCCCCTCCATCAAAGCTAGTGAAACAGAAAATTCCTAGGCCTTTATTATAGCAGAAATAAACTGCTTCTTCATAAATAGGCGAGAGTGTACCAGGAATCCCATATCCATCACTAACCCAAGGACCTGTTGCCAACTTAATATGATCATTTAGAGGAGTAGTTCCTGAATCATGTGGATTTCCTAACCAACTTTCACCATCATTATCTGACCATCCAATCCAAGTTGATTCAAGACCCATCATATGGATATTGAATACTCTATCAGTTACTGGATCTACCCAACCATATGGATCACTAGTAAAAGGTGCCTGAGTTATATCTCGAGAATTTTCCCATGTCAAACCATAATCACATGAACGCATTGGTTTTTCCATTGCAATAAAGAAAATACACCCTGTTGAGGTAATCCCTATACTTGGTTCAGGACCATCTTCACCTACATTACTGAAGAAGAAATCCAAAACGATTGGTGGCACGTCAATTCCTGTTCCTTTTGAGTTAGTAGTAAATAATCCATTGGAATATACTTCTTCGTTTGGAATAATCTTCTCATCCTCATCAAAGTTCAAACAACCTGAAAATGGGACCATTAACATAATCAAAATAATTAGTAAAGCCTTACCTCTCATTGACCTATGGAAGAGGCCTTAGGAAATTATAGTATCCATTCATAGATTTCAAAAATAAATAACATAATCTATCTATATTCATTGAATTGGCACTGTGATAGTTAGATTCTATTTATTGATTATCAATTATTCTCTTCTTCAATAATTGCTTCAACAATATCTACTGAAATATCTAATTCATCAGGATTTTCGATAGCAATAACGCCCCTGATATTATGCTTATCTGCCAATTCCGCAGTTGCATCGGCAACTTTTATTCTAGTTCCTGATATTACGATATGCTGATTTGGCGCAAATTCAGGAGTATTTGCTGGCATCCAAAGGCCAAGACCTCCTAAAATATTATGGTGAACTATGACAAGTGTTTGACCTTCAGAATCAGATATCGATCTTAGGACATCTAATTTCCTTTCGTTTGCGAATAAATCTGATGCAGGTCGCCACTCTTTCCATGTATCCTCAAGCGGCTTAAGATGTTCTTTTGATATTTTTTCCACTGTTGAGATGACTTCGTTAACTTCCTTATCTATTTTGACATCAGTACTATTGAGACGGTCTAAAAGGCCCCTGATAGCAATATTTTCTTCATTATCTTGTCCTG
Source organism: Euryarchaeota archaeon UBA557 (assembly GCA_002503285.1). Classification (GTDB taxonomy): domain Archaea; phylum Thermoplasmatota; class Poseidoniia; order Poseidoniales; family Thalassarchaeaceae; genus MGIIb-O3. The sequence goes on from DARI01000011.1 coordinate 4,473, forward strand.
CTGCAGCAGTGCTTACGAGTAAAAGTAATCCCTTTATACGAAAGATTTCATTGGGTAATTCTGCTTCAATAGCACATTCTAATGCTTCATCAAAAATTTCCATTGCCAACCATGGCCTATCTATTCCCATTAATGATCGACCCAAGATTAATAATGGCTCTATAGCTAAATTTTCATTACCTTCTATTATGTCATTAGCACTCTGAATTAGAGATGTAGCATTAGTGTCATCTCCAGATAAATGTCTTGAAAGACCTGCTGCAATAACATGCCTCAATCTAGGTGCATCCTTGACTTGGGCTTGTAAATCTGCGGCTTCAAAAAGTTCGGCTGATCTTTGGAAATTTCCTTCTGCTAATGCCAATAATCCTAAATGATGTAAGGTCCTAATTTCTGCAGAATTATCATTACTAAGGCTGGCTTGATGTAATGCCCTTGTAAAGTGCAAGCGTGCAATTTGATCTCTGCCTATTAGGTTAGCCATTAATCCTAAAACTGTTTCCAAACGACTAATTGGTCCTGCCATTGCACGATGGGCTATTACTGAAATAGAATCTTCAAGCGGTGAAAGTCCTACTCCTGTATTTTCCAAAGTTAATCTAAGAATTTCTAAAAATTGATCATAAATAATAGAAATATCCGACATATCCTTTTCATCCAATAAAGTCGCAAGTTGAGAATCTATTTCAGAGACAGATTTACAAATTTCAGGAAGTCTACCAAGTTTTTTTAACCGACTTTTCTTTATTTTTTCTCCCCTCATATGGGACATTAGTGTAAGTACCATAGAATCGTCTTCTGAAATTATTGAATTTTCTTGTACTTTGGTTTGAGGTCTGTTAGTTAGAAGGCTATCAACTAGCCAAGTTAATTTTGCTTGTATATCATATTCAGCACTTCTACTAATTGCGTATCTCATCTCTGCCGCTCTAATATGCCTAGATAGAGTTCTTAATGTCGTAGTATGTTTATTTGAAGCAGATTCTGAAAGCCTATTGATAAATGTTGACGGAGGACAAGTTTCGAATCCGAAACCAGCTTTTACTTTGGTAGTAGTCATCTTAAAATCGTCAGTAACTAATACTACCTTGCGTCCTTCTAACTCATATCTTGCTGCAAGAACCATTAGCGACAAGTCTACATCTTGTGGGGCAGCTTTTTCACCAATCTTTTGGGCTATCGCCCTTATTTCCCCTTCGCCGATAGTTACAGTAGTAAGTAAATGACTAATTGTTGAAAGTAAATTTGGCCTACCGTCCCATTTTTGGAATCGAACATTTCTAACTTCATCATGTACTCCAGATGTTACATGTAATTTGATTCCATTATCTTTCAACGCATTTTCTAAGGACTCAATTAATCCCATAGGGGACAGTGATCCAAGATGAATAAAAGCATTTGAATCTACTACCCATGTTGTTGTCATGACCTTCGGTAATAAAACTAGCATCTCATACTTTCGCATTATAATAAGTAATTATTATCATAATTTAAATTAATTAATTAAATTATATTCTTTTTTCCCATTCCAATAATAATGTTCCTTCTGAGTTAATTACTAAAATTGGTAGCCATACTGAAGAGTCATGAGATTTATATGCCGTATTTATATTAATTTGAGTTTTGGAAATTAATGTTTCATCTAATTTTATCTTAAAATCAAGGATATCTGAAGTAAATAATGACTTAGAAATATTACCTATTTCTTTTCCTAATTGATTTTCATTGACTTCATTATTCTGATTGTCGTTAAGCTCAGGTAATTCTTCATTATTTTGTTTTAATTCAGATTCAACCATATTAGGATCAGGAAGGCCAATTTTTGAGACTATTGATTCCGAGCCCTCTAGAGTATTTCCTATCTCTAAACCTCCTTTTGAAGAATAAAGCAATGACTGGCCAATAAGAGTTAAAGCCGCTATAAATAACATTAGAACTAGTATTAATCCTTCGAATACTATTCCAGTATAAACTAGTCCTAATGGTAAACCTACGAGGCTAAACATTCGCCTCCAACCTTGATCACGTTGGAATCCTAAAATCATATGATGTGCAGATATTGAGATCAATGTTAAACCAAACAACGATTGATTTACAGTTTCAGAAGCTAAAGATTCGGAAAATGGAATCATAAAAATAAGGGCAAATATTGACCCAACTAATCCTAAGTTCTTTTCAAAATCAAAGTCTATGTTAGATTGTATATTGGGCAAGTTTTGATAGGTATTTGAGTCCCCATCATAACTGATACTTTCAACATTGTTTTGATTAATTTTTTCAGGAAATGGATTATACTTAAGCCATGATAAAGATAACATCACCATACCAATTAAAACAGGCCATAATGCACTACTTTGATAGTCGTCATTTAATAAATTTAGAGTATAATACTGTAACACTATTGATATATTGAATAGTATAGGTTTGCTGTTACGTAAAGTATCTATTCCTATCATAATACTGGTTAAAAATGGCATAATATCGAAAATATCATCTGCCATAATGAATAAAACATATGCCATCAGTCTTGAGCTCAGGCCCAAATAATCATATGAAGAATCTAGTAATTTAAGATTTTTAACATTGGAATAAATAATATCATTACGTATTAGTAAATATTGTAATAAACCAACAATACCTCCAAAAAATGCAGCATATTCTATATTTGTATTTAGTATACCCTCATTTTCTTCAATTAATGAAATTAAATTTAATGAAGCCCAAAAGGTAGCAATGGGAGTTATCCAAAACCAACCCAAAATACCATACTTCCATGAACCATAAGTAAGAGTGGTAACAATAAAAATTGGTGCAAGACGCTCATCTGGTAATAAGAAAGAGATAGCAAATAGAGTTGCTAAAAAAGGCCCAAACATCTGCTCTGGGCCATATCTAGATCCATCTAATCTCTTTTTTTCATCTGGTAAATAATATAGCACCATGGCAGGAATTGTGGATAATAACAAAGCGGACCAACGGGGTGTTTGAAAACCTAATAATTCTGATTTATCTCCAATATATGAAATACTATCTAGCCAAGGCCAAAGTATTGCATCTTCTGAAGCATCGAATGAAAATATAGTTGCATAACCTATTGCAAATATTGGTAGAGAAATAAGTATTGGCGATGAAACATGTTTGGATGCCCGTTGTACTGTGAGTCCAAAAACTGGGATTGCCAATAGTCCTCCCGAAATATCAGTTAATCCAATTAGTAGTAACAATAACAGAGTCATGGCCCCATAATCCCTTGCTTCCTGGGATAAATCTGTAAGAACTTTTAATCTAATGCTGACAATTAACGGAGGAATAAGAATTAAACTATCATGTATTAAAAGCGAATATATACTTTCACTTTCCTGAGTTAATATCAATGATGAAAATCCTGCAACAGGTAAAAGATAACATATGCCAATTAGCCTTTCAATAGGAGATGAGTTACGAATTGCCCCTCCTTCAAATAGTAGTAAAGTTACAAGTAAAGACATAGAAATTAATGTCGCATTAACTATTATTCCTGAATCAGACCACAAATCAAAATTTTGAATGAAAAATATAGTAAATAATACAAAGGATATTAAAAATTCTGATTTTAGTATCAGATTTTCATCATCTTTTCTATTAATATGAGATATTAGTAAAATAGCTAAACCAGAAGCAATTGGTAAGGGTTTAATATCAAAAAAAGTAAAGTTATTATTATCAAATATGGCAACAATAATAATTGGAAGTAATAAAGAAACAGATAATATATGTTTATCTACGCCAATTCTATTATTATTTTTATAAAAGATATAAAATTGGAATAATGATGCTGATATCAATATTAATGAAAAAATTAGATTTGTTTCATTATTATTATAGAATAGAATTACAAAAATAATAGGTAATAAAAGGGCTGATACTAGGTCTTTTTCTAACTCTTGGCCAAATTTATTCATTGTATAATTATAAGCTTGAAATAAGGACGCTGATATTATTAATATGGGATAAATGAAATTTGTTTCTCCCATTAGTAATATATTTAATGAAGCTAATAATAAAAGGAGATTAGGTCCCTCGTAAAAGCCAAATGTCCCCCTTTTTTCACCCCAAAAACCAATCATTAACAATATAGGAAATAATACTAGTGAAGAGCATGTTACAGCATCTAATGAAAAATTATTGAATGACAGTAAAGTACTATCTTGTTCAGCACCTATTGTACCTGAAATATACCAAGAGATGAGCATGGCAATGTAAGTAAAACGGACAACCCAGCTTCTAGCCTGAGGTCTTGTTTCTAAGTATATGAAAGCACATATTCCAATTAACCATCCAATAAGTGCAGCTTGATTAGATAGTAAGGCTAATGAAAGAGCCAATGCTATTGGCATTGCAGGAGTTCGTACCATTGCTGTTGGAACAAACCATCCAACTAGTAGTGCAGCCCAAAGCCAGAAAACAAGATTAAATGGATCTGGACTTACGAAAATATTAGCAAATACATAAGGAGTATTGTCTGTAGAAACTAATATTTGAGTAAATAAAATTGCGGCTACAACTACTCCTGAGCCCCTTTCAACCATATCTCTAGACAGGCTTCTATCTGTGGCCGTAATTCCAATTAATATTACAATTGGTACAAGAAGGCTAGCATGTTCAGGATTATTAAGAGAAAGATAAATTGGAAGTGCGACACTTATTCCTGAAGATAATAAATATAATGAAGAACGATTTAAGCGAAGAGAATATAAAATTGAACTACTCAATAGTAACAGGAATGAAGTAGTGAGAAAAATTTCCAATTGCCCATTTGAATAATCTAACCAAATTGAGATTGCACTAAATGCTAAACTAATAGGTGCTAAGATAACTATGGTTCTTGGTAATGTGCCTAATGAATGCCTTTCAATCATCCTAGTTGAAATTTCCATAACAGATATTAAAGAAATTGTTTGAAGTAAAGAAAGCCAAATTGGAATCCAAATTACGCCTTCTTGGATTTCTATCAAACTATTTTCTTTTCCTAAAAAATAAACTATAAAGCGTGAAAGCCAAATTGCTGAAAGTGCCCCCATTAAAACAGCAGTACCTCCAACATATTCTTCAATCGCATTCTCATCTCTTTTTTCCCCTTTATTTTTACGTGACCATTCATGAAATGCTATTGCCATTATTGCCATAATTGCGGTACTTATTCCCAATGTCAAGTAAGCATAATCTGTCGTTACATTTACAATTGTTACGTAATAAATTGCATATGCTAACAAAAATCCTCCTGCTGCTAAAGATGCATAAAATCCATACATCGATGAATCCAAATCTGAATTCAATACTGTTTTTTGAGGGTACTCTTCCATAGGTGTTGATGAATGGGGCATCATTTAGAGTTATCTCCGTATTTATGGAATTTATGTTACTGTAACAATCTATTAAATAGGTACATCTTTCAGAATTAATTATGAACTTTGAGAATGAAACTGAGACTGGGAAAATAATTGAGGTTTGTTCTAACTGTTTTAGTCCTAGAATAACTCCCTATATGGGTTATGAGACTGGAAAAAGATTTATTTGCCAGGATTGTAAACACATAAGTGTCGTAACTATCGAATTTCCAAGTATTGAGGCATTAGTCTCTTTCTTAAAAGATAAAAGAGACAGTGAAAATTAATTCAATATAATTAAATTATTCTTAATTCCAATTTACATCTTCAGGTAAAAATGAGCAGTTTCCCTCACATGAGTCGAGAACTAAACCTGTTTTCAGGAACGTGAAAGCCATATCTCTAGCCATCTTAAGCCCGCCAATTGCATTGTGTGCTGAATGTGGCTCTTCCCCATAGATATTACCATCTGGAGCATGCTCATACCCCCCATCAAAGAAAACTCCAACAGAACCTTTGTATCCAGAGGATACTATATTTGGACTTTCAAAACCATAAGGTGTGATTGTAGAAGAGTCTAGAAGTGGTATTCCTCCGGTCCTCATCATCCTAGCAGAAGAAATATTAGAAATTTGTAAATCTGTAATTGAAAATAATGTCATCAATTCATAAGGTTGTATTTTGTCCTTATATCCCTCTTCTCTAAGATACAAGAATGTATCAGCTTCAATAGGATCCCAGAAAGATTGCATAATGGATATTGCAACGGCTCTATCTAATTGATTTGAATAGCCAAAGTCACTTGAGAATATAAAATGAAATTTATCGTATTGAGTGCATCTCTCAATTATATGTGTAAAGGACGAACCACCGGCCCATAGGACTCCTCGATCTAAATCAGGAGATAAACCAACTATTGAGGGTCCACGTATTGCACCATTAGAATATCCTGTATAAGTAGGGTTGGTAACATCAATTAATTTAGTATCATTAAAGGAAAGGTCCTGCAACTCTGCACAAATACCCTTAAATGATTTAATCATTACAACTTGATTTATCATTGCTTGTTCTAATCTTTCTGCTTGATGTTGAAAATAATTCATATTCAAAACTGCATATTCAATACTAGTAGAATCATCATCAGACCAACCATAAAAACTAGTACCAAGCATTGCAGCATTATTTTGATTAGCCCAACTGTAAAGTACTGATGTATTTCCATTTCCAAGGAATCCGTGACCCCATATAGTCAAGTCAGCAGGCCCTTTGATAGTTGCAGTTCCGGGAATTACTAGCCAAAATGGTATTTCCCTATTTTCAACAAAAACAGGAGTCCTGTCCGTATCAGATGTCCTGCGTAATAATGTTGGAGGATAGAATGATTCTGTATACTGTGGAGCAGTGTATGTACCTGTGATTAACCAGTGGCTCCTGTTACCTTCATCAGTCATTATCTCTGTGTTAGATTCTACTGTACAACCTAATCCATGCGGCCCTATTCTATCTAATGCATCGTCCCTCATAGAGAGTAGTGGTTCAATTAGAGATTCTGTAGAAGCTGTATTAAAACTCCATGCAGTCTGTAATTCTGAAATTGGGCGATTTGTATTATTATTTATCCATGCGAATAAATTTTCAAAATAAGGTCTACGATTTTCGACATCTGGAGATGTAGTTATGACGCCATCTCTGAGGGCAGAAAAACCAACAGGAGCGACTATTTTGTCATTATTAGAATCTACCAGTCCATTCATCAATACAATGTAATTAGTATCATGATCTAGTGCTTCAATTGTCCTAATATGAAGTATAGTTGGTTGATCTGATTCTGATCTAAGATCTAATTCAACCCAATGTGGAACTAAAATTCCTGTTTCTTGATTAATTATCATTGTTGGATGATTTGAGTCAAGGCTTTTACCGATTGTAAATTGACCTGCCAATTCAGAGACATCCGGCTCGGCATAGAATGCTGTCATAATTTGAGTATTAGGGCTAGCTCCATCTATTTGATTGAGAATCGGAGCGTAAACTTCATCCACAGTTCCAGATCCAGGTATTGTTGAAGGCGAGTATGATATTCTTTTACCTGTAGTTGTAGAATCATCATCTACCAAAAAGGCATCTGAAGGAAACGGGAGCATGCAATGTATAGGATTGGTATTATCGCACCCATCCGTATGAGGAATTTCTAAAAGGGATTCATTAGGAGTATTATCATCCTCATTAAATTTACAACTACCATCATCAGTCGTTGCACTTGAATCATAATTAGTGGCGGAAACATCCGTGCATCCAAGAATTGTTTCTTCCATTGGTTCAGCCATATCTTCGTTGCCTGTACAACCAGCAAATAACATCATAATTATGAGCATAATTGTAGATAGTTGATTAATTTTAAGATTCATTTTAACACCTTTTTTATAATAATTAAGAATTTTGGGGGAGTTTGATACTTAGTGTCATCACACTCACCTGTTAATCCTAGAATACACTGCTTTATCAAATATTTCAAAATATTTCAATTTTTAATGGCATATCAAAAAAGATTTGCGAAATCAAAATCATTAGAATAGTTTTATTTATTTATGATACAACGTAAGGCCGATGAAGATAGTTTCATTTTTCCTAATTATAATTTTGATTACTTCACTATCAGGATGTACAAGTTCAAATGTAACTACTTTAGATCCAGAAATAGAGGCTGCGTTAGATAGTGGCAACTTCCAAAATATGGATTTATCAAACTTATATTTTGGAGAATCATCATTTATTCAAACCAATTGGAGTGGAGCTTTATTAAGGAATTCTGATTTATTTAATTCTGATTTCTCAGTTAGTGATATGAGTTATGTCGATTTTAGTGGTGCAGACCTTACTGATACTCTGTTTATAGGTACTGTTTTACATAATGCATACTTATCGAAGACTAAAATTGATAATGCGAATTTTTTCTACGCATTTTTGCAAAACTCTAATTTATCATATTCTGAAGGTGTAAATATAGATATGAGTAATGTCAAATTAATAAATTCTGATATTAGCAATTCATATTTTAGTGATTCGGATTTTTCTGGAGTTAATTTATTTTCCTCAGTGGCAATGAATGCTAATTTAATTGAAATAAATTTCAAGGGCGCAAATTTATCTAATGTTGATTTTTCTTACTCTGATTTTTCTGGCAGTAGTATGATAAATGCCAAAATGGCAGGTTCAAAATTGGTTGAGGTAAATTTTTCAGGAGTGGATATGACTGGTGCTGATATGCAATTTGCAGATCTGACTGGAGTAATATATGATACCTCAACTTCGTGGAATTCAAATCAATGGTATTACACAATATGCCCCGATGGCACAAATAGTGGAGAATCTAGAGACTGTTTCTAATAATAATTTAGCCATTTATTTTGTAAATTGCTTTAAATTATCCAATGGTACAATTTGAAGAGTTTCTTCATGAGTTGATTCTAATACCACTGGACAAGCAACACCTTTTTCATATGCATCTTGCCATGTTTGAGCGCATACGCACCATTGATCTCCGGACTTTAAACCTGGAAAATTAAATTGAGGAGCCGGTGTAATTAGGTTATTTCCCTTTGATAATGCAAATTGTAAGAATTCATCAGTAACAACACAACATACAGTATGTAATGATATATCATTCCTATCTGTATTACAACAGCCATCCCTAAACCAACCAGTTATTGGATCCTTAGAGCATTCTTTCAAATCAGTCCCCAGTACATTGAATGATGGTAGCATGATTCATGTAGGGAGTTGTTGTTAATTAAACATCTCAAATATTTTCATCTTTTGATGCATCAATATTGATATCTAAACTATCATCCACAAATTCATATTGATTTCGCATTACAAGAAATGAAATAGTAATTAATAAAGATATTATTATGAATCCTAGGATTATTATTATTCCATTACTTGAACCAGAATCAGATGATTCAGCAGATTTTTCACTTTCGGAAATGAATAAATGTACAATAAGGTTGGTAGATGAAGAGTCTTCTAAAATTGCACGAACCATTAATGTTTGATTACCTTCTATTTGATTTCCAGGAAGATATTGGAGCCTATCTGCAAACATAGAATGTGAAACCTCGACAACCCCATTACCTTGATTGAAATCAGGATGATTCATCCAATTATCTCTCATATCCCAAGTTCTCCATTGTATATTTGAAGGATTTCCATCAACTGCAATTTCTATTTTATCTCCTGAAGCGATATAAATTCGATTATCTTCAGAAACTTCGTTAATAGTGGTTAAGTTTAGAGATAGGGAAAGTGAATAAACACTATTTGCTGCCTCTAGAAGTGCTGGATATCCGTCAACTTGTCCGTGGCCGTATACATTATTTTGTCTATTTTTAGGAATTAAATCTTCTGCACATGGTTCATTGGCGCCCATAAAATGACATTCGCGATATATGGACGTCTCTTGCATAATATTTCTAATATCAAATGGAGATAAATCAGGATTTGCTTGATACATTAAAGCAGCTAAACCTGCTGCACCAGGAGTTGCCATACTTGTACCGGACTTTGGCGTATATCCGTCGCCCGTATTAAAATCTGGAGCCATTACGTCTGACCCAACGAATGCAATATTTGGTTTTACTCTCCCTTCTTCAGTGGGGCCTTGACTTGAATAAATTGCAATTGCCGTATTTTTATCTAATGATCCTACGGTAATAACATCTTCAGCAGAACCAGGAGTACCAATCTGAGCAGATACAGCAGCGTTTCCTGCTGCAATAAATAATGCAATTCCTGATCTCATCATCTCATTTGCCATTCTATTAACTGATTCTTCCTCTGAAGAAGTCCATTCAATTACTCCAGGTCCGCCGAGGCTCATACTAGCAGCACGAATATTGAATTCATGTCTTTTATCAACAGTCCATTCCATTCCGGCCATAACAGTTGCAAATGAGCCAGAGCCTCCTGAGTCTAGTACTTTGACACCTACCAATTGTGCTTGAGGCGCTACTCCTACATATTCATATGTTGGAGCGCCGGTTCCAGCAGTTATTCCTGCACAATGAGTACCGTGGCCTTGGTCATCATATGCCTTTACTTCAGTTCCATTAGTTAATTCTGGAGAATTGACAGCATCATAAAATGCAATTACTTTAGCATCATTTGTTGAATTATCATCATCTAAATCATCTAAGCCAACATGATCAGAATCAATTCCAGTATCGATAATAGAAACTACACTTCCTGCACCAGTGTAACCGGTTTCATCCCAAATCATTGGAATTCCATGAACATCATTGACTTCAGCCATTTGGACTGACAAAATACCATCAAGTTCTACCATCACCACACCTGGTAAATTTGATAAAAGTTCAATTTTTGTTATACTAACAGTACCTGCTATGCTATGAATCAAGTGATATCTAAATTGAGTTTCAAAATCAATTTCCTCTTCTAACATTATTTGATCTAAATGAGTTGGCAGATGGTCAAAATCTACAATCACACTAATTCTGTAATCGCTATCAAACCATGTGTGAATATCACTTTGTATTGCTAACCAAATTGCATCATGAACGCCATCTCTATCTAGGTCCATCGAAGTTTCTTCCCACCAGAATTTGTCTTGTTCTTGGATTTCGTCGATATCAGAGTCTACTGGTAATGCAGTAGTCAATGATGGCAGTAAAATTAACAGAAAAACACCAACAGATATTGGCCGGCTTACCGAAGACAAGAGGTTCTTCATAAAACACGTAATTGCAATAACATTTTAATAAAACGGTATAATGATTACCCTTTCAAGTCAGCTACTTTTTTAAATTCTATATCATTGGCCTTGTAGAGCCACATTTGGGACATAATTGAATCATACTATCTGAATAATCATGAAGGCACGCGGGACAAGTTGAAGAGAGAACTAATTTAGTACTCGAATTCAATTCTACTTTGTCTTCCTCCACCCTTTCTAAATGAATTAAATCTTTTTCATTCACTGGAATTTCGAACCTTCCGGGACCCCCAATTTTTAACAAGACATCAGGCGGAAGAGTGACTGTTCCTGAGTCATCAATCAATAACTCCCTAGTCTCAGATAGATCTGATATATCTACATTAGTTCCATGTTGTGCAATAAATCTACCTTCCCGTAGTTCCAAGGAACGCCCGCAAAATGAGGCAACTTCACGATTGTGCGTAACCAGCAAAAAGGCAACACCAAATTCCTCATTTAAACTTGAAAATAACTCTAGAACTTCTCTGCTGGTAATGGGATCAAGTGCCCCTGTTGGCTCATCAGCAAGTATCAATTTCGGGTCAGTAATTAATGCCCTAGCAATTGCAACTCTCTGTTGTTCTCCTCCAGAAAGTTGTTCTGGTAAACCTTTGGATCTTTCTCCAACACCTAATTTATTGAGTAAATTTTGGGCCTTCAATCTTGCAACTTTAGGTAATATACCTTGATGTCTAAGTGGTTGAGCGACATTATCGAGAGCATTCATATGAGGAAGTAAATTTGAGTCTTGAAAAATAAATGAAATTGTTTTTTGGCGTAGGTTAACTAATTCTTGGCCAGTTAGTCGAGTCATGCGCTTTCCCGATAAAGAAACATTTCCAGCAGAGGGTTTCATTAGCCCGCCAAGGCATTTTAGTAGGGTTGATTTTCCTGAGCCAGAAGGTCCGACGACAGCAACTGCTTCTCCTTCTTTTATCGATACATGAATTCCCCTTAGGGCAACGACATTTCCATCTTCTGCCTTAGATTCGTAAATATGGAATAAGCCATCTGCATTTAGAATAACATCATCATCAATCACCATATTTATTCCCCCTTCAATACAATTGCTAAGTCTGCTTTTAGAGCTTTGCGTGTTGTGTAAAGTAATGCCATCACAACTGCAATTAATACTGAAGTGTTGACTATTGCTAAATCGAGCCACGGCCAAATTAATTCCCTATCTATGGGTGCCGATTCTCCTAAAAATATTTGAAATATAAAACCGAATATTCCAAAGAAACCATTGAAAGATTCGGCTATTGCTAACCCTAATATGACTCCCAAGCCCATACTTACCAAGAGTATAGACATAATCTCAAATAATACCAGACGAATTACTTGGTTTGGACTTGCCCCTATTGCTTGAAGAATAGCTAGTTCACGCTTTCTCTGTGTCAATACAAGCGACAAGAAAACAAAAGCAGATGCTACAGACGCAAGAGAGGCGACAACAAATTGTAAGCTAAGAAGTCCGGGTGTACCAAATATCAATCCCCCCTTACGTTCATTTTCCTCATGAACTGTTGGCCAATCTGTAGAAGATGTGACTCCGACTACATTTGATATTTCTGTATTCAATTTACGTAAAGCATCTGAACAACCCTTATCTTTTTGATCACATAATTCAAAGAACCATTTATTTGAGGTGTATGAATCAGCAGTCTGATTTCCTACTAAATCCCTATAAGTTGATTCCCCTATCACAATAACCTGGAATGATTGAGATGATTCAAGTCCTGGAACCCATCTGTGGGTTCCCATGTATTGAATATCGGCTTCAGTTACAGTTGACATTATTTCCAATCCTTCTGAACCCAATGAGAAATTATAACTAGTATATTCAATTGTGATAAAATCTCCATCGGATAGGTCAAGTTGATTATCGATATTTTCTCCGGCAGTAAATCCACCATTACTCCATTCTGTAGAAACATCATTTATACTCGTGCCAGGTATTGCTTGAGTATCCCACAAGAGTGTATCTTCATGATTGTCAAATAATATCCAAGTTCGTAGTCGCGTGCCTTCCCCTTGGAGATTAGTGAAAACATCTCCAACAGAGGTCATAGAATCAATATTTTCAATATTATAGTTATCAATTTTTCCGATTGCTAGTTGAACTGCATCCCTTGCTTCTTTTTCAGATATGGAAGTACTAAACTGTACTTGAATATCAGCCCCATTATCTGCAGAAGTTGTTCTTTCATCCACAACTGTACCTGTATATCCTTGAACGGCAGCTAAAGTTACTATAGATAATGTTAGTAGCATTATAACAGCCAATCTATTTACTGACTCGCTGGAACCTGATCCTCTAAGTCCTCTGCGAATATCAGTTACTAAAGGAGACCATCCCAATAATAGTGTGAAAATTCTTGGTCCTGCTGCACCTAATCGTCCTAGAACAAGTGCGCCCCCTATCCACAACATAAAAGGTCCAAATAGTAATAACAGGGCATTGACAATAAAATTGGAGATTATCCCCCTTGAGTCAAATGGCCCCCAACCCCCATTACTTTGTATCCAACTTTCAAAAAATGATAAAAATCCAATTATAAAAATTAACATATGTAACCAGAACCTTGATTTCTTTTCAGATGCTACCCTTCTAACTCCTTCATCAATCTCAATACTAAGGAAATCTTTAACTCTGCTTCTTCCAAATAACCAAGTTAGGCCAACAGTAGTTAGAATAATGAAAAAGGTCGTACCAAATGATAGTGTTGGATTTACACTTGCGTCGGAAGACCTGAATGTCATGAATCCTACTGCATCCAATACTAATGGGACGGAAATTAGTGCCAATATATATCCAGTAAACCAGCCAGCGAATCCTAAAACAGTTAACTCCAATAATATCATACCAGTTAAATTACTTTCGGTACCACCAATTACACGTTGGATTGATATTTCTCTTTTACGTTGTTCTAGAGATAATACAAGTCCATAAATTAATACTGAAAATGATAATATTATTATTGGAATCATCAAAATATAGTCAAATACTTGAATGATTCCCAAAAATATATTCAAAAATGTTATTGTTCCAGAAATTACATCATTATATCTAATTTGAATAACAGGTCCATCATTTACAGTATAATTTTTATTTTCTATAGTTTTCTCTAAATCGTTAAGCCATGCAGTAGCTGCTGAAGTTGAAGATGTTGGTAATAAATTTCTATCAACTGAAACTCCGAGATATCCATGGTCATTATTCATCAAAATTAATTTTTGTGAATCATTAAGTACTGAATCTGAAACCATTAAAGGGTTGAATAATAAAGTTGGATTGCCAAATTGTTCTTGATATATGGCTGAAATTGTTAAATTATAAACAGTGACCTTTTCTCTACAAAATTGGAAACCAGAATCAAAATTTGTTTCAATTTCTCCTTGGCATGAAGAGATTTGGTCTACATCATCTCCTCCCCTGGAATCAGAGACAAAGGTAAATGTCAACGATTCAATTGTTTCATTTACTGAAACACCTGCCCTACTAGCAATTTGTGAAGGGATAATTATACTCCTATTATTTTCTGCATCCATGGCACTACTAGGCCAATTTCCATAGATGACATCTTGAGCATGCCGATCTCCTAATTCTCCATCCCAAATACCATCGCCGTAGAATCTAATTGGCCTATTATCATTTATTGGAGGACCTTGTTCTGCTGCTTCAGGATATTCCCAACTTACATTTGCCCAATCGCCAAGTGTTCCAGTAACAGAATCAACTACGAGTGGTTGGGCTTTGATATTATCATCATCAAATATACTATCGGCCCTAATTCCTTGCCTTCCATAAACAATTCCACAGTCAGATAATTCATCCATACTTACTAATTCATAACATAATGATTCCCATAAAAGAGAGTCGTTTGTTCTGAAGTCTTTTCCTGGATCTTTATCAAAAGTAATTTGTGCATCAAAATTTTCATTTTTCAAAGACTCTTGTAAAAATGCTGTGGATAAACCCACTGAGTAAGCAAGGACGGTAGTAATTACCAAAGATGCCAAGAAGACTCCGGCAAATGCTGCTAAAACTCTCTCACGACCTCTCCAAGAGCTCTGGGCAGCCATAAGAAGGTTATCTGGGAAAGATATTATCCTATTTGTAATAGACAATGATCGAAATTTAATATATTCCATAAATTTATTTTTATCGGTAGAATCAGGTGGAATTATTTCATCAAAATTAGTCATTTTCTTCAACTCCTGAATCAGTTCCCCAAGCAGAACGTATATCCGAAGCAGCAGTTAAACCATCTTTCAATAAAAGCATTCTATCTGCCTTAGATGCTAACATAGGATCGTGAGTTACCATTAATATAGAAACTCCTTCTTTACATAATTCTTTAAATAAATCCATTATTTCTTCACCACTTTTGACATCTAAATTACCTGTAGGCTCGTCTGCCAATAAAAGTGGGCGGTCGCCAGCAATTGCTCTTGCTATGGCGACCCTTTGTTGTTGCCCACCTGATAGTTGATCAGGAATGAAATCCATACGGTCTTCTAGATTGACTTTGATTAATGCTTCTTCTGCTTTAAATCGTGCTTCTTTTGAAGATATACCAGATAATTCGAGTGCAAAGATAACATTATCTAAGGCCGACAATCTATCTATTAAATGAAAATCTTGGAATATCCAGCCTACGCCCTTTCTTCTTACATCTACTACTTTACTCGGAGATTCGGTTCCATAACTAAATTTATCTAAGGAAATTGATCCAGTGTCCGCGTGCAATATTCCACCTATAATATTCAATAGAGTAGATTTACCACATCCAGAAGGGCCCATCAAAGCAACTAATTCCCCATCATTCATTTCAAGATTAATGCCTTTCAAAACTTCGAGTCTATTTCGTCCAAATCCAAAGCCTTTTTTTAATTCGTTCACATTCAGTAATACTTTTTTCGATTTTTTCTTGATGTGAATATCGTTTATCATTTGATTAACTCCAAAATTTATTTTTTAATCTAGAATATTTGAAAACGGCTATGTAATGTATTAATTTTACGGCTCATCAAGGCATATATAATCATGATTAATTGGTGATTAGGTATTTAATTATTTTAAAAATAAATCACATGCAAAATCATATGCTTTAGAAAGTTCTTTTCCGTGTACTTTTGGACTAAGTAAATTAGATACATGATTTATTAGTGAATCATCAGGTATTCTATCTGTTTTTCCGGAAGTTAACCATTCACTATGTATTTTCATAATAGCCAAAACCCAAGCATCAATATTAATTGGATCAATTAAACAATTATCAGGAATAACTTCATTATGAGCAGGCAAATTAGCAGCTACTACTGGACATCCAGAGGCCATTGCCTCAGCGGGAGGATATCCAAAGCCTTCAGAAATACTGGGAAATAATAATGCTTCAGCATGTTGGAAAAAAGATATAAGTTGTACTTCGGAAGCTTTTATTTCGCTCCCAATTTTAACTAAATTTATATCTTCTTTAACATCATTGGGGAGATTTGAAAATATTTCATCAATAAAATCTAATCTTTTTCGTTTATCATTTGAACCAACAGTAATTAACAAGCATTTTGAAGTATCATCATATTCAGAAATAATTTCTCTAGATATTGGATTTAAATATGGATTCCAATAATCAATATCTATATCATTACGTACTAATGCTGTCTCTTTTCCTGGTAATAATTTTTTAACATCCGCCCTTGTTTCTTCTGAAATACAAATCAAAAGATCTGCTCTTTTGAGTCCTGCCTTTAAACGTAATAAATCTCTTTTTCTGATCATATTTGGTTTTTGTTCGCCAACTGAAATATATACATCACCAGCTTCAATTGTTCTTGGCCTGATGTGAAATAAGTCATGTATAGTGACCACAACAGGTATTTTAGAATTATAGGGTACCAAATGCGCTTGTTCTTGATCAGTGATATGTAATAAGTCAATTCCCATTTTTGATGTTTCTTCTGTTACTAGTTTTGGGTGTTGTTTCCATCTTTTAAGAATACTTAAGAATATATTTGAAATAATTTGGTGTTCAATTACTTTTACTTTAGTCCAATTAGGCACCAGGGCTCGATTTAATACTGAAACAATTGAATTATGGGCTCTACCAAGTCCATTTGTAATGGATAGAGAACCGCCCCGAGCCAAAAGAACTCGTCGAACCATGACTTCGCCGTGAGATGTTGAACTTAAATGAGAACGTGTTATCAGAAAGATTATGGGCAGTTATGCCGAGACTTCTGCTGATACAAATCAGTCATTAATAGTAGCAAAAGGAAGTTTTGTTGCCATGGGTGGCGCAGAGAGAGACTTATTAAGAATAATTCCATCTTTAACAAAATTTTTTGATGTAAAAGTTGCTACACTCAACTCAGTTCCAGAACTAGAAAAATTATGTGAAAAGTTCAATATTCCATTATTTACTCCAAAAAATCCATGGGAAATGCCTCGAGGCATAATTTCTACAATATTGGATACCGGAATTAATTCTGCAACACGAGCATGGAAAAATTGTGAAGGATTGAGTTTAGAAATAAAGTCTGCAGATGCAATTCACATTGTAAGCGGAGATGGGAGTCTTGGATTATTAAAATGCATTCCAGTAAATATACCTTGTCATTTACACCTTTTGGAACCGCACAGAGGTCTGCATGAAGACGTATTGCATTTTGATATCCAAGGCAAACCTAAGAGAAATTTAAAATTAACAAAATTATTACTTTCATATGCCAAAATGAAAGATAAGTCAATAATTAAAAATTTTAATAATCGTAATCATTCAATAATAAGTAGTAACTCAAATTATTCATCAGAAAGAGCAAAAATAGTATATGGAATTAAAACCGGCGTTTTATGGCCATGTGTCGATATATCGGAATTCCCTCAAGAAGATACTAATGACATAGTCAATCCATATGATTCTGATGATGATTATGTGGTTGCCATAGGTAAAGCTAGTTTTGTAAAAGGGAGTTGGGAAACAATTTCAATGATATCTGGCACTAAATTATCACTAGTTCATGTTGGAGGAGGAGACTCTGAAGACATAATAAAACTACAAAATCATGCAAAAAGATTGTCAGTAAATTTTTGGGTTGCACCAAGATTATCTTCATCTGAACTGGTGCCGTTAATGCGAAATTCAAGGGCTGTAATTAGTATGGCGTATGGGGAAGCTTTTGGATTGACTCCTATAGAAGCATTTGCACTTGGAACACCTGCTATATTTGTAAATGAAGGCGGATTTACAGATACAATAAGTGATGATTTGAATGGTAGATTATTAGAAAGAGATGATATCTCTAGTTGGCATGAAGCATTAAAACAAGCAAAGAATGTCAATAATAGGGAAAAATGGATGATTGCTGGCAGAGAGAAGATACTAAAATTAGATTTAAGCCCACAAGAACATGCTAAAAGAATAAAAGAATTATTTTTTAATCTTCGTATTCAGTAATTTCTCCAAATTTTGATACAGTAATAATTGAACATAATCCAATTAAAATTATTACAATAGAAAATAATGGATGAATGACTATAGTAGAATTGATAGGGAACCAAAAAGGGATTAAGTCCAATAATGATTCATTTCTAACTAATTTTCCTCCAATTGAAGCTATCGTTATAGTCATAAAAAAAGCTAAAATTGCCGTTGAAACTTGTAAAATATTAAGCTTTTTATTCTTCCAAAGATTTGGTCCTAACCGAACTCTGCCAATAACATATGAAACCCAAAAACCCAATGCTAATCCGCTGTAAACAAATTTATTGTATAATAATATCGATCCAGCAGGATCCCCTGCTACTGAAAGAGTTCCGGTCATTATAGAAAATGGCATCATTATGGTGCCTAAAATAGCCCCAATAAGTGCTGCCCTATCCATCGTTAATAATTTATTTTCTGAAATATTGAATCTATCAATTGGTGATTTAAATGCATATTGTAAACACATAATTGTACAAATCACAGATAGTGTCAAACTTCCAATTGTTATTTCTACCATTGCGGCATGAAAAGTTGCTGCTCCAACCATTACTTATGAATCTCCATTATTGTTATCATTTTCTGGAATCCACTTTTCAGCTACTGCATCCCAAAGCCATCCAGGATATTCGGAACTTCTGATTAATTTGGCTTCAATATTCTCATTTTTGGATTCTTTAGAGTTAATCTGTTTTTTATTATTTTGAGATTTAAAT
>DARI01000011.1:23850-51729 GCA_002503285.1 Euryarchaeota archaeon UBA557
TAGTGAACCTTCAAAAGTAGGTGGAATAGTGCCAATAGTTAACCATGGTTGTTCCACTGGAAAATCATCATTATATGTCGTAATCATATATTTTATTTCTATATCTCCAGTTGTGAATGGTAGAAATACTTCCCAAGAATTTTCATCAATAGAATTAATTTGTGCCTGATGAATAGTATTATCACCTTCTAATTTCCATTTTGCCATTATTTGATTTGTATTTTTTGTGTTTATTAT
The DNA here is from genome assembly GCA_002503285.1 of Euryarchaeota archaeon UBA557. Taxonomy (GTDB): domain Archaea; phylum Thermoplasmatota; class Poseidoniia; order Poseidoniales; family Thalassarchaeaceae; genus MGIIb-O3. The sequence continues at coordinate 24,088 of DARI01000011.1, forward strand.
TAATGGTGAATTATCTCCAGATATACGGTATTTCGGAGCGGTCCAAGTATCAGAAAATCCAGGTAAATTTTCTGGAGTGGACAGAATTTTAATATTATGTGCTTCAGAAACTCCAGTCAGTGCTAGATTATCAGGATTATTCAATTTACCATGATTAATTTGGATATACAAATTTTGCTCACCAATTTGTAGAGGTGCTGTTAATATCCATGTTAATATTACATTTCCACTATTAGGAATCTTGATCTCAACATAATTATTTATTCCTCCATTAGGATCTTGAATTATTTTCCAACCATGATCATTAGGTTGGTCGCCATTGCCATTCAAGGAACTCAAAAGAAAAATCCCAAGTAGATTTTCTTTTGATGGACTCTCTAAACTTACATTTACGTTAATTGATACTGCCGTACCTGCAAAAATTATTTCATTGGAATCGATGAAAATTTTTCCTTCGGATACTTGAGAGAGTGAGGGATCTCCATGACAAGAACCTCCACATGTAAAATCCCTATTCCCGTCTTCGTTTCCTCCCGGGTTACCCAAAGACATATTTGTTGATGATAGAATAATAAATAATCCGATTAAAGTAATTATTCTAGATTTCAAATTATCTTCCTCCTATTAAGAACGTTCAGGAATATAATTGAGATTCCCATCATGATTAACAAAATTGATAATGGAATTGATAATGTCGATGAATCAAAAGATTTTGGAGCATCAAAACTAGATGCAGTAGAGGCATTTATACTAATTATATTAGTGCCATTTTCACCAATCCAAATAACTTCTTCGCCATCATAGTAAGTTGTTATAGAATAATATAGCGTAGTTCCAATAGGTACTTTTTCGGACCATTTACTCTCAGATGTAGTTGCAATTGGAGTTAATTTTTTAGATTGATGGTCCTCAAATAGTGTGAGAATTGGAGAGGTTGATCTATAAATATTAAAATCAGTGGGGCTCCCTTGCCATGCCCATTCAAGATTTATGTCAGAACCATCCAAAGACGCAATAATTGAATCTACAATTAAAATATCTTCAATAATAATTGTCTCGTAAGTTGTATTGCGGGACCCCATATTATCCGTAACTGATAGTTGGACCAAATATTGCCCAGTTTCAAGTAGTAAATTTATATTTTGGCCATTTATTTGATAATCGTCTACAGTCCATAACCAACTATTTATTGTTCCATCTAAATCAAATGATTTTGAAGCATCTAACATAATTGGTACGCCGGGAATGATAGTTTCTGGAGAATATGAAATTCTAGCTTCAGGATGGTTATTTGATATAGATATGGAAATGATAGAAAAATTACTAAGTCCCAATGGATCAGTAATTTCAACTAAAATAGACCATGTTTGTCCAGGCTCCAATCTTTCAGATGGAACAAATGTCAAATTATCTAGTTCAGGGACATGAAAACCATTTCTTGACCATTTAATGTCAATATTGAGAATAATATCATCTGGATCATAATAACCAATTTTTGCTATTAGATTGTACTGAGAAAAGATATTTTTATTATCAGTAGAATTAATTCCATTCATCAAATTAAGAGAGCCTTCAATTCCATTTTCCAGATATATTTGAGGACTTTTCGGGGCTGAATTTTTAATTAATATCGAGGAGCTTGCTAATAATAATCCTTGATTAACGCCGTCTTTGGGAGTGACTTGAAATGACCATATTTGCCCTCTTTCTGTAAATGATGAATTTATTGTCTTCAAACCATCATAATCAGGCATTAATACGCCATCAATAAACCATCTCAAGGTACTGTTTAATTCTTCATCTTGATCTTCATCATAATATATCCAAGATGCATGAAAATTATCGATAGTAGTTATTTCTTTATTTGGAATTATATTTGCTGAATTTATAATTGGAAGGCTATTGATGATTATTACGTTATCAGAATTTGACCAATTTGACCATGTTAATCCATCACTAGCTCTCGCAGAAAAATTCCAAATTTCACCTTTTTGTGTTAATGTTGAAGGCACTATTTGTAGATTATTTAACGAATAAACTTGGATACTATTCTGGAACCATTTAATTTCTAAGTCTTGAATTTCATCGTTATCAATATCTAAAAAATTTATCGACGCTTGGATATCAATGTTCGTATAATAATTATAATAGAATGGCGGGATAATTATCGTTGGAGGAGTGTTAGAAACACCAATAATTATTTCATTACTCCAAATAACCTGGCCAAAATCTTGGCCATCTTTGGGAGTAATCGATACTTGCCAAATATCTCCAGGCCTAATCATTATACTAGGAATTGAAGTAAAGTTATCGATTTCATTTTGCCTTAACCCATCAAGATACCAATGAATTGATGTGCCTTCTTCAACATCTCCATCTAAATCTGAAAAATTATACGATAGGGATATTGAATCTGAATCATCGGGATTTTCAGGAAAGGTGAAAAAATTTGTAATTGAAGGTGGAGAATTACCAATTAATATGGGCCCTAATGAGATATTTTCCCCTAAATCTATGCCATCAGACGGAATAATAGTTACTTTCCAATAATCTCCTTTGGCGATTAGAGAATTTGGTAAAGAAGTCAAGTTATCTACTTCATAAATATCGATATCATTTAACTTCCAATATATTTCTGTATTTTGTTCAATATCTCCGTCATAATCAAAAAATGTATAATTAATTGATAATCCTGTCATTTTAGTAGGATTAATAGGCATAAATGATAATGAGTTAACTTCTGGAGGCGTATTGTTTGTAGTTATTTCTGTAGAAGTAAAAGGAGAGATGATTCCCCATGAGTCTCCATTTTTATTTCCATTACCATTTGCTGATAAGACAGCTAGCTCAAAGATTATATTTCCTGAACCCGATGATGGGGCTTCCCAATAAAGTCCCCAACTTCGATAGTCGGGATTTGTATGAGTAGCCTGGTTACCAGCAGAATTAATCTTGACACTCCCAATACTCATTCCAGTAGAAAGAGTACCTTGACTTACTTCTAAAGAAAAACCTCCATCCGAACCTGTAACGCCTCCACTAAATCCAATCGATATTGAATACGATTGATTTGGAGTGTACGTGGAGGGAAAATTATGAGTCGGTGTTGTGGCTGGCGTATTCGAAGTATGGCAACTACAACCATTTGATGAATTAAATTTACCATCTTCCTTCGCTATTACAGGACTACATATTGATATCACAAGAATGAATACAATCGCCATACTTACTCGGTTAGCACGGCGCATATTCTTTTGGGAAAGAGGGAGTTGACATAAATTATTGTGAAATGAGGTCGTTTATCAGTTGAATATATGGGCAAGATTGCTTTGGACAGCATATGAGTTCAATCAAAACTGTTGCCATCATTGGATCCGGAAATATGGGTTCAGGCATTGCTCAAAAATCTGCACAAGAGAATTTTGAAATACAAATGGTAGATAGAGAAGAGAGGCGGGTCAATCATGGACAAGAAATAATTTCAAATTTATTGGAACAAGCATTAGAAAGAAGAATATTTACTATTGAACAAGTTAACTCAATTAAAGAAAAAATCTCTGGAGTTGTTGGGACTAACAATGTAGATCCAAAAACCGATTTGGTAATCGAAGCAGTTTTTGAGGATTTTAACGTCAAGAAAGATGTATTTACTATCCTCGATCAAGTTTGTAATGAACATACAATATTAGCAAGTAATACATCATCACTCTCTGTAAATGACTTGGCCAAAGCTAGTGGCAGACCTGATCGTTTTATTGGGTTACATTTCTTTTATCATCCTGCAAAAAATAGATTAGTAGAGATAATTCCTGCTGAAAGTACAACAAAGAATACTTTGAAGGCTGTTGAAACATATTGTAAAACAATGGGTAAAGTAGTTATAATTTGTAAAGATAGGCCTGGATTTGTAGTTAACAGATTTTTTGTTCCTTGGTTAAATGAGGCGTGTATCTTACTGCAAGAAGGTGTGGCTACAACTGCACAAATAGACTCAATAGCACGTGAGGCATTTAACATAGGAATGGGCCCTTTTGCACTAATGAATTTAACAGGGCCAACAATTGCCCTACATGCCACTGATTATTTAGCAGAGCAACTAGAAACTCCAAGATATACTGGTGCTAAAAATCTTAGAGAAATGGTTGATAAGGGAGAATTGTGGAAAATAGGAGATGAAGAATATTATGATGAAAACTTATCTATAACTGTAAAAGAGAGGTTATTGGGACAAGTTTTTGCAGTAGCAGGGCAAATAGTTGATGAAGAAATATGTTCTAAGGAAGACGTAGATAGAGGTGCTAAAGTCGGCCTTAGATGGGATGAGGGCCCATTCGAGATAGCTAATAGGATTGGGATTAAAGAAGCATATCGTATGGCTGAAAAGTATTGTAAATTAGTCAATTTTAAAATCCCAATTGCATTAGAGAAACAATTTAATATTTCTGAAGATTTTATATTCTCATATATTGATGTTGAAATAAATGATAGCGTTGCAATAGTTAGGTTGAATCGTCCTGAAGCAATGAATGCATTGAATGTTAAGTTAGTAACTGAGTTAGGTGATGTAGTAGATAGATTGAATCAAAACAGTAGTGTAAACACGATTGTACTAGAAGGTGCAGGTAAAGCATTTGTAGCAGGAGCAGATGTAAAATTCTTCGTAGACAAGATAAACGAGGATTCATTCCAAGAAATATATGACTTCACTTCTCACGGCCATGAAGTATTAAATAAAATTGAGAATAGTTCTAAAGTTACTATTGCGTTAACTACTGGCTTAGCCCTAGGTGGAGGTTTGGAGCTTGCTCTTTCTTGTGACTACAGGATAGGAACAAATAGAACGCAGTTTAGATTTCCAGAAACTAATATAGGGATATATCCTGGCCTAGGAGGTACTCAGAGAACAACTAGAATTTGTGGATTAGAGATTGCCAGATATGCTGTACTGGCAGGTAATTTTTTAAATTCTGAAACAGCAAAGGCATTTGGTTTATTGACTCATCTTGTTGATGTAAATGATATTGATAAAACCATTGATGAGATTATTAATTTAGGTAAAAATAATGATAAGTATCTTAAAAATTCAATAGACGAAGGTCATTCAATAGTTAAATTTGCAAGAAGTTTTTACACTGATGAAAATTTGTATAGTATCCTAAATGGATCCGATTTAGAAGATTTTGACATGAGCGATAATCAAGTCTCTAGACAGATAAAATTCCTATCGCGAACTGCGCCCATAGCCCTGAGTACTGCATCAAAATTATTAGATATTGCAAATAATAAGGATACAGAATTTAATCAAGGATTGAAGCAGGAATTAGATAATTTAGAATATATTTTTAGTACGTCTGATTCGTTAGAAGGTTTATCTGCTTTAATTGAAGGAAGAAGAGCCAAATATAAAAATTCATAATTATTATAATGGTCAGAAAAATTTAATTATTTATTTAAATTTTAAGTATTTGTAATACTCTCTTCTATTTCAGTTATCTCAAATACTTCTTCAACCCAATTCTCTAAAAATTTATCCATTTTTTCCCCTCTTATATTAAGTGTTAATTCTACACCGAACGCATGAATATTCCTATATTAATAGATAAGTATTAATGAACACAGCAAAGTGTAATTTATACACTAGATAGTTTACGGGTTACTTGATACTATGGTAAGGGAACCAATGATTGTTACAGATGAAGATTTCAAAGTTATAGATTCGGCTATTGAGGACGTTAGAAAAAGCGGCACAAAAATAAGAAAAACTTTTGCAGCATATAACGAAAGTGAAGGTTACGATATAGCATGGGAGGTGAGTGCTGCAGTTGAGGCATTCTCTAGTTTTAGTTCAAGATGGAGTATTGAAATATTATCTACATTATATATTGCAGGAGATCGCAGGTTTAATGAGATGAGGAAACTTTTAACAGGGATTAGTAGTAGAACTCTTTCTGATAAGCTTACTCACTGTGCAGAGTTAGGACTTGTAAATAGAATTGTGGATGAGGGCCCTCCAATTAGAGTCAGATATCAATTAACGGAACATGGCAGGAATGCTGGAAGATTACTGAGCCCCCTAGTAGCATATATGAAGATTCAAAAAGGTAGAGTTGTAAAGGAAAAATAATATTAAAATACGAGCATTGATGAAACATAAGACCATGTATAGTTAAATGGAAGATTGGAAGAATTTACTATATGGCTGTGCTAGAACAACTCCGTAGCACCTATCCTTTGACTGCTGATATCCTGACAGCAATGCTGGGCGGGGCGTTTGGTATTTGCACTATTATTCCCTTTTTTCCGACTCCACTTATTCAAGGAGCACTATCTGCACCGCAACATGAAAATTATATTCATCCATTAAGAAGTAGAATTATATCCACACTTGAGAAATCTCCTGGAATACATTTTAGGGAATTACAGAGACAACTAGATACTGCAAATGGTACATTAAGGCATCATTTAAGAGTATTAACTAACGAAAAAACTGTCACAGTAGTACCTGTAAATGGCAGAACATGTTACTATGCTGGTGCACCTGCACAAGTGGAAATACTAGAAGGAACAGGAGTTACTGATGAATATACGGCTGCATCTATGCTACCAGTAGGTTTGTCCACTGTCCAAAGGAATATAGTTACAAGATTATCTAAATCTCCTAATCCAGTATCACAAGCTCAATTGGCGCGTGATTTAGGAAGATCACGTGCTTCAGTTCATTCAGCTGTTTCGGTATTAAGAGGAAGGGGGATATTATGTGAAACTAAAATCTCTTTGGCGCCCCATCTAGAAAGTCTTGCACGATCTAAAGTTGATTACCCGTGGTTAGATATTCGTAAAGAATTAGCATAATATTGCCAATAACATAGCCAATGCTCTTGTGCCTTACGATACGCGAGTAATGATGTGATTAGGCTAAACCTAATTGAGATGCCTATGCCAACTGGTAGTAAAAACCCCGATATTTTACTTTCTTGGATCCTGGATGCAATTGGGTTAGTTAAACGTAAATCGGAATCATGGGAAGATGCAGAACTAGGTGCATTACATCGGATAATGAAAGATGCATTACTTTTAGAGCCATTAAAAGGCTGGGATACACGGGATCTTGGAGATGTTTGTGGATTATCTCAAACAGGAATGCATCATCAAATGGTAAAGTTAAGAGATTCGGGATTGGTTTCTTCAGAAAATTATGGAAGATGGCATATTTATGTCCTCAGAGGCGGCAGTATAACTGCAGCCATTAATTTATTATCCATACAAGCAAGAGGGATTATGGAATTAAGGATAATTGAATTGAGCAAATATATTCATCCATCCAAAGAAAGGATGAAGTTTTTAAATAAAAGAGGAGAAATTAATTTCAGAATAAAAGTATCTGAGCCTTCACCATCAAAAAAGGGACATGATAGGCTAGATTCATTAATTGAAGACCTTGGACTAAATGGAGATAGAACAAAAAATGAAGATGAATTAGCCAAGAATATATTCATAGAATTATCCTCCTCTGTTAATCCAATAACAATATTATCAATTGCTGAAAAATTATCTGAAACACGGTCTAGGGTGAAAAGAACTATTGATAGATTTAGGAGTTCAGGAATTGTTGAAAGAGTACCTATGTTTGACAGGATAGCACAAGATATTTTTTCGGGAATAATGCGTCAATATAATGCAAGAGGTGAAGATTGGTTGAGAACCAGGGGCGGGCTTGGAAGAATAGATGATGATATTGCCAATAAATTATTGAATGCAACAAAATCTAAAAATCTTAGTATAAAAAAAGTAGAGGAAATTTTGAAACCTTTGCCCATTGAATCACAAAAAATATTATTGAATACATTGGGAGGGAGAATGCCATTTGGATTTATAATTTCAGGACAAGATGGAGAAGAAGTGAAACAAATTGTAATGACCAAAGTAGAACGAATACTAAGGAGGTTAAATACAGTTGCTGAAAGATTAGATAAAGTGCTTTCAGAAGATCAGGCAGTCAATTCCTGATAGTTTAATTCTTCCAAGTATTTGGTTACTCTATTACCAAGCTCTTCTTGAGTATTGACTGAATGAAGTTCTACACGCATTGCTGATGCTCCAGATAATCCTTTGGTAAAAGAAATTGCATGCCTTTTTAGATTTTTATTTATTTGGCCTGCATAAACTTCTTTACTAATTTCTAAATATCTATTCCAACACCAAAGTCTAGCAGTTGCTGGGTTTTGATTTTTCCATGGCGGAGGATTGGAGTCCCAACGAAGATCTCGCTTAATATCATGAAATATATTGGGCACCCCGATTGCACCTCTGCCTATCATCAGACCTGCTGCCCCAGTAGCATCCATACACATCTTTGCTGTTTTGGAATCTACAATATCTCCATTTGCTATTACAGGTATGTCTACTCCATCTACAATTTCTTTTATTTGGTCCCAGTCGGCTAAACCTGAGTATCTTTGTCTAAGTGTTCTTCCATGTACACAGATTCTTTCTATGCCTTCTTTTTCTAATCTTTGTGCTACTTCAAGGGCAGTATTAGGTCCTTTACCAGTACCTAATCTTACTTTAACAGAAATTGGAACTTTGGCAACATCTAAACAAGACTTAACCATCTTTACAATTCGATCAGGATCCCTTAACAATGCAGCTCCTGCATCATTTCTGCATACCTTTGGAGCAGGACAACCAAAATTAATATCTATAATATCTGCCCTATCTTGAAGTAATTTTACCGTATGGACCATTTCTTCTATTATTCCTCCAAAAATCTGTGGAATGAATGGAGACTCCCTGGGATGGCTTTCAACTTTCAACCATGAATGAGAAGCATTTCTTGATAATCCGGCCGCTGCAGTGAATTCCGTAACAGTCAGATCTGCTCCGCACTCACGTGCAAGTAATCGGTATGCTAGATCTGATACTCCCGCCATCGGTGCTAAGAAAAGAGGTATAGCAGTATCCGCCATTGTTGAGCCGAAAAATAACTCACCTATGAGAACGTCGGAAATTAGAATGTTGATTCCCAATCTGAAACATCTTGGGAACGCTCCCAATCTGCATCAGTAATCGTACCACGTATCTTGAGAACTTCACGAGAAAGTAACCAAAATATCAGTGCTAACGAACGGCGACCTTTGTTGTTGGCTGGAAGAGCAATATCAACATTTCTCAACTTATTATTTGCATCACAAATTGCAACAACTGGAAGTCCAGTATTAACTGCTTCATTCAGAGCCTGAGAATCTGCAGCTGGATCTGTAACTATAATTATCTCTGGTTCCATGTATGTACGTAATCTTGAATTTGTTAACGTTCCAGGGATAAATCTGCCAACTATATGTTTAGAGCCTATAGATTGAGCAAACATTCTTGCCGGACGTTGTCCATACTGTCGGGCACTAACAACTAAAATCCTATCAGCATCATAGTTTGAAAGGAATTTTGCTACCGTCCTTATCCTTGAATCTGTTTGATTAATATCTATTAAATGAAGTCCTGCGGCATCCTGACGTTCTGTGTCAAGGAATCTTTTCATGTCTGCAGATTTTTGATTAGTACCTATATGTACAGCATGTTGCTCATATGTTTCAAAAGGTACCAAAGGGGCCATGCTTTCATCCATAATTAAACCTCAGTAGCGCGGCCACCTGCCTTCTATTCATAAGCGCTACGCATAACCGAAAATATTTTATTCTTCTAATTCAGAGATAAATGTGCACTCTAAACCCTCTTGAGTTTCGGGGAATTGTACACATGGCTTTGTAATTGTTGCATATACTTCGAAATGATCATGGAAAGATAGTTGATCTATAGGGGCATTAATTCCATAACCTCGGGCTTCAACTTCAAAACTCCATTCACCCGATATTAAATCACTTTTACCATATGTAAATCTTTCTAAAGAGTAATCTTGAGTGGCCCTCTCTGTCCAAAATGGATTCCCACCAGCAGATTTTGTACCAGGTTTCCATAATCTTACTTCTACATATCTATATTCATTTGTTTCATTTCCCACAGCATCTTCAATTGTAGATGAGTAAGGGAATTGGGCACGAAACTCAATGACTAATTTTGAAACTGTTTCATCAAAAATAATAGGAGTTTCATTGGAGTACAAAATTGCATTTAAGTCCGATGAAGATTCGAATGTATAATCCCAACCATATCTATCAGACTTCTCTATGGTTATAACAGGATCACGCATACCTTCCATTATTTCTCTTTGCATTGCTAAGCCAAGACATCCGCTAGTTAACAAACAAATACACATAATTGCCATAAGTGGACGTAGTGCATTAGCATCTCCCATAACTAAGCGGAAAGAGTAGCATAACTTGAATCCATTTATTGAATGCCTCTCGGTACTCATAGGGAACGTCAATGCCTTTTGGCTCAGTAAACCCTTTTGTCGTCATTGAGGCATCTGTTGCTAAGAAGTCATGTGACATTAAACCTACGAATGTTAATTATAAGAAAATTATTCTTCTTCTTCAATTACACGAGGTTTGTGTACTTCACGGAAAACTACAATTCCCACTCCAAGGTTTTCCCTTATTGTCTGAACTAAAGAGAATTTTGCATATGGCCAATTTTGATCATAGGAGATTTCTTCTGGTAATGTTACTGTCATATCATCACCATCAAATTCAACCTCAAAATCTTCACGCCCTGTATTCATCTTCAATAATGTTTCAACACGTTCTTTACGGTCTTCTACAACCTTTACTATATTGTATTTATACCTAAGAGTTACTCCAGCTAATGGGTGATTATAATCTATTCTTGCCCTCCCTGCACTCAAGAATTGTAGAATTCCTGTTCTTCCGCCAATCTCTACAGGTCCACCAATATGTAGCGTATTTGTATCTTTAACACTCTTTAGTAAAACGTTTTGAGAAATAGTTTCTATTAGACTTTGATCTCTTTCGCCGTATGCATCAGATGCATCGATGTCAAAATTATAATCTGTTTCCAGTTCTGCATCAGCCAAATGTAGTTCAAATCCTTTGATGAGTCTTCCTGAGCCTACTATTGTTATCATAGGAGCATAGGTACGATTTTCATCAAATACCTCGTGTTCTTTTGCTACATCTTCCCGAGTAGTCTCAATGAGCTTCTCGGTACTTGCGTTAAATAGGTCATAATCAATGTGAATAATTGAGCCTTCTTCCATTCTATTAGCCTCCACGGACAACCCGGCGACTTGCTCACCCTTTTTCATTCAAACGGTTTAAAATGTAAAAGTAAATCTTACTATTCTTCTTCTTTTGAAGACCTAATATCTCCAGAAGATAGCGAAAAAAGACTCCCAAGCATGATTATGACCCAACCTGACCATACTAAATGGCTACCTGGCAAAGAATGTACAGTTATCCTAACTCTATCAACTTCTTCGGACTGCCCAAATGTCATCCATTCTAATAATTCTTGAGACTGATAAAAATCAAGAATGACGATTGTATCTCCATATATTGTAGAGAATCTATCAACCTCAGATCTTGGAGAAACTGAATTGCCAGTTGTAAATCTGAGCATACCAGGAGATATTTGAGTTATTTTTTCACCATCTTTCATAACATCAATTATTATTCCAATATATCCATCACCAATAGAAAATGGATACTCAGAATCACTAGAATTTATTTTTTCTACATCAGTAAAAATAAAATCATATCCCCTATGCTCTATAGGTTGGTCTTTTACCAGTGTAACTAAGTGGGAAGGATCTGTTCTATCTACTAGGGTCGTAGTGAAAACATGCCCTATTAATAATAATAATATTCCAAAATGTGCTAAGCTGGATCCCAATAATCTAAATCTTTTTGATAAACTTCTTCCCTTAAAACCATCTTTATTTAATTTATGAATTATATTTCTTGATGTCGAATATAATTTTTTAAATGTTGGAGGTAAGGCAAAAATTAGCCAAGTTAACATGAACAATCCTAAAGCACCCCTAGAAATACTTGGCGTAACACTAAGGCTCGGGTCTCCAGGAAGATAAATGTCGTCTGAAAGATACGCCAAAATTATAGAAATTAATAAACATGTAAATAATAATATATTTCCGTTACGGGATGTAACAGAATTTCCCCATGAATATAGCGTTAATCCAATTGCTAGTAAACCAATTAACGGTGCACCATAAAATTCATGTGCTAGAATATTACTGCCTTCTATCTCAACTGTTAGAAGAATCCATGTCAATAAGAGAAATGTTGCACCGCCATACCAAGGAATATTTTTTGCTAATCGGGTCCTATGAGAGGTATTTTTGAAGGGTTTGACCAGGGCTGAGATATCATCTTCAACATCCGATAAGAACCAAGGAATAAGAAAGGGAATCATTCCTAAAAATGATTGATAAATATTTGCTGACCATGACCAATTAGAATATAACATCAAAACTATGCCTGCTAACATCCAATGAAACGCAGGTCTTTCAGATGATTCGTGAAGCATTAGAAATAAAATAACCATACCTAGTACCAAGATTGCACTTGAGCCGATATTGATTCCTATCATTAAGAAAAATATGAGTAATACTAACGAAATATATTTATTTGACTCAAAAAATGATTTTTCTCCATCTAAAAGTAAGTTAGAAGATTGCTCTCTGTAGAGATGAATAATTGAGAACAACCCCAATATAATTATTGCAATAAGGTATGAAATGACTTCAATTCCTACTGGAGTAAAATCGGAAATATCTATTATTCTCAAATATGGATCCTTGGATAATGTACTTGCTTCATTACCGACGAATGCATGAACTGATGCCCATACTCCATTGGCACGGGTCACCAAAGTAGCATGTAACGCTAAAACTCCAGTAATTATTCCCAGTGCTGGAGAAATAGAATAAGCACTACTGGAGTTTGGTTTTGAACGTGCATGTATTATCAAAAGTAAAGTCATCCATGGAAGTATAGAGCCAGTTTCGACTGGATCCCACGCCCAGTATCCTCCCCAGTCCAAAACAGTATATGCCCAAAGTCCACCTAGTCCAATTCCAAGAGTCCCTATGAAAAAAGCAGAACGTGCCCAAGGAAGTAATTGATCATGAATTATTCTACTATGATTTTTTTGAATAATTCCAGCAAGGGCAACAGTTGCAGTAGCCATGCAAAGAGAATAATACAGAAATACCAGTGGCGGGTGTATTACCATAAGATTTGTTTGAAGTAATGGATTTAATTCACCATTTATTCCTTGATATGGCGAAAAAGGATCTAATAACCAAGAAATAAATATTAGATATGAGACCCAAAAATGCATTATTTTCAATGTTAAGTCATCAATATTATTTAATTGGGACATAATCCAAGCAACTGCTGCCATTAATGATGTCCATAGGAGCAAGGGGCCAGCCCTACCCCCCCATACTGCTGAAATACGATACAAAACTGGAAGTTCAGAACCCCCATATTCAGCCACCAGTGTTAACGAATCGGCATCAGTTAAAAATGCAAAAACGAGTAGGCAAAAAGGTGAAGACTGTACTATAAATGTTATATCACTAAGACGAGAATATTTTCTTGATTTATTATTTATAATTTGATAAATAGATAGAGAAAATGCAACTATGAGCAGCATTTGCCCAAGAAATGATAGTATGTCATCACCAGCCATAATACTTTGCACGAGAATAGCCAAAAGATAACATGGCAGGAATTATTTTTCTTGCATATAATGAAGGTCTTAAAAATAAGATTTTGAAACAAACTGCTAATTTTCCATGTGGTCCCATATTACTCATTTCATCAGGGAAGCATCTAGCCATTAACGACATATCGTCGTCAGATAAATCAAATAAAGCTGATTTACCACTTAAAATCTTAGAATAAGGAGGGAATTCATTTTTCCACAATGATTGATATTCAGCCAGAGATGAAGAAGTGATATCTCCCGAAGATATTGATTTAGACGCAATTTGAGCTGCAAAAACTGCAGATTTTAGGGCGAGGTGTGATCCACCTTCGAATAAGGGAGATGTAAATCCTGCTGCATCGCCAACAAGCATTAGTCCGTCTGCATATGTATTTTCATGAGGTCCAGAAATAGGAATTGTTCCTCCAAAAGCAGGATTACCTTTGATTTTCCATGGAGGTGCTACTTGTTCTAAATCTTTAAAATGAGTATTTGCAATGAATTCATCAAGACCTTTTTTGGTCCTAGATTTGTCTTCGGTAACCAAGCCTACATTTGCCCTACCATCACATTTCGGAATCATCCATACATATCCTTTTTCAGCATATTTTGGCCAGATATAAAAGTCTAGATAGTCATCTGTTGGGACCTCCAACATCTCATATTGCATACCAGCTATAACCTTCGGCCTAGGATTTAAACTAAGTAATCTAGAACAAATACCGGCTACACCAGAAGCATCTATTACAATTTTTGCTTCAATAGGGAAATTATCACCTTTACCGTCGCACCTCCATCCAGAAAATTTACCTTCTTTGTAAATTTTTTCCATTGAATTTAACTTATGTCCTAGATGTATTGCGGCACCTTCAGATACAGCCTCATCACATATCCATCTTTCAAAGAGGTGTTTTTCTAATACGTATCCCTTTTCAGTTAATTTTTTTTCTGTGCCATCGGGAAAAATTACTCTTATACCATTTACTCGTTTACTGATTACATTTTTGGGCAATTCTAAATCAAGATTATCGCATGCAACATCAGAAATACATTCACCGCAATGAACAGGTGTCCCTATTTCTTCATGATCTTCAATAATTATTGTAGAAAGTCCAGCCCTAGCACTATGTAAAGCCGCATTTCCGCCACCTGGGCCAGCACCTATTACCAAAACATCACACGCCTTAATGTCATGAGTCATGGCCCTCGGAGATAGTTTATGTCAAAGAATCTCTCGGTCAAATGTCTACGCTAAAAAGCGAACATTCTCATCCTCCAAGTGCTTCGACGTAGTATGAAGTGGGGTAATATGGCAAGATATATCCGCGAACTAGAAGCCAGAAATGATCTACTTAGAATTAGTAATCCTGTTGATGTCAAGTTTGAAGCAGGCTGTATTGCAGATTATTTAGTCAAGAATGGAGGGCCTGCAGTAATATTTGATCAACCCCGGCTGGCTGATGGTAGTATCAGTAAATATTCCTTAGCCATGAATCTATTTGGAACAAGAGAGAGGACTAATCTTGCTCTCGGCGTTAAAGAACCTAGAGAAATTGGAGATAGAATGGTTGCACTAATGAAACCGGATATTGGCGGTATATTGAAGGCACCATGGAAAGGATTGGGTTTAGCAATGGAAGGTATGTCTATGGCCCCTAAAAGGGTTAAGAAAGCTGCTTGTCAGCAAATCGTTATTGATGATCCAGATCTCACTAAATTACCAATACCTACCACATGGCCGTTAGATGGTGGTCCATTTATGACATTGCCACTTGTAATAACTGCTGATTCTAAAACAGGAGAACATAATATGGGCATGTACAGAAGTCAGGTTTTTGGATCAAAGGAATTAGGTTTACATTGGCAAGCACATAAGCATGGTGCAGATCATGCGGCTGAATCTGAAGATTCAAAAATGCCGGTTGCGATTTGCCTCGGTGGACCACCAGAGATTATTTTTAGTGCTATTTCACCCCTGCCAGATAATTTATCAGAATATGAATTTGCTGGATTATTAGGTAAAAAGAGATTGAAGATAGTCAAATGTAAAACTAATGACTTATTTGTTCCTGCAGAATGTGATTTTGTAATTGAAGGTTACATGATTCCAGGTGAAACTCGTCTCGAAGGGCCATTTGGAGATCATTTTGGTCATTATTCATTAGCAGATCATTATCCAGTTATGCATGTTACTAAAATTACTCATAGAAAAGATCCAATTATTCCAATGACAATTGTAGGAGTTCCTCCAATGGAAGATGGATATTTAGGAGAAGCGATTGGAGATTCTTTTAGACCCGTATTACAATTCCAACACAGGGATGTAATAGATTTATTTTTACCACTTGAAACTGGATTTCATAATCTTGCCATTGTATCTTCCAAGCAACGATATCCAAGACAGAGTCGAAAAACTGCTCTTGGATTATTGGGTGCAGGGCAAATGATGTTTTTGAAAACTATAATAGCAGTAGATAAAAATCATCCGGTTAAAGATTTAGATTGCCTTCTAGATGTGATAGAATCGAATGTTAATATTCCAAATGACTTAGTATTTCTTAAAGGAATGGTTGCAGACACATTAGAACATGCTTCACCAATTGAAAATATTCATACCAAGTTACTAATAGATGCAACGAGTGAAAATTCAGAAGTTGAGAAAATTGATAAAAATAATTCAAATATTAATTCGGTTGCAATATCTGCATCTGCAATAGAAGGAATTGTTGATGTTAGAATGTTGAGGCCTTCGATGATGGTAGTTACTACCAATATCGAAGGTGGTCCGAAGCCGGAAATAAATGTTGAAGAGTATAATGAAGAGGATGCAGAGAAACAAAGGAATAAGATAAGAAAAATTTGTGAAGAAGTTTGGAATTTAGAGTCTTCAAAGAATTTAAGATGGTTATTCATAACTGATGATGATATTAATCTAAAGAGAGATGATTGGAAAAGGAAATTACTTTGGCAATTATTTTGTAGATTTGATGTTGGAAGAGATATTCATTTTGATAAAAGTAAACAAAGAATAGCATGGGATGCAACGGCCCCCATACCATCCAAAAATGGTCCACTACCTGTCAGAAGATGGCCCGCTGTGACATTACATGACAAAGACATGTTAGAAAAAGTTCAGAATATGATGAAACGGATGGGTTATTAATGAAGTTAAAGGATATTTTAAGTTTCATCAAGATAGAGCATACTTTATTTTCACTACCTTTCATTCTTATTGGTTATATCATAGCAATAGAGCAGTTTCCTGATACCAATTCTAATATTTTGTGGATATTTTTTGCAGCAATAGGTGCTAGAGGTTTGGCTATGACATTAAATCGAATAATAGATAAAGACATTGATGCATCCAATCCTCGCACTAAAAATCGTCACCTTATATCGGGATCAATATCCATAAAAGGTGCTTGGATATTATCCATAATATTCTTTTTAATATTGATAATTGGTGCTGGAATGTTAAATAAAGTAGCATTAATGATGTCTTGGTTACCAGTTTTAGTATTTTTTATTTATCCATACACAAAACGATTTACTTGGCTATGTCATTTATGGTTAGGAACCTGCCTCGCATTGGCACCAGCGGGTGCTTGGTTAGCAGTTGCTGCTGACATGCACGGATGGTCTGCGATAACTGGGATTAGTGAAGGATATGCAGGATTACTTTGGTTTCCTAAAATCTTCTTCATATCAATAGGAGTAATGCTATGGATTACAGTATTCGATATTAATTATGCAAAAATGGATATTAAAAATGATAAAAAAAATGGAATATATTCTTTTCCCGCAAGGTTTAATGAAAAAGTAACAACTAGAACTTCAGTACAGTTAACATTACTTTGGTTTGCTTGCTTTGCCATTGCAGACCCAATAAATGAGATATGGTTCATAGCAACTGCGGGAATCATGGCATTGGTAAATATTTATGTAATTTTATCTCAGGAAAAATTTGATGATTTTCAAAATGTATTATTCAGAGTATCTATGTCCACAGGATGGTTATTATTGATTTCATTAATCTTAGGAAGTTTCAAACTAATCAGTTAAGTGGTAATTATGTTTGTTTTGAAATCTGATTATGGAACGGCTGGAGATCAACAACAAGCCGTTGATAAGCTAGTTGAGCAAATTGAAAATGGCCAAGAGCGTTGTGTTTTACTAGGCGTAACGGGTTCTGGAAAGACATTTGCTATGGCCAATATAATTAAAAAATTACAACGCCCTACACTAATATTATCACATAATAAGACATTGGCAAGACAATTATGGCAAGAAATGTCAGATTTGTTTCCTGAAAATGCAGTTGAATATTTTGTTAGTTATTATGATTATTATCAACCAGAAGCATACATACCAGGGAGAGATTTATTTATCGATAAGGAATTACAAATGAATGAAAGAATTGAACAAGAGCGTTTTTCGACAGTTGCCTCTCTGGTATCTAGACCGGATGTAATTGCCGTAGGTTCGGTATCTATAATATACGGTTTGAATCCTCCCGAAGTGTTTGAGCAAAATCATTTACGTTTGTGTACAGGGGAAGAGTCGGACCCTCAAAATATTGTACATGATTTGGTTGGACTTCAATATAGGCGTACAAAGGGAGATTTAACTAAAGGAGATGTTAGATTAAGGGGAGAAATACTAGACATTTGGATGCCTAGTAGGGATGATCCGCTACGAATAAGATTCAATTGGGAAGGAATTGAAAAGATTCAAGTTTGTGAAGCAGTATCTTGGGAAGTACTGGATGAAATTGAGGAGGCATGGATACATCCTAGAGAATTCTATATGACTGATGAAGAAAGATTTAATGATGCTTTGAGAGATATAGAAGATGAAATGGATGAAAGAATTAGATATTATGATTCTAAAAGTATGGAATTGGAAAGTCATAGAATCGAACAACGTACAAAATTTGATTTGGAGATGTTATCTGAGGTTGGATCGTGTAAAGGTGTTGAAAATTATTCTTTACATTTCGATGGTAGGGAAAAAGGACAACGTGCATACTGTTTATTAGATTTTTTTTCTAGAAATGCAAGTAAATTTCATGGAGGAAAAAGTAACTATCTTGTAATCATGGATGAATCTCATGTGAGTTTGCCTCAAGTTGGAGGAATGTTTGGAGGAGATTATTCACGGAAAAAAAATCTAATTGATCATGGTTTTAGACTTCCTTCAGCTTATGATAATAGACCATTAAAAATAAAAGAATTTCAAGAACTGATTCCTCAGATGCTATATGTTAGCGCAACTCCAGGAGAGAGGGAGTTACGTCACCTAGCTGAAATTACTAATCAGGCAGTTCCAGAAGGTTTGTTACACGTTAGCAGCGGAGGTGGTGCTATTCCTTCAGAAATTAAAAAATCAAAAGAAAAAAAGACTATGCAACAAGTCTTGTCAGAAATTGACGGCATTGTGAAAATGGAAATAAGACCTACTGGATTATTAGATCCCAAAATAGAAGTAAGGCCAACTGAGGGTCAAGTACAGGACTTATTAGGCATGATAAATGAAAAAATAAAATTGAATCAGCGAATTTTAGTTACAGTATTAACCATTAAATTTGCTGAAGAGATTTCAGAATATTTTCAGAGAATGGGCGTTAAAGCTCATTATTTGCATAGTGAAATTGATACTTTAGAGAGAACTGAAATAATTAAAGCCCTGAGAATAGGACATATTGATGTAATTGTAGGAATTAATCTGTTAAGAGAAGGTTTAGACATACCTGAAGTGTCATTAGTAGCAATTTTTGATGCCGATAAACAAGGTTTTCTAAGGAATGAACGCGCTTTACTACAAACAATCGGGAGAGCATCTAGAAATGAAGATGGATCAGTCATACTCTATGCTGACACAATATCTCCTGCAATGGAGGCCGCCATTGAACAAACAATATCTAGAAGAAGTAGGCAAAATAAACATAATTTAGCAAATAATATAACTCCCAAAACTATCAAAAAAAGTATTCCAAAGATGGGATTAGAAATTGAAGACTTAATGGCAGGAGTAGCAGGTAAAGGTGAAAAAGGAGGTAGGAAATTAGTTGGGAAAATTCCAAAGAAGGGAATTAATGCACTTACTAATAAATTTGACTTAGGAGTAGGTGCATGGAGTAGTAATAATTCATTAGTTGATAATATATCTCAACCTAATTGGATTGATGAAGAGATTAATAATTTTGATGATTCAAAAAATGAAGAACTAGAAAAAATAATTAAAAAATTAAAGAAAGAGATGAAACAGGCTGCTGAAAGATTAGATTTTGAAAGAGCGGCTACAATTAGAGATAGAATATATCAAATGAAAAATGCGACGGATTCAAATTTAGAACCTTAGTCGGGTTCATTATGCCAAAATATTCTAAAGGTGATTTTAATACTCCAGTGAAGGATTATGATTTTTCGGTTGTTGATAATGTTAGTTCATTGATCGATCAGATGGGACAAGCAGGAGGATTTACTGCTAGCAAGTTAGCAAAGGCCAGAGATATATTGCGTGATTCTATTGCTAAAACAGATCAAGAGGGAGTAATAAATTGGCTTTCTTTTCCTGCATGTTTATGCGCTACAGGTACAAGAGGATTTTTTCTTGAAGCCATTAAAAATAAAAAATTTAATATTATAATTACAACTTGTGGAACTTTAGACCATGATATTGCGCGTACATATGAAGATTATTTTCATGGAGATTTTGATCTAGATGATATTGCATTAGGCGATGAGGGCTTGAATAGACTAGGAAATGTAGTTATACCGAATGAATGTTATGGGGAAATATTAGAAAAAACAGTTTTGCCATGGCTAAAGGAAATTGAAGATAAGCGTAAAATTGAGCGACCCGGCAATCCTTGGCTTGGCTTCGGTTCTGTAGAGCTCTGTTGGGAGCTTGGAGACAGAATAAATGATGAAACTTCAATTTTATATTGGGCTGCAAAAAATAGAATCCCCATTGTTATTCCGGGATTATCAGATGGGGCGATTGGTGCTCAACTATTTATGCATAGACAAAAGAGTCCAAATTTTATGATTGACTTTCTTGCAGATGAACAAATACTTTCTGATTTAACGTGGACATCCAAAGAAAGTCATGCATTAATGATAGGTGGTGGAATTTCAAAGCACCATGTTATTTGGTGGAATCAATATAGAGGAGGTTTAGATTCAGCTGTTGGGATAACAACTGCTCCAGAATATGATGGTTCTTTATCAGGTGCAAGATTGAAAGAAGCCATTTCTTGGGGTAAAATACGACCTACTGCCCCACAAGTAGTAGTTGAAGGGGATGCAAGCATTATACTTCCAATATTAGGTGCAGATTTGTTTAATAAACAATGAATTTAGATTTTTAGTAACAGTAATGGCTAATAATGGCACTATGGTGCGATGAGATATGTCCGTTAGCGATATGGTACAAGGAATGATTGATGAATTGACTGCAGCACTCACAGATGCTGGTAAACACGACGGTGGCAACTCTGCTGCTGGAACACGTGTAAGAAAAGCTATGCAAGAGATGAAGGCTCATGCTCAAGCAGTACGTCTAGCTGTTCAAAACGATAAGAACACTCGTTAATTATTTCTTAAACTAATAAAAAATATAGTTCAGAGTGGACTCAAAGGTTTTGTGCAAGCAATTCCATTAGTCCTGTACGCAAAGGCGTGAGGGGATGCCAGCCATCTCCTCCCGCTCTTATTAATTCTTTATTTAGTGAATCAAGGTTCGGCCTTTCTCTATTTTTTCTATTATTTTCTTTGATAATACTTGGTATTTTTGATAAAGAATCAGTAGTATGAGTATAATTTATTGAGTTATGAAATCTTGTCCATAGCATCTTTATTTCATTGAAAATAGATTCATTTGACCATGCTCTTCTTCCGCAGATATTCATAGTACCTCTAGAATCATGAAAATTATTAGATAATACTATCATAGATATCGCTTCAATGGCATCCCTAATATGAACTAAGTAATGTATTTTTGATTTGTCAACGATATTAGTTTCATTATTTTTAATTTGCTCTACAAATAAGTAAATATCTTTTGGACTCCATTTAGAATAACCTGTGGGTATTATGAGATCATGAATAATAATTACTAGTCTGCCATTATTATTTTTACTACCTTTAGGGATAATCAATAAGTCAACTTCATCATTAGTATCGATTCCAATCGTAGTACTAGCGTTCTTTGCATCTGAAGTAATATTTATTCCTGAACGTTTTAACCTATCTTCAAGTGCTAAATAAAAGAAATCTTTAGATCCTCGGATACAAATCTCTTGGCCCATCATACCACTTGGGCCAATATATTTTCAGCACCTTTAGATTTTGTAAAATGAATTAAAGCATCCCTCAAAACAGATATTATAAGATCTATTTCAGAAGAGGTTAGTCCAAAATGTGGAGTAAATCTTAGAGCATTTTTACCTCCATGGATTATTCCTAAACCATTGCACCTACACCATTCTTCTACCATTCCAGGACCAATGACAGTCAATTTAGTTGGCTCTAATTCAGCACTTAGTAATAATCCAGTACCTTGGATTTTGGTTATGCATCCAGGTAACTCATCTGAAAGTAAATTCAATTTTTCTAGGAATTCAGCACCCCTATTAACGATATTATCCCTTAGTTCTGGAGTTATTTTATCCAAAACAGCCACGGCAGTCTCCAAGGCCCTAGGATTTGTAGTCATAGTATTCCCATATATTCCAACCTCATACAAATTAGCAGCATTTTCACTTAATCCAACAATAGAGAGAGGGTATTGTCCTGCATTAAGGGCTTTAGACCATGTCTCCATATCTGGAACTTTGCAGGTTTCGAAACCAGCATAATCAACAATACTAAGGCATCCCTGGCCCCTTAATCCGGCCTGAATAGAATCTACCAATAGCATAGTACCATTATTAGTACATAATTTTCTTGCTTCATCATAGAATTCTCTGGTTATGCATAATCCGGGATTTCCTTCACCCATAACTGGCTCAATTGCCATTAATTCTATGAAATCTCCATTTGATTCTGCTTTTGAGAAGGCTTCCCTGAGTTCGGCTATATTATTCGGCGAAACAAGAATTAAATTTTCGCGATCACGGAATGTGGCTAGATTAGAATCATATTTTTCTTTGCATGAATCTGATAATTGGGCGGGCCTATCGGTTCTACCATGAAATCCTTGAGTTAATGCAAGTAATTTTGGAGTTTTGCCCTCGTGCCTTCCACCTTTTGAAGTCATATTGAATGAATTTACATCAGATATCCTAAGAGATATAGTAACTGATTCAGAGCCACTATTTAGGCATACAAATCTACTAAATGGACAAAAATCTCTCTTATGGCCAACTTCTTTCCTTAGTCTATCAGCAAGTCTTTTGTGGCTGAAAGAAGGTGTCATGACATTTGCCATTACCCAGTTTTCTTTCATTGCCGATAATATATCAATTGGCCCGTGACCCATTCCGAGCATCCCGTAACCTCCATTATCATGCAACACAGCTCCATGCGAAGTAATTATCCAGGGACCTCTTGCAGCAATTGCAACGTATGGGTTAATGGTATACTTAGAATAAAAATTAACATAATCACTTTGTAATTTAGAAATAAGATCTTGTTCGTCCATTTTAAGAACATCTGAGCCAAAGTCGTTAATTAAATTATTTTGATTGATTACTGCTTCATCCACTGCTTGAGACAGTGAAGGATCTAATTTGCTAAACTTTTCAATAAAATTATCATTTAGGCCGGTTGTATTGGCGTTACCGGATTTACTACGGACTATGCTTAACTGGTTAAGGACAGAGTTCATCAATCGTCCGAGAGTGTTATCGTTCATCAACATTTTCTGAGGAAAATCTCTTTTTTCATAATTACTGATTTTTTAATTAAAAAATATTTAAATAATTAAATTCTGATAATCAACCAAATAATTAAACTCAGTTTGATTTTTCAATTGAATAATTACATATTATATAAAAATTCTAATTGAAAAATTATTCTAGTTTATGGAATATATATAAGTGCCTTTCTTACCTTAGCCTACTTGAGGGAGACGGCGGGGATGCAGAAACACCTTTCAGAGGAAATACAATGAATGATGAATTTAGAATACAAGAATTGCTACAAAGAGAGGTATATGTTGGAGATAAATTAGTGGGCACTATAACCGGAGAAAGATTTCATCCAAGTGATGATTATGTTAAATCCATGAGACTCCAAGTTGTAGATAATGTGGCAAATGAATATATGCGAAAACCGGCTGAATATGCCCCCTTGTCAAAGGAATTAGTACATAGCATTCGATCAGATGGGGCAGTAAAATTATCAAAATCTATGAGAGAATTACAAAGAAGATGGAGAAATACAGTTAGAATTAACGAAAAGTTATTCGCCCCTGATGAACTAAAAGACCGTGCAGTATTAGATAATGATGGATCCGACATAGGCAATGTAATAGGATTAGTAAAAATAAAAAGAACCTACAAGGGATTAATAGTAAAACCTCATTTTATGATGAAAACTAGATATGCATTACCTGAAACGATAATTGTGCCGGTTGGACAATTATCAAGAACAACTGCTAGATTGGATGAAATAATACTGAAATGTTCTGCTAAAAGATTGAGTACATTGCCTAGCTATATAAAATTAAATAGCGAAGATATAGTTTTTGATAAAGACTAAGTTTTGTGAGTAGTGTTCAAAAACAAAGTATAACTCGCGAGGTCACACAAGGACGTGTAGCTTAGTCTGGCTGGAGCACCCGGCTGATAACCGGGAGGTCGCAAGTTCAAATCTTGTCATGTCCACCAAATAAAATTTATATTAATCGGCATAGTCATGAAGGGTGAACTGTTCGACTAGAACAATATGCCAATAGTTAGTGGTGCTAATGGTCAAAAAATAGCGAGTTCATTGGCTAACATCATGGACATGGAACATGTAATAATGGAAGATAGAAGATTTCCTGATGGGGAAGGTTATGTCAGGTTGCCAAATGATGCAATAGAATCCGTAAGATCTGAAAAAGTCATATTAGTTTCCAATACATTTCCTGATTCCGAGATTTTAAAAACTATTTTATTATTAAATTCAATTAAAGATGTTAGGAAGGGAGATTTAGTAAATTTAAAAGGTGAAGAACCGCAAAATCTAGAAGATGTGGGTCCTGGAATAATTCTAGCAATCCCATACTATGGATATTCTAGGCAGGACAAAAGATTTTCAAAAGGAGAAGTAGTTTCTGCAGAAGTCATAGGTAAGTTATTGACTAATTATTGTGATGGAATGGTGATATTAGATTTGCACGAGCAATCCGTACTTGAAAAATTAAATTTTCCGATAGAATTTGTTAGTTCTATGCCAGAAATTGCCGATAAACTAAGCAGAGATGTGATGCCAGATTTTATCCTAAGCCCAGATAAAGGAGCAATAAAGAGAGCCTCTGAAGTCGCTAGAATAATAGGTTGTGAGTTTTCTTATTTAGAAAAAACTAGAATTGATGCTCATACGATAGAACATACACCTAAAAATTTAGATGTTTCAGGCAAAATTGTAGCCATAGTTGACGATATGATTAGTACTGGAGGGACAATCTGTAGAGCTAGCGATGCTCTAAGAAGGCAGGGTGCATTAGAAGTTCATGCGGCATGTACACATGGCCTTTTTACTGGTGGTGCAATTACAAAAATGGCCAATCATGTTGACGGCGTTTACAGTACCGACTCTTTATCAAATCCCAGGGCAGTTGTAGAATCTGCTAATGCATTGTCTAGGGGCATTAAAAAATTAATATAACCTAGATCTGGAAGTTTTTTTAATGCGTTGCGTTTATATCAGCCAAGTCGTGCGCCGACTTACCTACATGAGGAGATTATCTAATGAGTGTACATATATCTTTTGAAACCCCGCAAGACGTACAAGAGCAAGTCTATGAAATGGTGAAGGCCGTTGGGAAGAATGAACGTGGAAGACTGAAGAAAGGTGCTAATGAAGTTACCAAAGCCGCAGAGAGAGGTACTGCACTAATGATAGTAATGGCAGAAAATGTAAGTCCAGGAGAATTATTAGCCCATATTCCAATGATTTGCAAAGAAAAAGATATTCCATTCATATATGTAGCCGATCAAACATTCCTTGCTGAAGCAGCAGGAATGAGTAATGGAACTAAAACTGCAGCAGTAGCTGTGATTAGTATGGAAAAGGATGCTCAAGATAGATTTAATGAAATTAAAGGTCACTTTGAGACCTTGTCACAGTAAGGATAACCTCAGGAGTTGAAGATATGGCAAAAGAAGCGTGGCCAGCAGAAGTTGTTGAAATTGTTGGTAGAACCGGAATGACTGGAGAAGCTACTCAAGTCAAAGTTAGAGTAAATGACTCAAATAATCCAAGAGATATTGGGAGAATAATTGCACGTAATGTAGTTGGACCAATTCGAGTAGGAGATATCCTAATGTTGAGAGATACTGGACGAGAAGCCCGTAGATTAGGAACTAGGTAGGTTATTAAAATGCCAGAAAGAAGAATTTGTAGTTTCTCACATGAAGAAATAGAACCTGGAACAGGCATGATGTTTGTTAAAAAAGATGGTTCAGTAATGTGGTTCAAAGATAGTAAGGCTCGAAAAAATGCGTTAAAGTTACGCCGTAATCCACGAAGACTAAAATGGACACAACGCTATGAGAAAGGCGGAATTAAATAACTTAATCTTAAATTTTTAAGTAATTATTTTTTCCATTAATAATATATTTTCATTTTACTGGGCAGTAAGTTTGTATTCTACTCTAGCCCGATCATTGTCGTCGCTTAATAGTGGATTACCACCTGATTGGTCGGGGGGTTGCGCATCTCCGCAATCTGTATTATCCAATACCGTAACATAAGTACCTTCATCTACAGTAACTTCAATATCTACATTAGAAGTATTAGGATCGCTTAGTTTGACAATATAATTGAATGCATTACATTCTTTGTAATCCTCATAATTAAGTTCAGTCATAGTATAAAGATCAATATTAGGTCCATCTAAGAGGCCAAGATTTATTCGTATAACTCTAACACTTTCAATTGTCCATGTCAATTTAATATGTTCATCTTCATCAATAAAAACTGTATCGTCAAATAATTCCTGTTCAGGATTAATTGTATCCTCTACACTAGATAAACAACCTGAAGTAGTCATTATCAAAGAAATGAGTAATATATGTAGTACACGCATACACATTCGAAGTGCTGATAGCAAATCAATAATTCGGCTCTTTGGGTATAAGATGTACCAAGTTGGGCTTTGCGTTGAAATAGGGGAGGTTAGTCGGGCAGAATATGGGAGATATGCAGACTACCTATATAATGATTAAACCGGATGGCGTTCAGAGAGGATTAGTTGGCGAAATATTAGCCCGGTTTGAAAATAAGGGATTGCGTTTAGTTGGATTACAGCAAGTAATACCTTCCAATGAAGTAGCTGAAGCTCATTATGCAGTACATAAGGAAAGACCATTTTATCCTGGTCTAATAAAATTTATTACTTCTGGACCAGTAATTGCAATGGCATGGAGAGGAGTTGAGGCGATTAAAGTATCAAGAAATTTAATTGGCCCTACGAATGGTAGAGATGCATCTCCGGGGACAATAAGAGGAGATTTGGCTATGGACATCGGTCATAATTTAATACACGGATCAGATTCTGAAGATACGGCAAAATATGAATTAAATTTGTGGTTTCCTGACGGTATTTCTGATTGGAAGAGAGATATTGAAGACCAAATATATGAGTAAGATATATCAAAAGAGATGGAATTATGGAGATGGTTGATTGGATAAAACTAGACAGCCAATTATTGCCATATTAGGCCATGTAGATCATGGTAAGACATCCCTTCTAGATCATGTAAGGTCTCTAGGCCTAGAGTCTCGATCATCTGTAATGGATAGGGAAGCCGGTGGCATTACTCAACACATCGGAGCA